>CAJKOW010000010.1 GCA_905201685.1 uncultured Bacteroides sp. | reverse complement strand
TTCTTTGCTGCGATTGGCCATATCTTCTTCCGTTGAAGTTATCGAAGGCGAAGATAGCGATTTTACTTTATCACCATACTTTTCTATCCAATAATTTAAAAGCCTAAGACCGCTGAGGGAGTGAAGTTTGCAAAAAGAATGCTTGCTCAAGCCTGACTGATAATAAGCACGAAGAAGAGATATTCGATCCTCTTCACTGAAACGACTGTGTTTTTTCCTCATTGTTGATTCACATTTTTGTTATTAAAATGTGTCTACCTATATCAGTACAAGACACATTAGCATAATAAGTATAGACACATCCAGGAAAGCTAATAAAAACTATAAAAATGAATAAGAATATTTTGTTTTTAATCCCGTTTATTCTTCTTATCTTTACCTCGTGTAACAAAAAGCCTCAAACTATGACGAAAGAAGAATTAATGAGAAAAGCCATAGAATTATCTGTCGAAAACGTACAAAACGGCGGAGGGCCCTTTGGTGCGGTCATCGCCAAAGACGGTCAGATTGTAGCTACTGGCGTCAACCGTGTGACATCCAACTGCGATCCTACAGCTCACGCTGAAGTAAGCGCCATACGTGCTGCTTGTGAAAAGCTAAAGACGTTTGACCTGAGTGGATATGAAATCTATACTTCTTGCGAGCCTTGCCCCATGTGTCTGGGTGCCATCTATTGGGCACATCTGGACAAAATGTATTACGGCAATAACAAGACCGACGCTAAAAATATCGGTTTTGACGACTCTTTCATCTACGATGAACTGGAGTTGCCTAAAGACCGGCGCAAACTACCTTCTGAAATAGTATTACCCGAAGAGGCCATCAAAGCCTTTGACATGTGGATGAAAAAGGAAGATAAGGTTGAATACTAAGAAAATGGGTGTATCAGAAAGGCATTGAACAGACTTAACCGTTCTACTTTCTTGATACACCCATTAATATATTTTAATTGAAGAAATAAATTCTGCCTTTTTATTTTTCTTCTGTTGCCTCTTCCTGCTCAGCAACCTCCTCAAAATCAGTCAAACCGGCAGCAACCAGCAGATTATACCAGGAAATCAACTTCTTAATATCGGAAGAATGCACACGATCACGATCGAAATTGGGCAACACTTCGGCCAAATAAGTACGAAGCTCCTCAGAAGTTGCCTTCTTTAAATCCATATTAACGGCAGCGCCACCCTCTTTCTTCTTCATCGAGGCTAAAACATCCTTCAATGGAATATCTTCAGCATCCGTGTACATGGCAATATCGCCTAATGAAATAATCTTTTCGTTACCGTAAGCAGGGAACCGTTTTTTATCGACAATGGATTCCACAATCAGCATATTCTTTCCTTGAGAAACAAGTTTATACAATCCCGGTTTTCCTGAGATAGACAAAATAGTTTTCAACATAACTCTATTCTTATTTTTGATTAGTTAATAGTAGGTTTAAATTGATTGGCAAAGATAATGCAAGCAGAAGAGAATACAAAATAAGGAAACTTATTTTTGCTTTCACTAATTTCTTATGCAATTCCATGCAAGCAGCTCCTGAACCTGTGGAATCAAAGCTCTTTCGCCGTCGTTCACTATCACAAAGTCTGCGTATTCACGCTTTACTTCATCATCCATCTGGCTACGAATGCGTTGTTCTATCTGCTCGCGTGAGGAACTGTCACGCTTTATAGCACGAGCTACCCGAACTTCACGAGGAGCATAGACCATCACTACCTTATCGACTTCGGCTGCGAAACCTGCTTCAATCAGAATTGCCGACTCAATACCGACAAGAGGATGACGGTCGTGCTCCTGCGCCCATCGGCGGAAGTCGGCCTTTACACGCGGATGGACTATCGCATTAATTTCACGTGCATGCTGATCCGAAGCAAAAAGATAAGCAGCCAGCATCGGCTTGTTTAAGCTACCTCCTACATATACCTCCTCTCCCAACAAAGCTATCAGGCTCCGACGAATCTCCTCATCACTCTGCATCAGCTTCTTGGTTTCAATGTCAGAAATATACATTGGCACACCCATCACATCAAGCAAATGGGATACGACACTTTTTCCACTGCCAATTCCACCCGTAATACCAATTTTAGTTGCCATAATCCGAAGATATTTGTTCTATTAGAAAATCCACCTGCTCCGGATGGACACGGACTTGGGTAACCCCTTCAGGCAAATGCCCCAACTTAACCGTGTATTTATCAGCTCCAAGCAGAAGCAATTCCTCGTACGACACGCGAATATGAAAATCGTCCGCAGTAATTTTCCGAAAACGGCTCAATCCCACCTGAAAAGTAACCTGCACTTTCGAAGGAAAAGTCCTCAAGATTTTATCAGCAGGAAAATTAACTCCTTTCAATGGTACTTCTACCGTCTTTTCTGTATAGATATCTACAGGCAACATCATCTCGACCGACGAGGGTATGTATTTCATGCCCTTGCGTACCAGCAAACTTACAGACTGCCGCAACGTATCACTGATATTATCTTGCCTGACCCATTTGGTATAGGCTGCCGTAACCGTATCCAAAACCTCCTTCGAAGCATAGACCAACACCGAATCGGGAGTAAAAACCGTATCGGACAAATAATACTGCCGCCCAGCACTGACTTCACCCAATAACTTGACAGGCACCAGCTTCGAATCTCCCGTAGAATAATAATACTCCAGCGTATCCGGCTTTACCGACAGTAAACGAGTGGATACATTCAACTGACTGAGGATTTTCTTCTCGAACTCGGACGAGATAATACGTACATGGTTGCTGTTATCAGCAGCTTTATAGTCGTCGAAATTAATCGTCAGTGGATAGAAGCTCTTACCCAGCATGTAATTCAGCAATACAGTTCCTTTATCCTTCACCCTGATGTGCAGTTCTGATGCTGGTTCTGAGGTAATGACTACATTATCCGGCACACCTTTCAATCGTACCGGAACTGAAAATTCAGTTTCGTAATCGTTATTCAATGTCTGCAACAACCAGAATCCGCTGGCAACGAAAAAGAAAAATAAAAAAATGAAGAACTCCCTGCTCTTGGCACTAAGCAGAAAGTTCTTCACTTGTACAGCAATTCTAAAATAGGTTCTTTTTATGCTATTCCGACCGAGCATAGGCTCTTCATCCTTCCTTTATTTTGTAGCCTGACTGCTATTTGCATCGGCTGCTGCAGCAAAAATAGAATTCTTATCAATGCGGATCTTTACATTAGAAGCAATCTCAAGGATCACGTCATTATCATTGATTTCCTTGATCACGCCATGGATGCCACCAGCCGTAATCACCTTCTGGTTAACCTGAAGAGACTTGCGGAAGTTAGCAATTTCTTTTTGTTTCTTGTTCTGCGGACGAATCATAAAGAAATACATGATCACAAACATGGCTATTAACATGATCCACATCATGCTACCGCCACCCGCAGGACCTGCAGGAGCAGCCTGCAAAAGGAATACAGTCATCAAATTCATAAATATTCAGTTTTAGTTTTTTAAATGTGAGCAACAAAGGTATCAGTTTTTCGTTAACTTACCTTCTTTTTTTAATACCTTAACAATTCCGTCCAATGTACCATTGACAAAACTGCCGCTCTTTAATGTACTATACACCTTTGCAATGTCAACATATTCATTTAAAGAGACACTGATGGGGATATTAGGAAAACTCAATATCTCGGCCAAAGCACACTGCATAATGATTACATCCATAAAGGCTACACGATCGAGATCCCAGTTTCGTGTGTTCTCGCTGATAAGGTGGCGATAGTAATCGCAATTCAATATGGTACGGCGGAACAACCGGCGTGCAAACTCCCGATCCTCCTCGTCCTTAAACTCAGGAAGGAGTTCTTGATCTGCCCCATTCTTTTCATCAAAACGCTTGATTGTCTTCAATACAAACGTATCTACAATATCCTTATCATCATTCCAATACAGACTCTGATCCTCGAGCAGGCTGTCCAAATCTTCATTATGGAAAATAAACGTCTTATAGAGTTTACGCCATAATTCCCGATCTGCCTCGTACGAATTATCCGACGAAGCCATATATTCCTTATATATATCCGAGGCCTGAATCTTCTCGTAAAGTCCTTTTACGAAGTCTTCATCATTATCCCACGAACGTTTCTGATTAGCAACATAATCCAATAGCTGCTTATTGCCTTCCAACTGGGCAATAAACTTGTTTTCTACAAACTTCATGTTGGGATACAACTCTTCGGCGGTGGGAGCCAACTTGGCTTTTGCCGCATCAATGCGCTTGCGTGCGTAGTTCGTCAAAGCAATCATCAGCATCAGCAGGTAGTTGTAAAGGTCGTATGCCTTAGAAAGGCTAAAGAACAATTCTTTCTCCGCTGAGTCTAAATTTTTACTGCCGTTCTGATAATAAGCATATACAATCTGTATAATCTTAAGACGAATAAGAACTCTGTTAATCATAATGCTAAATAAATACTATTGTTTTAACAGTGCAAAAGTAGGCATTTTTAGTGAGTTCAGCACAAATAAATCACATTTTTTTATGCAAAAAGTCATTATCCGGCTTTTTTCTTTTGACAGTTTAAAAAAAATCATCAATTTTGAAGCCGATTACAACAAGAACCTATAATATGGAAGAGTTAAAGAAAAAAAACGGTGGCGACATGAATGACAAGGAGATTGTATTTTCCCAATCCATCAAAGCAGGTAAACGTATTTACTATTTGGACGTAAAGAAGAACAGAAAAGATGAAATGTTTCTGGCCATTACCGAAAGCAAGAAAATTGTGACCGGCGAAGGCGATGATTCGCAGGTAAGTTTTGAGAAGCATAAAATCTTTCTCTATAAAGAAGATTTTGAAAAGTTCATGGCCGGATTACAACAAGCCATCCGCTTTATCGAAGAGGAACAGGGCAACGACGCTTCTTCCGACTCTACTCCGGCCAACGGAAACAAAGATGCAAACAACGTCATCGCTAACACAAATAGCAGCTTAGAATCAGCTGCGCTGGATGGAGAAATCAAAATAGATATTGATTTTTAACCGGTATATTTTTGTGTAATTCAAAAAGAAAGCGTACTTTTGCACCGCTTTTTTGCAACATCGTATGGTAAAACCATATCGTGTGATGGTGAATTAAGCAACAAACAAACTTAATTTAGAGTAACACAAAAATTTAAAAAGATGAAATCAATTGAAATCAAAGGAACTGCAAGAACCATTGCAGAGCGTTCTTCGGAACAAGCAAGAGCTTTAAAAGCTATTCGTAAAGACAACGGTGTACCATGCGTACTGTATGGTGGTGGTGAAAACGTTCACTTTACTGTACCGGCTGAAGGTCTGCGCAACTTGGTTTACACTCCGCACATCTATGTGGTTGACCTGATCATCGATGGCAAAAAGGTCAATGCCATTATGAAGGACATTCAATTCCATCCGGTAAAGGATACTATTCTGCACGTTGACTTCTATCAAATCGACGAGTCTAAACCCATCGTCATGGAAGTTCCTGTACAGTTGGAAGGTTTGGCCGAAGGTGTTAAGGCCGGTGGTAAGCTGGCTCTGCAAATCCGCAAGCTGAAAGTTAAAGCTTTGTATAACGTTATTCCTGAAAGACTGGTTGTAAATGTATCTCACCTGGGCTTAGGAAAGACTATCAAAGTGGGCGAGTTACACTACGAAGGTCTCGAATTGCTGAATGCCAAGGAAGCTGTCGTATGTGCAGTGAAACTGACTCGTGCAGCAAGAGGTGCAGCAGCTGCTGCTAATTAATCACAGCATCTCCTTTATTTAAATATCCCTTGACGCGGATTACGCAACCACTCGCAGATTCATACTACAATCCGCGGGTAGTTGTGATAATCCGCGTCAGTTTTTTAATGAACATGCTGCTTGTGCAGCATAGAAAAACAAGTTATTTCGAATACACTCATGAAATATCTGATTGTAGGATTAGGAAACATCGGCCCCGAATATCACGAAACCCGCCACAACATAGGTTTCATGGTAGTGGATGCCTTAGCTAAGGCGGCAGGAGCCACCTTCGACGACCGACGTTACGGCTTCATCACCACACTTTCGGTCAAAGGCCGTCAGCTGATTTTACTTAAACCGTCCACATACATGAATCTTAGCGGAAACGCTGTCCGCTATTGGATGCAAAAAGAAAACATTCCACTTGAGAACTTGCTGATAGTAGTAGATGATCTTGCACTCCCTTTCGGCACCTTACGATTGAAAGGAAAAGGCAGCGACGCCGGACACAACGGCCTGAAGCACATCGCTGCTACACTGGGTACCCAAAACTATGCGCGTCTGCGTTTTGGCATCGGAAACGACTTCCCCCGAGGAGGACAAATAGATTATGTACTAGGCCACTTCACGGACGAAGACTGGAAAGTCTTACCCGAACGGTTAGAAACTGCCGGTGAAATCGTAAAAAGTTTCTGCCTGGCAGGAATCGACATTACAATGAACCAATTTAATAAGAAATAAATGAGCGAAGCCAGAATAGACAAATGGATGTGGGCCGTACGCATCTTCAAAACACGCACCATAGCTGCCGAAGCCTGCAAGAAAGGACGAGTCAGCATCAATGGTGCACAGGCCAAGGCTGCACGTATGGTGAAGCCGGGCGACGTTATTCAAGTACGCAAGCCTCCCATCACTTACTCGTTTAAGGTACTTCAGCCCATCGAGAAGCGAGTTGGGGCCAAAGTCGTTGCAGAAATGATGGAGAATGTTACAACTCCCGACCAATATGAATTGCTGGAGATGAGCCGAGTCAGCGGGTTCGTCAACCGTGCCAAAGGAACAGGTCGTCCGACCAAGAAGGACAGACGTGAACTCGAAGAATTTACCGCACCTGAATTTATGGACGATTTTGACTTCGATTTCGACTTTGATGATGAAGACTGATAAAAGCTGATTACGTCCTGCAGCATAAAGCCAACAATCCAACCTGCACAAACGAATAACAAAACCGGAATATGAACGTCAATACACAACAATATAATATGAAAGAAAAAATCATCAAATGGGGATTCATAGGCTGTGGCGAAGTCACCAAATACAAAAGCGGTCCGGCCTTTCAGAAAATAGAAAATTCGGAGGTCGTTGCCGTAATGAGTCGTGACGGTGCCAAAGCAAAAGCCTATGCACAAGAAAGAGGAATTCCCAAATGGTACGACGATGCACAAGAACTGATTGACGACGATGATGTTAACGCCGTCTATATTGCTACTCCGCCCTCCTCGCATGCCACATACGCCGTCATGTCGATGAAGGCAGGCAAACCTGTATATATCGAGAAACCAATGGCCGTCACTTACGAAGAATGCTGCCGCATCAACCGCATCTCGCACGAGACAGGCGTACCCTGCTTCGTAGCCTACTACCGACGCTACCTGCCCTATTTCCAGAAAGTGAAATCGTTGGTCGAAGAAGGAGCCATCGGCAATGTCATCAACATACAAATTCGTTTTGCACAACCACCACGCGACTTGGACTATAACAAAGAGAAGTTACCCTGGCGTGTACAACCTGACATTGCCGGTGGAGGATACTTCTACGACCTGGCTCCCCATCAGATTGACTTGCTGCAGGAGATTTTTGGCTGCATACTCAAAGCCAGCGGATACAAAAGCAACCGTGGGGGCCTTTATCCTGCCGAAGATACACTTAGTGCCTGCTTCCAGTTTGACAGCGGACTGGTTGGCAGTGGCTCGTGGTGCTTCGTAGCTCACGACTCCGCACGTGAAGATCGCATCGAAATAATCGGAGACAAGGGCATGATCTGCTTCTCCGTTTTCACCTACGACCCTATTGCCCTGCATACCGAAAGAGGGCGGGAAGAAATCATCGTAGAAAACCCGATTTACGTGCAGCAACCCCTTATACAGGCGGTAGTAGATCATCTGCTGGGCAAGTCGGTATGTACTTGCGACGGCGAAAGTGCCACGTTAACCAATTGGGTCATGGACAAGATATTAGGGAAGTTATAAACAGACTTCCCTACTCCATTTCTTCGTCATCGTTCTTCTCGCCAACCAGTTTATACACATCTTCCTTCTCGCCCACAATCCAGACAACATCACCTTCGGCAAAAGGCTCATGTGGATCGGGGGCATGCAATTCACCGCTTCCACGCTCCACACCAGCTATCAGACAATGATACTTCTCGCGTATGCCGGCTTCCTTCAACGTTTTCCCCAAGAACGGGGAATCTGAATCGATACGGAACTGACGGAGAATTGTTTCGCTTTTCTCCACCACATCGGTATCCAGTTCGGAGACTTTTTCCATCTCTTCGCCGAAACGATTCAGTTCTTCATCGGTCGCTATCACCTGTAACTTATCCTGCGGAAACAGACGGTCGGTAGCACCCGGAATATTGATGCGCTTCTTGCCACGCAAGATGGACACCACGTGCACACCGTATTTCTTTCCGAAATTCAGTTCGCCAAGCGTCTTTCCTACCCACTCCGACTCTCCCGGTATCACGTAATCGGTAAGGTGCAAATCGCGCGAAAGCAGACGACCGGCATATTCAGGCTTCTTCTCGCCCATATACTCGGCACGGATGTCACGCGAACGAAGATTCTGGAAAAATTTCCGTTCAATCAGGATGGACTGCTTCTTCAACTGGCGGGACAGTATCATCACAATCACCAACAGCAAAGCAACTCCAAACACCAGGCCGACAGATATCTTAAACAAGCCTGCTATGACAAACATTACAAATGATACAGCCAATAGCACTCGCAACACGATAGTAGCCACCAGCGGCGCGCGGTTTCCACGGTTATCATTCCACAAAGTCACAAATTCCATGGAGTGATTTTTCTTTATCATAATAGCCCGAAGGAAGGGAGCCAAAAACAATATGGTGACAAATGCGGCTACCAATGCGCCCCAAATTCCCGGCAATCCTTCCTTACACAACGGAACCAGGAAGCGGAAAGAAACTGCTACAATAGCTACACACACGATAGAGTAAACCACCGTAATACGTACCAATGCCACAATCAGTCGTTTCCACAAACTGTCATGATTGACTGCACGCGAACCCGAAGCATAACGGTCAAGAAAGGCTTTCCACTTTTTAGGCATGTGAGCATCCACAAAATCAGAAGCCGGCTCGGCCAGCCGGATCATATAAGGAGTCAGGAAAGTGGTAATCACCGACACCGCCACGACAATAGGATATAGGAAATGGCTGGTTACCTTCAACGATACACCCAGCGAAGCAATGATAAAGGCAAACTCACCAATTTG
This sequence comes from uncultured Bacteroides sp., assembly GCA_905201685.1. Classification (GTDB taxonomy): domain Bacteria; phylum Bacteroidota; class Bacteroidia; order Bacteroidales; family Bacteroidaceae; genus Bacteroides. The sequence continues at coordinate 37,748 of CAJKOW010000010.1, read as the reverse complement.
CGTCAAACTGAATCCGCACTGCATGGCCGTCTTCAAGGGCTGCCCCGAGAGCAGCACTCCCAAGGTACCGAATACGGACTGACCGACTATCACAGCCAGAGTTATGACCAAAATCGGGATGGCATACTCCACAATCATCGCCGGATCGACCATCATTCCCACCGATACGAAAAAAATAGCACCAAACAAATCTTTCACCGGATTTACTAACCGCTCAATGTGCTCCGCCTCCAATGTTTCGGCCAAAATGGAGCCCATGATGAATGCACCAAAAGCAGCCGAAAACCCGGTATGGGCAGCAATTACCACCATTCCGAAACACAGTCCCAAGGAAACGATGAGCAGCGTCTCTTCACTCATCAGCTTACGGCAACGCTTCAGTAACTCCGGTATCAGATAAATACCTACCACAAACCAAAGTATCAAGAAAAACAACAGTTTAGCAATACTTTCCAGCATTTCCGTACCTTCGAAGTTGTTGCTTACTGCCATTGTGGACAACATCACCATCAGCACAATAGCCAAAATATCTTCCAGAATAAGTACACTAAGTACCAATCCGGTAAACTGTTTCTTCAATATGCCCAAATCATCGAAAGCCTTATAAATAATGGTAGTAGAAGACATGGCAATCATTCCACCCAGAAAAAGACAATCCATCCGCTTCCATCCGAACGAGGTTCCTACTGCCATACCCACCAGAATCATACAGAAAATAATGGTACAAGCCGCTATGATGGCCGGACCTCCCACCTTCACAATCTTCTTGAAACTGAATTCCAAACCCAATGCAAACAGCAGGAAGATAACACCAATATCGGCCCATGTCTGTACGTTGGCCGTATCCACCACCGAAGGAGTAAAAGACAGATGAGGACTGGCCAGAAAACCCGCAACTACGTATCCCAATACAAGGGGTTGCTTCAGCTTCTTGAAAAGCAGCGTCATCACACCCGCACAAATCAAAATTAGTGCCAAATCGGCAATCAAAGGGGCTAAATGCGACATAATATTATCTATTTTGCTATTACGGCAACAAAGTTACAATAAAGAAACGAAAACTCATATCTTTTTGTCTGATGTTTAACGATCCGTTTCTCGCCAGAAAAAGCAAAAACAGGAAAAACATATTTTTCCCTCTGACAACAGCTATTTGCAAAAAAATAGCCGTATGCTTCATAAGCGACTCTTGCATGGCTCTCGAGCACTCTTCATTCGCATCTGCAATGCATCAATGAAGGTTTCTGACTTTCAAAACTACCCTACTGGGTAGTGGAGAAGTCTCGCACTTGCGAATTGAAAATCGACGAAGTCAAACTTGCAGGGGTTAAAGGAGTTAGAAGAAGTTATCGCCCACTAAGGTGGGCTAAGAAGTTAAAGGCCAATAGACCTGTTACTGCCAATTTTCCTTTTGCCATACTATCAGCTTTAACTTCTAACAGAACAAAGCGGAGTGATAACTTCTATAACTTCGTAACTTCCAAGGAAAGTATTACATGCGAAACTTGAAATATTACAGTGTTATTGCAAGCGTAAATAATAGTTCACGTCCACGCAGTTTGTAATCATAGCTGTAGGTATTGATAGAATCGTATATCGTATAGCTATACGCATCTTGGTTTAACGCGTTTTGCAAACTCAGATTAAACCTGAAAGCCTTAAATAGCCAGGTTATGCCAAAATCAAGCAAGCCCGTTGTTTTACTCTGATTTTCTGTTAAGTCCTTTTTCACGATGTATGATGAAGCGGATAAGATGAGGGACTGTACCGGTGTGATTTTTAATGAAACTTTATGTACCTGCGACCAATAACTTCTCTTGATGTCCTCATAGCTCAAAAAAGTTTTGCTTATTTCACCGGAATAGTCCAATTCAACATACTTGCAGGGCTGCGAGGTCAATGTTGGAGAAATGCCGACACTTTGCCAAGAATAGGTTGTGAGCAAGCTGTTCTGCTCTGCCTGCTGCTGTCTCCATATATACAGTCCACTTAATGAAATTTTTGTCTTTATGGATTCAATTTGCTTGGTAATGCCCAGTTGGGCCGTTATGTTATGGGTATTGTTGGGCATGTACAGGTAAGTTGACTGAATCAAGTCCGATGCTACCTTCTGGGATGCCAGCAGATTGTTATGCTCACGTTGGTACATGATGTCAGCATTGACAAACCACATATCCAATGGTATCTTATAGTCATAGTGCAGGTTTGCCATCAACGATTTATTGTCCTGCAGAATGCCGGAACTGATTTTTTGGGTTGTGTTGTCCGTCTGCACCGGGAACGTCAGGAAGTCCAGGATGTCCCCAAAGTTTCGTGTATAGCCTACTTGCGTCCTGAATGTAGAACGGCTGCTGAATTTATAGTTGAAATAAACTCCGGGACATACGGAAAAGAAGCTGAATTTATCTTTTTCATTCTGTATGTAATTCCTGTTGTGTATGTAATCTATCCGCATCGGTACGTCAGCCCGAAACACATATATGCGTTTCGGATGGGTATATTCATAGCGCGGAGCAAAAGCGACACTCAAATTACCGCCTGCCATATCGTTCTTATTGTCTGTATTGTCCCGATAGGACTGTAAATCTGTTTGCATTTTATCTGCCGAATAGTTCAGTGACAGTGGAAGATAAAAACGTGAGTTCTTGAAATCATAAATCGCAGACAGGAGATTCTTGGTCTGAAAGCTCAAGCTGTTTACATGCTGATGAATGTCGTTTCCTTCGTTTGTGACAGTAAGCCTGACTTGTGGCGTGTTGAATAACAGAACGGATGATGACAGCCTCCAGCGCAGTTTCTTCCTGCGCCAGCTATATGAAAAATCATTTCCTACATAGTAGTCACGCATGAACTGTTGCTGCATAAGTGTCTGGCCGTTTTCAGTAGTCGGCAAGTCGTTGCGTAGGAACGTGGCCTTGCCAAATAGAGAATTATTAAGATAGCTTGTCGATGCATTGTTTTTATAAACGATGGAGAAACTGGGAGTATGACTGGTTGACAGCGAATTTATACCTTGGTCGATGATTATATTCTCATCCTCGTCATAGAAGTTGCGCTGAATGTCATAATCATATTGGCTTTTGGAATAGCTGTAATCGACGTTTCCACGCAATGTGGCTGTTTCTGTCATTTTTTGGATAAAATTGACAGAAAACATGTATTCGGTAGGCGAGGCATACCGGTCTTTGTCCATCGGTGGAGTGGAAGCCGATAGATTACCCATTAGTTTCTCAGCCTTGGACTCTTCTTCGATTCCTCCGATAAGGGAAGTCACTTCATCTGAAGCAAATGAATGTACGTTCCCGATTTTCAATGTGGCAATGGTCTGGAACTTGGGCTTGAAAAGCATACCGGCCCCGCTTACCTGATATAGCCAGTCGTCACCATACCCGACAGAGCCTTCATACGTTCCAATGGGTTTAAAACGTGCATTGCTGTTCATGTGGATGTTGATGGCCACGTCATCTGAAAAAATGTCCTTATTCATGTTTATGGCCTGATGATTGTTCAGCACCTGAACAGAATTTACGTACGAGGCAGGTATATTTGTGGTCGCTATGTTATATTTCCCGCCAAGCAAATCCAGACCGTCAATGTAAAAGCTTGAGATGTCTTTCCCCAGGTATTTGATTTTGCCCGATTCTTCTACGTTTATGCCCGGAAGCTTTTTCAGGGCGTCTTTCAATGTATAGTCACTTTGAGTGGTATATGCATAAAGATGAAAGGACAAGGTATCGCCGCGCTGGTAGATGGCCGGGGCCTTTACAACCACTTCTTTCAATTCCGTCGCTTTTTCTTTCATTGTAAGGTTGCAGGTCTGGGACATATTCAAGATTTCGTTTTCCACAGATTCATATCCCATCGACTCGGCGATTAGCTTGACCTTTCTTGAACCAGTATGAAAGGCAACATTAAAATGTCCCTTGTCAGAAATTGCATAGGCAATGACGGTGCTGTCCGCAGAAATTTTGATGATCGCACCGTCGATGCCTGCGCCGGAAACATCTCTCAACATTCCTTCTATCCGGCTTTGAGAATAAGCGATACCTGTAATAACGCAAAATAATATACTGAAGAATAAACGCATAGCCAAATTTTCATTCTAATTCCAAGGGAGTGTAACCATTGGGGCGAATCCGCAACTGTACACCGTTGATAAGGATGGAGCTTTTCCCTTCTTCATCCTTTTGCACCGTCATATCACTGATTGATTCCAGTGGAATGTTTGTCATGGGGTCCTCTTCAAATTTGTTCTTGCTTTTGACAAACTTGTCTCTTTCTACGGTCACTATGTTGGGTATAACCGGCAAAGCTATTGACAACGTACCCTTGCGGAAAGTGATGGCTTCAAAACGGTGTATGTTCTCCGTATCATGAGCCAGCATTACGAGGCCGGGAAGACCGCAAAATTTCCAAGGACCGTAAGTGGTCGGTATTTCCGGTGCGTACCACACGACCCATTTCCTTCCTCCGTATTCACCCGTCGCTTTTTTGCAGACGTATCCACAGACGGTATCGGTTTCATTGCCTAAACTCCACTGTATCGGACGGAGTTTTTCCTTGTACACATAATAATCCGGCGGTATTACACTGTAAACAGACATTTCCCCTTGCGGATGGTTCTGTAATACCGTCTGGTCGAAAAACAAACTGTTCCTTATTTTCTGCATCTGGTATTTTTTTATATCCCCGTCGGAAGCATGGGGGCTGGCGTTGACAGAATCGGACTGGAATGCCGTGTAATCCATAAAACAGGAGCAATCACGTCCTATCTGTAAAATAGTCGTATAGGTGTCCGTAATGGATTTTGAGTTTGTCACCTTATATTCGTACAGGCATTCATAATCTGTCGGGAACGTGTTGCTTTGTTGTGCGGACAATGACAAGGAAAGTCCCAAACTTGCACTGAGAATTAGAAAATGTTTCATATACAATAAGTTTTATGAAGTTAATATCTGTTTATAGTTATTTCCACGCAATTTGTAAATGCAGTCGAATCGACTTGGGCTGCCATAGGCAAATAAACGACTTTCAGTTTAGGACAGTTTACGAAAGCTTCTTCCCCAATTACCTCCAGAGTCTTCGGGAATGTAATTGTTTCTAAATGGGTATAAGCTAAGGCTTTGGGGCCTACAACGCGCAAACCGGAAGGTATTTTGAGGTTTTGCAACTGATGGCAACCGAAAAAAACACAGTTGGAAAGCGTGTCAAGTCCATTTGGTAGTTCCAGTTCTGTAATACCATCGCAAAAAGCAAAACCTATCCGTTCAATCCGAGTAACCTTTTCCGGTATGGCGGAAATGGTTAATCCATCGCAATCCCAAAATGCGCCGGTTCCTATCTCCTGAAGGCTGTCCGGTAAAGCGTCCAACTGCAGTTTGCGGCACATGTTAAATGCACTGAACTCTATTTTACGCACAGAATGAGGCATTTCGACACGGCGCAGGTTGGTACATGTATTGAATGCTCGCCGTTCAATCACTTGTAATCCTTCAGGCAAAATGACCTCCTCTATAAAATCATTCATCTCAAAGGCCATTCTGCCAATAATCTGTACCTGTCGTAAAGTCGGGTCGGCATTAAAATCAACGACTTTCTTTTTGCCCGACCATTTGACGAACTTCAACCCTTCTTCAGTAGAAACCACTTCATAGTTTGAGGACTTAGCTGCCGCTTCCGAAGATACGACATTCGCAGCCATTGCCAAGAGCAAGCATATCAGCTGTATTTTCATTACTGTTACCTTTAAGAATATTCGTATTACTTTTTTGTGCAAAGGTATCGGGGCCGTGACAGACTGAGAAAAATAATCATTATCCTATTCTTATAGAATTATTATTAAATTATTATGGCCGATTAATATTGCCTTGCCCATGCTGTCCATTCAATTCAAATTGCCATATATTTGCATTATGGAAAAAAGAATCAAAATACTGAATTATCTGACAGTAATTGTCATAGTGTTATTTGTCATCGTACAGGGCAAATGGCTTTATTCCCGATATAAGTACACGGTACAAACCTGTGCGGATACACTTTACAGTCGTGTATTTGAATCCGTTGATGAATACAACAAGATGCGGCAGAGCGCGGTCAATAACGAAATTGCCGTTGAATATACGACCAGACGGTTTGTAAAAGGAGATACTGAAATGTTTTTATTTGATATCTATACGGCAGATATGCGCCGGTGTTCAGCTATTGATTCACTTTCGGCTGATTTGTTTTCCCGAATATATGAAACGCAACACCCTGACTGGTTAGATAGAGAAGTGCAAGTGATTGTTGTCAAACAGGATCGGAAAGAGTCGGAAGTTCTTGATGCGATAGAACGCAGCTGTCTTAACAGACGGTTCCCTTTTTCAGCTGAGAAACTCAACACGATAATGCAGTCTAACAACATCAGGCTCGATACCATTTTCACCGAAACAGCAGATTCGATAGTCTGGGAATCTTCTCGTACGGAATGTGGTTCGTTGCTCCATCCTGTACTCTCCATAACCTATCCCTACGACATTCTTGGTAAGAAACTGGTACGAATGGATTGCCAATTTGCATTGCCGCGGATTATAAGAGAAATGTCGGATATTCTGTTCTTTTCATTCGCCTTATCTGTTTTATTGATTGTTTGCCTTGTTGCGCAGATTGCCACGATCCGCAAACAGCGTAAAATAGAAAATCTCCGATCAGACTTTATACAAACCATGATTCACGAGTTGAAACGTCCGATTGCAACGCTCAAGATGTGTGTATCCTATATGGGTAATGAACGGCTTATGAAAGACATTGCGGGACGGCAAATGGTCGTTGCAGATTCCCATACGGCATTGGATAGCCTGTCTGCTTTGTTTTCCAAACTGAGAGATTTGACTTTCAACAAAGCAACCGAGATACCACTTAATATTTCAGCATTCAGTCTGCACGATTTGTTGGATGCGTGTATCCATAAGCTGAATGTACCAAGTGACAAGAATGTCCATATCGTTATTCTTCCTCACGAGGATATGATTATCACTGCTGATAAGATGCATATGATTAATATTATCGACAACCTATTGGAGAATGCAGTAAAATACTCGCGCGAAAAGGCTGAAATCGAAATAGATTATCGGAAATGTGACAATGACCACGTCCGTCTCTCAGTTAAAGATAATGGATTTGGCATTCCTAAATCAGAACAAGAACATGTTTTTGAAAAATTCTATCGTGGGCGGATTGGCTTTGATAAAAACATAGCAGGCATGGGACTCGGACTGGCTTATGTCCGAATGCTTGTTGAAGCACACCGGGGTAATATACGCATAGAAAGTGAGCTGAATCATGGAAGTTCTTTTATTATAGAGTTACCACAATGAATAAAAATGAAATACATATCTTGTTGGTTGACGATGACAGGCAGAACTCATTGCTTTTGAAACGTTTCTTGGAGCTCGAAGGGTATTCGGTAGCCTACGCTTCCGATGGGGCTGCGGCATGGGAAATGTATAACCGCCAACATCCCGACTTGATATTGCTGGATGTGAACATGCCTGTAATGAACGGATTCGAACTTGCACAGAAAATCCGTGAAATGGATAATGAGGTATTCCTTTTTTTTCTGACTGACCGTACGGAAAAGGCAGACCGGCTGAAAGGCTTCCACTTGAAAGGCAATGACTATATTCCCAAACCTTTTTATCCTGAAGAGCTGATTGCGAGAATTGACGAACGGTTTGAAAACAGGAAAGTTGATGTTCAATGCCGCTATATGATTGGGAAAACATTATTTGACAGCCAAAATTCAACAGTCACATACAATGGGATAACCCGTAATCTATCAGCACGTCAGACGGATATTTTGGTTCTGTTGTCACGAAGTGCCGGCATACTGGTGACGCGGGATGAAATTCTGAATCAGGTATGGGGCGACATTAGTTATTCTAATTCCATGTCTTTGAATGTGCAGATTACTTATTTACGGCATATTCTTGCTCCTGATAATACCATTAATATTGTTTCTGTTAAGAAAAAAGGATATATCCTTCAGATACAATGACAAGCTACAAAGAATAAGTCTTTGATCTTATGATTTTATTGGACAATCAATATGTTAACATAATAACCACAATCTCAGCGTCGCACACAAACAACGTTGTTTCAACCGTTTAAGCAGAATAAAAAGTCTCATTAGCATCCCTATATCAGCCTCAGATTGGCCGCGATGCCCACGGCCTCAGTGATGTTTTCTGCGTGTAGCTTCTCGAAGAGTTTCTTCTTGTGGAACTAATCGGCCCCTCTATTGGGTACAGCTTACTTCCATAAAAAACTATAACCTTGAAGTTCGCTCTTGCAAGCAGGAACGGCTGGGGCTTACGATTGCATAGTCATGAAAAAATTGTTATACATCTTTCTGCTGCAGATTTTTTCCCATTTTCTTATCGTATGCCTGACCTCTGGGCACCAGATAGAGAAACATGACGCAGTCATCCACTATCTGTACATGATAGCTGAAGAAGGCACGATAACTGCCTATTCTCAGACGGTAGATAAATTCATAATCCACCAGTTTCTTACAGTCCGTCAGTTCCTCGATGTTTCCGGCATTGATAACTTCCTGTACTGCCTGACGCACTGAATCCAGCATTTTTCCGGAGAGTTTGCGGACTGCCTTTTCAAACTCCTTTGAAAATTCAACCCTCATTTCTCAGTAACCCCCAGCCAATCCATAAATTCCTTACGCTCGTTCTTATCCAGCTTGACCTTTCCGTCCGGGTAATTCTCGGTCATATAGCGGTAGGCTTCGCTGTCATCGTACTCTTCGGCTGTCTTGTCGAGCAGGTTTTCTATCAGTTTCTTCAGGTTTGTACCCTGGCGTGCTGCCATGACTGAAAGAACCTTAAACGTGTCCTCCTTCAGGTCGATAATCTTTTTCTTGTATGTTACTGTTGCTTCCATTATTCCGTCTTTTTTGCAAATATATAAAATATATACGATATATATGATATATATTGCTTTTTCTTTTGAGATGTTCCTCTTCAAGTCGAACTTTCCGCTCTGCGGCCTTTTTCACCAATTCCCGGGTGAAGTTTCACCGTAATCTTATGATAATTAGTGCGTTGTGGTGAAGGATGGATGCGCGGACAACGTGAATAAGGCCGATGAACGCGGATTTTCACTGAATGGACGTGAAACTTATCTTTCACCATATTTCTCTGATTATCAGCACTGATATTCCGTGGTGAAAGCGTGAACCCAATTTTCGATTTTCTTCTTTTTAATCGTATTAGTACGCCCCATCCACGTTGTACGCACATCCATCCTTCACCCGAGTTGTTCATTTTTTAATTGTCCACTTTTCATTTTCAAAGTGCCACTTGGCGACCGTAACTACCTACTTTAGCGGCGCCACATCGATAGTTGGCCGACGCAACAAGCAATGCTGCCGGATGTGACAAGCAATGTCGGCGAGTTTTACAAGCAATCCCGTCGGGTTTTGCCTGAAAAGCCCACGGGTTTTGTAAGTAAAGTCCACGAGTATTGCCTGCAACTCCCACGAGTATTGCTTGTAACTCCCGTGAGTATTGCAAGCGTTGCTCGCGAGCCGTGCAAGTGTGGCTCCCGAGCCGTACAAGCACCGCTCCTGCTCAACTACTGACTTCGATGGCGACTATTACTCCCCCAGGCGACTCAATGTTGAAGAAGTAGGCCGATGCCCACTATTGAACTTCTGACAGCAAAGCCGACAGGAAGAACAACTTTTCAGATGAATTCCGCTCCATAATATTGCATTATACCTATAAGTAAATAGAAAATTAACACTCCCCCTGCCACGAATTAATTGGCGAAAAATTTCTTTATTCAACAAGAATTGCCTTACTTTGTACTGTTTTAGCCCCCTACGAGGAGTTTTATACCAACATTAATAAAAATAGTTATGAAGATTTCACACATTGAACATCTGGGCATCGCCGTAAAAAGCATCGAAGAAGCCCTTCCGTATTACGAAAATGTATTAGGTCTGAAGTGCTACAACATCGAGACTGTAGAAGACCAGAAAGTTAGAACTGCTTTTCTGAAAGTGGGTGAGGTGAAAATAGAATTACTCGAGCCGACAAGCCCCGACAGCACCATCGCCAAGTTCATCGAGAAGAACAACGGCAACGGAGGAATGCACCACCTGGCATTCGCCATCGAAGACGGCGTAGCCAATGCCCTGGCATCGGCCGAAGCAGTCGGTATCCGCCTCATCGACAAGGCTCCGCGTAAAGGTGCCGAAGGCCTGCAAATCGCTTTCCTCCACCCGAAATCAACGCTGGGTGTGCTGACAGAATTGTGCGAAAAGCCCTAATCTTCCCTAAAGACTGATGTCTTTCCCGGCTCCGTGGCACAAGTGGCAGATCACAACAAGCCGGATAGCAAACGCCATTGGCCCGCTATGCCGGTCACAAGAGCCCGGAAAGACATCGTGCCTCACTCTTTATTCCCGTAAATATCAAAAAATCCAACTCTGAATCAGAAAGACAGAATCAGAAAAATATTTAAATTCTAAAACTTATTAAAATGAGTAACCAGCTTGAAAAGATTAAAGAGCTTATAGAACTTCGTGCTAAAGCTCGTTTAGGTGGTGGCGAAAAGGCTATTGAGAAACAACATGCCAAAGGCAAATATACAGCCCGCGAGCGTATAGCCCAACTGCTTGACGAAGGCAGTTTCGAAGAAATGGATATGTTCGTTGAACACAGATGTACCAACTTCGGGCAAGACAAGAAACACTTCCTGGGTGATGGCGTCGTAACCGGTTGCGGAACCATCGAAGGACGTCTGGTATATGTATTCGCACAAGACTTCACGGTATTCGGCGGCTCACTGTCAGAAACAATGGCACAGAAAATCTGCAAAGTCATGGACATGGCCATGAAGATGGGCGCTCCCGTTATCGGAATCAACGACTCGGGTGGTGCACGTATCCAGGAAGGTATCAACGCCTTGGCCGGATATGCCGAAATCTTCCAACGCAACATTATGGCTTCGGGTGTCATCCCGCAGATCTCCGGAATCTTTGGCCCCTGCGCCGGTGGTGCCGTTTACTCACCTGCCCTGACCGACTTCACCCTGATGACCGAAGGTACTTCTTACATGTTCCTGACAGGTCCTGCCGTAGTCAAGACAGTGACAGGCGAAGACGTAACTCAGGAAGACCTCGGCGGTGCCAGCGTACACGCTTCCAAGTCAGGCGTTACTCACTTCACTGCAGCAACCGGTGAAGAAGGTCTGGCCATCATCCGCAAGCTGTTGAGCTACATTCCCCAGAACAACCTGGAAGAAGCACCTATCGTAGCCTGCACCGACCCCATCGATCGTCTGGAAGACTCACTGAACGAAATCATCCCCGACAACCCGAACAAACCGTACGATATGTACGAAGTAATCGGTGCCATCATCGACAACGGCGAATTCCTCGAAGTACAGAAAGATTACGCCAAGAACCTGATCATCGGTTTCGCCCGCATGAACGGACAGTCGGTAGGTATCGTTGCCAACCAGCCCAAATATCTGGCAGGTGTGCTCGACTGCAACGCTTCACGTAAAGGCGCACGTTTCGTACGCTTCTGCGATGCCTTCAACATTCCTTTGGTGACACTGGTCGATGTACCGGGATTCCTTCCGGGTACAGGACAGGAATACAACGCCGTCATCCTGCACGGAGCCAAGTTGCTGTACGCCTACGGCGAAGCTACTGTGCCCAAGGTAACTGTCACACTGCGTAAGTCCTACGGTGGTTCGCACATCGTGATGAGCTGTAAGCAGCTGCGTGGCGATATCAACTACGCATGGCCTACCGCCGAAATCGCCGTTATGGGTGGAGCCGGTGCCGTTGCCGTATTGTATGCCAAGGAAGCCAAGGAACACGAAAACCCGGCTCAGTTCCTCGCAGAGAAAGAAGCCGAATATACCAAGCTGTTCGCCAACCCGTACAATGCAGCCAAATACGGTTACATCGACGACGTTATCGAGCCGCGCAACACTCGTTTCCGCGTCATTCGCGCTTTGCAACAGCTGCAAACCAAGAAACTGACCAACCCTGCCAAGAAGCACGGTAATATTCCACTTTAACAAAATCCTCCGATTATGAACAAAAAGAAAATAGGAATACTTATCGCTGCGTTCATGACAGTTTGCGGCGGTGCTTTCGCTCAAAGCGCCAGCAGCCTATGCATCAACGAAGTATTGGTGAACAACAAAGACAACTTCCAGGACGATTATGGCAAGCATAACGCATGGATCGAAATCTTCAACACCTCGTTCGCCACGGTTGATATCCGCAACTGCTACCTGACCAACGATAAGAGAGTATTGGATAAAAGCCTGTCGGCACCCGAACGTGCTGCCATGATGTATCCGATACCCAAGGGAGATGTACTGACCAAGATTCCTCCCCGCCAGCACCTGCTCTTCTGGGCAGACAACGAACCCAAGCGTGGTAACTTCCACCTGAACTTCAAGCTCGATTCGATTGGTCCGAACTGGATCGCCCTGTACGACGCCAACGGAACAACACTGATCGACTCCATCACAATCCCCGCCAACATCCCCGTTGACTGTTCTTACGGACTCATCGACGACGGTATCAAGGAAAAGGGATGGGCTGTAATGGGTATCAACAACCGTTATGTGACACCAAGTACCAACAACCGTACACTGGACTCTAACGAGAAAATCGACGGCTTCAAGATGAAAGACCCGATAGGCATCGGAATGGCCATCATGGCTATGCTGGTCGTATTCTTCGGCCTAATTCTGCTTTACATTGCCTTCAAGATTGTAGGCAACATCGGTGCCAACCTTATCAAACGCAACGCCATGCGTGCACACGGCATCACCGACAAGCAGGAAGCTAAAGAAAAAGCCATCGGAACCGAATCGGGAGAAGTATTTGCAGCCATCGCCATGGCATTGCACGAATATCAGGACAATGTACATGACATCGAAGACACCATCCTTACTATTAATAAGGTAAAACGCAACTACTCGCCCTGGAGTTCGAAGATCTATACATTGCGCCAGATGCCGCATAAGTAAACCAGTACATACCCTTAAAATAAAAGAAAAATGAAACAATATAAGTATAAAATCAATGGTAACCTCTATAACGTCACTGTAAATGATGTAGAAGACAACATCGCACGTGTAGAGGTCAACGGTACCCCCTACAACGTTGAGCTGGACAAACCCATCAAGACCGCTCTCAAACCCATTGTCCGCCCCGCTGCTGCACCCAAGACAGCTACCGGCGAGCCCGTCGTTACACGTCCGACCGCTCCTTCCAAGAACAGCGGCGTGAAATCTCCGCTGCCCGGCGTCATCCTTGACATCAAGGTGAAAGAAGGCGACATGGTGAAGAAAGGACAGGTAATCGTTATCCTGGAAGCCATGAAGATGGAGAACAACATCAATGCCGACAGAGACGGAAAGGTTACTGCAATCAAAGTTAACAAAGGTGATTCTGTTCTCGAAGGAACGGATTTAATTATAATCGAATAAGTTTATGGAAGAAGTAAGCTTTTTATCATTTATTGGCGATAACCTGGTCGATTTCTGGGGGTACACGGGATTTGCGAATGCAACTTCCGGACACCTTATCATGATCTTGGTAGGTTTGTTCTTCTTGTTCCTGGCTATCAAGAAGAATTTTGAGCCGATGCTGCTGATTCCTATCGGATTCGGTATTCTGATCGGTAATATCCCGTTCAAGATTGATGCCGGCCTCGAAGTAGGTATCTACGAAGAAGGTTCCGTGCTCAACATCTTGTATCAGGGTGTAAAGACGGGCTGGTATCCGCCGTTGGTATTCCTCGGCATCGGTGCCATGACCGACTTCTCGGCACTGATATCCAATCCGAAGCTGATGCTGGTAGGTGCTGCCGCCCAGTTTGGTATCTTCGGTGCATACATGATTGCCCTCGCATTGGGATTCGAGCCTAACCAGGCTGCCGGTATCGCCATCATCGGTGGCGCCGACGGTCCGACGGCCATCTTCCTTTCTTCCAAGCTGGCTCCCAACCTGATGGGTGCCATTGCCGTATCAGCCTATTCGTACATGGCGCTTGTGCCCATCATCCAACCGCCTATCATGCGTCTGCTGACTACCAAGAAGGAAAAACTGATCCGTATGAAACCGGCACGTGCCGTATCTCATACCGAAAAGATCATGTTCCCCATCATCGGTCTGTTGCTTACCTGCTTCCTGGTACCGTCAGGTCTGCCTCTGCTGGGTATGCTGTTCTTCGGTAACCTGCTGAAGGAAAGTGGCGTAACCCGTCGTCTGGCCGAAACAGCCAGCGGTCCGTTGACGGATGCTATCACCATCCTGCTGGGTGTAACGGTAGGTGCTTCTACTCAGGCTTCCGAGTTCCTGACGCTGAACACTATCTTCATCTTCTTCTTAGGATTCTGTGCATTCGTCATCGCCAGTGCTTCGGGTGTGTTGTTCGTCAAGTTCTTCAACCTGTTCCTGAGAAAAGGCAACAAGATCAACCCGCTTATCGGTAATGCCGGTGTATCCGCCGTTCCGATGTCGGCACGTATCTCGCAGAATGTCGGTCTGGAATACGACCCGACCAACTACCTGCTGATGCACGCCATGGGTCCGAACGTAGCCGGTGTAATCGGTTCGGCCGTAGCAGCCGGTGTGTTGCTGGGATTCCTTATCTAATCAGTAATGATTATCCGGAAATCTTTTCCGGATCGGAACATACGTGTTGCACACACTACAGACGCCTTTCCGCCAATCGACGGGAAGGCGTTTTCTTTTATGCCTACATGACTCTGCAGGACGTCTGTTTGCCGCCTCCGGTTCTTCCATCTCGATTGCCTCAAAAGATACCGCTGTTTTTTCCCCAGTTAGAGAAATAAGGCTGCCCAGTTAGAGAAAAACTTTTCCCCAGTCAGCCCAATCTTCTGCCCTACCCGACTACGAAACATTATACTATCCTTTCTTCCCGGTCCGCAATCAGGCCAAATGCGTCCAAACAACCGTTAAAATATACAAAGCTACATCTACGATAACATCGTAATCGATTTATTTTTATTAATTTGCGGCAGTTTTACAATTAATCATTGCACTTTATCACATGAAAAAAATCTTCTTTTATCTGCTGCTATCAGCTTTCACTCCATTCCTGAAAGCCCAGCAAACGCAGTCCATCCAGGAAGCGATGGCCAACTACGACTACGAAAACGCCCTCACCCTCATCGAACACGAAGATTCGCTCACCGTTCCCCTGCTCTATCAGAAAGGAAGGGCACTGAAGGGACTCGGAAGAAACGCCGAGGCACTACAAGTATTCCGGCTGCTCACCGTACAGGATTCACTCAACCCACGGTCCTACATCGAGGCCGGCGAATGCTACAAGATACTGGGCAAGTTCCAACCTGCCCTGCAATGCTACCGACGCGTGCTCGACCTGAAGCCCGACCATAAGTACGCCCGCATTCAGTACATCGGTCAGTTGCTGAACTTGCAAAAGTATCAGGAAGCATTGGGCGAAAGCACCTCCTTAGCCGAACAGGACAGTTCTGCCACCGTACTCCACCTGAAGGCACAGAGCCTGGAAGGCATCTATTCAGACCCCAACATCCTGATAGGCGCCTACATGGAGATAAACAACCGCTATCCCGACGACAACCTTGCCGCTTCGAAGCTGGCAAGCCTGTACATCCAGAACAATTACTACGACTTCGCCATCGAAACTTGCGAAAACTACCGGAAAACGGATACGACCAACGTCACCATCAACCGTCTGGAAGCCCAGGCTTACTGCCTGAACCAAGAATATGACAAGGCCCTGGAACGCTACAAACCATTGTTGGCGCAGGGAGACAGCTCGTTCTACAGCTGCTACTACGCAGGTATCAGCCACTATGCCCTGAACCAGCCCTACGAAGCCCGCGACCTGCTGGAAGCAGCCCGGAAGCTGGCTCCCGAGCACATCGACCTCCTCTACTATTTAGGAAAGGCGTGCTCCAAAACGAAGTGGAAGGAGAAAGGTGTGGAATATATGGAAGACGCCATCCACTTCGTATTCCCGCAAGACAGTGTAGTGGCAAGACTTTATCGCGGCCTGGCCGACTGCTGCAAGGAAGCCGGCGAACCACGCAAGCAAATCAAGGCCCTGATGCAGCAATACAAATACGACCCGCAAGCCCACTACATACTCTACAAGGCAGCATTCGTATCATACTATCAGCTGAAAGACATAGACGAAACCGAAAAGTATTTGGAGGCCTACATCAAGACCCGCCCCGAGGGAAGCAGGAATCAGCCGCAGGAAATGACCGAAGATGGAGACGTCGTCTATAACGAAAACAACCGTTACGATTCTGCCGAATCCTGGCTGAAAGTCTTGCAGAAGACGAAGAAAGTAGATAAATTCTTCAAGGGCGATCAGCAGGAAAAGTGACAAACCTGCCGAAAAGCAAACGTTTGCACAATAAATCAGGACAGGATTGGCGGAGAGACCAAGTGTTTCTCCGCCAATTGTCTTATATTAGCCTCACAAAGAATCAACCGTAAAATGACTATCATGAAAAAGAAAGTATTCTCTCTCCTCGGAGGCGTACTGCTCTCACTCGGCACTTACGCCTCATCCAACATCAACAAAATTGACCCGCCCTTCTGGTATGCAGGCATGCAGAACCCCGAACTGCAACTGATGGTCTATGGCGAAGGGATCGGCGACTCCCGTGTCACGGTGGACTATCCCGGCGTATCGCTTAGCAGCATCGTCAAGTTAGAGAGCGATAATTATCTGCTGGTCTATCTGAAATTGGACAAGGACGTGCAGCCGGGCAAGATTCCGCTGACCTTTGTGCAGGGCAAGAAGAAAACCGTACAGGAATATGAGCTGAAGGAACGCGCCATGAAAGGATGCGAACACAAAGGCTTCGACGCCTCGGACGCACTCTACCTGCTGATGCCCGACCGCTTTGCCAACGGCAATCCGGACAACGACCAGGTAGAAGGCATGCTCGACGCGAAAGTAGATCGGAACGACCCCAACGCCCGGCATGGAGGCGACCTGGCCGGCATCGAACAGCATCTGGACTACTTCACCGACCTGGGTGTAACCGCCCTTTGGTTTACCCCCGTACTGGAGAACAACATGCAGGGGGGCAGCTACCACGGCTATGCCACAACGGACTACTACAAGGTAGATCCGCGCTTTGGCACCAACGAAGAATACCGCCAACTGATAGCCAAGGCTCACCAGCGTGGCATCAAGATTGTGATGGACATGATTTTCAACCACTGCGGTGTCGATCATGTATGGATCAAGGACATGCCCTCAAAGGACTGGTTCAACAACTCCGACTACCAGAACAACTTTGTGCAGACTTCCTTCAAACTCACTTCGCACGTCGATCCCTATACCTCGAAGTACGACTTCGACCAAATGAACAACGGTTGGTTTGTCCCCACCATGCCCGATCTGAACCAGAAGAACCCACACGTACTGAGATACCTCATCCAGAACAGCTTCTGGTGGATTGAGTATGCCAACATCGACGGCATCCGCATGGACACTTATCCCTATGCCGACTACGACAGCATGAGCCAGTGGATGAAGGAACTGAACGAAGAATACCCCAACTACAACACGGTGGGCGAAACGTGGGTCACCGAACCTGCCTATACCGCCTGGTGGCAGAAGGACTCCAAACTGTCTGCTCCGAAGAACAGCAACCTGAAGACGGTGATGGACTTCAGCTTCTTCGACAAGATCAACATTGCCAAGAACGAGCAGACCGAAACCTGGTTCAAGGGGCTGGACCGCGTATATAACAACTTTGTCTATGACTTCCTCTACCCCAACCCCGCCAGTGTACTGGCTTTCATCGAAAACCACGACACCGACCGCTTTCTGGGCGAGGGACAGAACTTAGCCATGCTGAAGCAGGCCACTACGCTGCTGCTCACCACACGCCGCATCCCGCAGCTGTACTACGGCACGGAAATCATGATGAACGGTGTAAAGACCAAAAGCGACGGATACGTGCGTTGCGACTTCCCCGGCGGATGGGCAGGCGACAAGCAGAATGCCTTTACGGCAGAAGGGCGCACCGACCTGCAAAACGAATGCTACAACTTCTACAAGACCATCCTGAACTGGCGCAAGGGTAACGACGTGATTGCCAAAGGCAGCATGACGCAATTCATGGTGCAGAACGGTGTCTATGCATACGCCCGCCAATACGAGGGAAAGACCGTATTCGTGATGCTGAACGGAACGGACAGCGAAACAACCCTGCCACTGAAGTTCTATAAGGAAATCCTGAAAGACACCAAACAGGGTAAGGACATCCTGACGGGACGTACCATCAGCTTCACCGAAGACCTGAAGATGGCAGCCCGCGAATCGTTAGTCATCGAACTGTAAAACCAGCCCTCCACAAGAGGGAATAGATACGTCAGACGCAGATAAATGCCAATCATACGGTCCGGCAGCAGTCCGGATATTCCAAAGATTTGCATTTACCTGCGTCTGATGTGTCTGTCCATCGGCATGCTACCCACAACGACCTGTTTCCCGGCGGGGAGTCAGGTATCAGGAGCAGCATTCCATTTCCTTGCATACATTGCCCGCCTGCTCACACTCTATCGTACAATGCGAAACTCCGTTCTTGCGGAACACCTCCTTCAAATCTGTCTTCACACGCTCCATCGCCGAAAGGTCGCCAAGCACCACATGCAGCGTAGCCGCGTTCTCCGTCGTACTGATGGCCCACACATGCAAATGGTGCCAACTTGCCACCCCCGACGTTTCGGATATATCGTGCTTCAGCTTCTCCATGTCAACGCCTTCGGGAACTGCATCCAACGAGAGAAACAGACTCTCTTTCAGCAATCGGTAAGTAGATACCAGAATAATGACGGCAATCACAAGGCTGACAGCTGAATCGATCCAGACCCAATCGGTGAAACTGATGATGACGCCCGAAACAACCACCCCGACCGACACCAACGTATCCATAAGCATGTGCAGGAAAGCGCCATTGACATTGAGGTCGGCCTTGCGGTCCTTCATCAGCAGCCAGGTGGTCAGTCCGTTGATGACGATACCTGCACCGGCTGTCCACCCGATGGCTTCGCCCGACACGTCTGTCGCATTGCGCAAGCGATAGACACTTTCAATCACAATAGCCCCTACAGCCACCAGCAGGATGACGGCATTCAGCAGCGAAATCAGGATAGTGGCTTTCTTGTAACCATAGGTGAAGTGCAAACTGGCCGGATGCCGGGCCAGACGAAATGCTATGAGGGCCAGCATCAGGCTGAACACGTCGCTCAGATTGTGTCCGGCATCGGAAAGCAAACCCAACGAATTATAAACAAAGCCGACAATAGCTTCGATAAAAACGAACAGCAGATTCAACGCTATACAGACAATGAATATCTTGTAAAGCGAATCGGTCACTGCATGTGCCTCGTGATGATGATGATGTTCCATACGATATATTTATTACTTATCACATAATTCTACCATGCAAAGATACGCTTTTACGAGTACAAGTGTATTTTCCGGCTCAACTTAATGCCCCCCCCATGACACTCACCCCGTCCGCCACCCCATCTTTCAGGAAGCATATTCCTGCCGTTTGCCATTCCGGCCGGCCATCCCATCTTTCCATTCCTAAAACGAAGCGGGTACTTAATGACAAGCACCGACATCATACACTGACGCCGGTGCTCATCAAAAAATACCCGCTATACTTACATGCCGGCTGGCATGCGATTGCCTTAAGCCGTGACACATACCGTGCCGACGGCTGCAGCGCTTACCACTTTACTTCGTCAGTGGATATGACGCCATCGGCTGCATCTTCTGCCGTAAACGTAGCTCCCTTGTATTGCACGCAAAGCATCACAAGCGGTTCATTTCCATTGTTGCGGACAGACCGCAATCCTGCCGGGGCTACCCTTACCACGCTGCCTTCGGCCACAGGAAAAATCTGTCCGTCCACCTGAAACTCACCTTTTCCTGACAGGAAGAAATACAACTCCTCGTGAGTTTTGTGAGTATGCAGGAAGCCCGTCTCCGTTCCGGGTGCAAACGACTGAAAAGAGAACTCGGCCCCTGTGGCCTTCAAGGCAGCACCGCCGAATACCTTACCCGGGATTTTCATCTCCGGACCCAGTTCCAATACATATTCACCCAATTCGTTCAGCCGACCTACACTGATGGCGCTGAAATTCTTTGCTTCTGCAGTTTTTTCAATCTGTTTCATACGATGTTCTTGTTTATATCAATTACGATTCACGCTGCAAAGTTATCCACTAAAAAACTATTTGTCAAGAAGTTACAAATTCATCCCATACTAACCTTTTCCTCACTATTGCAGAGAATCAGGCAGTTGCGCGAACATAAAAAAATAGAAAAAATATAATGCCTCCGTACAGTCGGTAGTCAGGAAAAAAAATGTTAGCTTTGCCTGCGAAACCCAAGCTAACCCACATCGGAACATGCAAAAAAAAGGAGATACTAATTCGATTATAGAAATCTGTCCCATTCGCAACGTCATTGCACGCTTTGGCGACAAATGGTCTTTTCTCGTCCTGCTCACCATCGACGAGCACAAAGTGATCCGTTTCAACGAGTTGTGCCGAGCCATCCCCGACATATCCCCCAGAATGCTGTCGGGCACGCTCCGAACGCTGGAAGCCGACGGACTGATTTCCAGAAAAGTATATCCCGTCGTTCCGCCCAAAGTGGAATACCGCCTGACTGACATCGGCGATTCACTCATCCCTCACATCAACCGACTGACCGAGTGGGCCTTGGAGAATATGCAAAAAATCGTTTCGCACCGCAAACGGTTCGACGAAACGAAATAGACGCATGCATGCAACAATTCATCAATCAACCTCTATAAGATATGAAAGGAAAACTGATTTTCATCACCGGCTCCACCAGTGGAATCGGTGAAGGATGTGCCCGCAAGTTTGCGGCTATGGGAAGCAACCTGATACTGAACGGAAGGAACACCGAAAAGCTGGAGGCCCTGAAACAGGAACTCACGGCACAGGGCGTGGAAGTGCTCACACTGCCCTTCGACGTGCGCGACCGCCAGGCCATGCAGCGGGCCATAGACTCACTCGAAGGACGCTGGAGGGACATCGACGTGCTGGTGAACAACGCCGGACTGGTTATCGGCATGGACAAGGAACACGAAGGTTCGCTGGACGAATGGGACGTAGTCATCGACACCAACATCAAAGCCCTGCTGGCCATGACGCGCATGATAGTGCCTGGCATGGTGGAGCGCGGACGCGGACACATTATCAACATCGGCTCCATTGCAGGCGATGCAGCCTATGCCGGAGGCAGCGTCTATTGCGCCACAAAGGCTGCCGTCAAAGCTCTGTCCGACGGACTGCGCATCGACCTGGTGGACACGCCCCTGCGGGTGACAAACATCAAGCCCGGCATGGTGGAAACCAATTTCTCCGTAATCCGCTTCCGCGGCGACAAGCAGAAAGCCGACAACGTGTACGACGGCATCCGTCCGCTAACGGGCGACGACATTGCCGACGTAGTCTACTATGCCGCCTCGGCCCCTGAGCACATGCAGATAGCCGAAGTGCTGGTGATGCCTACCTATCAGGCTACGGGAACCATCTGCCACCGGCAGAAATAAGAGTACAATAAACTACATAAATATTACATTTTAGTTATTTTCATTACCCATGAAAACAAATACACTTGAAACTTCACGCCTCGTCCTCCGCCCGTGGAACGAAGATGATGCCCCTTCACTGTACCGATATGCCTGCCACCCGGATATAGGTCCGATTGCCGGATGGCCACCGCATACATCAATAGAAAACAGTCTTGAAATCATCCGTACCATCTTCTCTGCTCCCGAAACTTACGCTGTTGTGTTAAAGGCCACTGGTGAGCCTGTAGGCAGTGTTGGCATCATGTTCAGTGACGGTATGCACAGCGCCACAATGGAACAAGGCGATGCCGAAATCGGATACTGGATAGGGGTACCTTATTGGGGACAGGGGCTGATACCTGAAGCTGTACGTAGTTTACTACACCGTTGTTTTGAAGAACTTAACATACAGACTGTCTGGTGTGGTTATTATGACGGTAATATAAAGTCGTGCCGCGTCATGCAAAAATGTGGATTTACTTTTCACCACACCGAAACTGGAAAAATATCACCGTTGGGCGATGTCCGCACCGAACATTTCATGCGGATGACAAAAGAAGAATGGAATACCCTCAATAACATAAATCTCCCATCCGAAACTTCTAATCATCCCTTATTATGACCGAACTCCGCCAAATCCCCAACATAGGTGCGCAGACCGAGCAGGACCTGATTGCCATGGGCTACACCACCATCGCCTCTCTGCGCGGCAAGCGGGCAGAAGAGCTTTATGCCGAAGAATGCCGGCTGCGCGGTTGCCTGATAGACCGCTGCCAACTCTATCTGTACCGCGCCGTAGAATACTTTGTCAATGCCGAAAATCCCGACCCCGACAAATGCAAATGGTGGTTGTGGAAAGATGAATTTGTCGAACCCTCGCCCTGCGGAGCCGTATGTACCGAATGCGGCAACTTCCCTACTGCATGCAGCGGATGCCGGAAGATTCGCGGCAAGGTATTCTGGCTTCGGTTTACGGACCACGATGTCTGCCCCATCTACCAATGCTGCCGCGAGAAAAGAAAAAAGAACTGCGGTGGCTGCCCCGAACTGCCTTGCCACCGCTTCATGAAAGACCCCACCCTGACGGACGAGGAGAACAATGCCCACCTGAACAGGATGCTGGAACGCCTGCAGGAAGCGGCGGAGAAATAGAAAGATACCCCATCAGTCCGCCTTACCGCACCACTTCGGTAAATTCCGGCTTGGCATCCGCCCCTTTGCCTACCGTCACGAAGATGGTCGCCTCGACGTCGTTGCCGTTGACATCCTTGCTCCGGACGGTGAAGCGATAGTCGATGCTGCCCGAGGTGGTACGCTTGCCCACCGTAACAGGCGTGCCCAACGGGTACTGATAGTCGCCGCAAGCGGCATCAAAGATCTTCACATCCTCGGATGTGACAGGCTGCTGGGCCAAATACTCCGGCAGTTTTTCCACCTCACCTTCCATGTAGCCGTTCTCTATGAGGAAACGCTCTACCTCGGCGGGTGCCTTGGCAAGGCGGGCATTGCGCACACCGTAGCCCGGCAGAAAGCAAACGAACGGTTCAGTCTTCATCAGCCTTCTCCGGCACTTCGGGCAAGCGGATTTCATCCGTCCGCTGCATCCAGATGCGGCGCAGGTCGCTCCAGTGATAAAACGGAAAACGGTCGTCAGCCACTCCGGTCAGACGAACCTCACGTTCGTTCAGCAACAGCTTCACCAGAATGTCCGCACTGCCCTGCTTACGGAAGAAGACCAGCTGCAGGTTGCCGCACATCGGAATCATGCGATAGGTCTGATAGTATTCGGGAATGGAATCCCAATCGGCCGTAGCATGGTTGAAGTCTTCAATCTGCATCAATGCCACCAGTGGTGCAAGGTTGGTATCATGACCGAAGCGCAACGTCGCGCAAGGACGGGCAGATGCCAATGCCGTATCGGCAGCCTCGACGATATTGCGCAGCAGGTTGCGTGCCAGATTGGGCATATGACCTCCGCTCAGGGGCGAAGGACCCTGCTCGTAATACCACTCAAAGTTGTTCAGTTGCCAGAAGTCATACAGTTCGTCGGTGGTGAAGAGGAAAGCCAAGTCGGGCATGTTGTCCGAACTCTGACTGATTCCATGATACTCGAACAGGTCACAGACCAACTTATCGGCATTCTCCACCTTCGGCAGATAATCGGAGGTGAACAGTTGCTTCACGATGCGCTCGGGATGAACAAAACGGCGTCGGGCCTCGGCAAAGACAGAATCGGCATTGCGCTGGCAACTGTCGGAATACACCGGATTCTTGTATTTCAAGTAATAAGCGTCGTGCTGACTGGCGTCGGTCGTGATATTCAGGCGGGGATTCAGTCCTTTCAATTCCACACAGGCAGCAGCCATTGACAGGAAAGCCCGGGTCTTGTAAGTAGAACGGGCATCCACATGCGCACCGTCCACAAAGATTTGCGGATAGTTGCGATACATACGTTCCACCAACTCACGATGCTGGCGTGCACCCTTCGGTGTCAGTTCGCCATATCGTCCTTCGGCAGCCCGAGCCATCTGCCGCAGAATGTCTAATGCACGCTTTCCGTCATCCGTCAGTCCATGCTGCCTTTCGGCAGCGCCCAGTGCTTCCAAGGCCGGTTCGTATTTATCTTTCCCCGTCAGGTAACGCGAACCGTGTCGGGCGTACGTACTGATGTAACAGGGTACATACCCGTCGGGGGCAGCCGTAAGAGGCACGTCGGGAGCCTCATAAGCCATATACTTTCCTGTAGCCAAGCGGGGATTCTCATGGATCTCTCTTGCAGCACGTGTCTGTGCATGCATTGCCTGCGCACCGAACAAAACGATGCAGAACCCTAACAAACGTCCTATTTTTCTCATCTCATTCCTATTGTTTCACCGTGCAAAAATACAAGGAAAAAACAAACCAACGATACTGATCCGATGCAGAAGTCATCCGCCTTCTGCCACTTGCAACCCGGATGAAACATAGACGAAACCAATATGAAACCTTGTGCATGCCGTGAAAAGTGCTTTCCTCTATTCCATAAAAAGAAAAAGTTACTTATCTTTATCCGCCATTTCAACAGACAAAAGATGAAGAACCAGCCTTGCACCATTCGTCCCCTGCTTCCGGAAGAAACCCACTTGCTGAGCGACTTCCTTTACGAAGCCATCTACCTGCCCGAAGGCACTCCTCCTCCGCCCCGCAGCGTCATCCTGCTACCCGAGCTGCAAGTCTATATCCGGGACTTCGGCACCCAACCCGACGACCACTGTCTGGTAGCCGAAGCTTCGGGCCAAGTTGTCGGTGCCGTCTGGGTCCGCCAGATGAACGACTACGGGCACGTGGACGACCATACTCCCTCGCTCGCCATCTCCCTCTACAAAGACTCCCGGGGGCATGGCATCGGCACCCGCCTGATGAAAGGAATGCTCGACCTGCTGCACGGCAAAAGCTATCGTCAAGTGTCGCTCTCGGTACAGAAGGCTAATCCAGCCGTCCGCCTCTACACCAGGCTTGGCTTTGAAGCGGTGAAGGAGACGGAAGAAGAATATATTATGGTATGCAACTTATCAACGCACCCACTTATGAAAACCTCACATCACAGCCCGACGGTCCCTCCCGCCATCACCTTCCGCCCCGTCACCACGGCCGACATACCCGAGCTGAAAAGCCTCTTCTGCAACACCGTGCTGACGGTCAATGCCCGCGACTATACCGCCGAGGAAGTAGCCGACTGGGCATCTTGCGGCGACCGGCCCGGCCGCTGGGAGAAACTGCTTGCCAGCCTGCACTTCATCGCTGCCTGCGATGCCGAAGGTCACATCATCGGCTTCACCTCCATCCGCAACGATGGCTACCTGCACTCCATGTTCGTCCACAAGGACCATCAGGGAGAAGGCATTGCTACCGCCCTGCTGCAACAGATAGAAGCCTACGCCACGGAGCACGGCATCCGCGAAATAACCTCCGAAGTAAGTATCACTGCCCGTCCCTTCTTCGAACATCGGGGCTATGCCGTCGAACGTGAACAACGCGCACAGGCCAACCGCCTGCAATTAACCAACTATGTAATGAGGAAAGTCCTGCCTTCCTCTTTGGCTGCTCTAACGGAGAATAAGCAACAGACTGCACAACAAGCAAACTGTGTCACGCCCCGATTCCGCCTGCGGCCGTGGAAAGCATCTGATGTGTCTTCATTGGCAAAATACCTGAACAACAAGAAGATTTGGGATAACTGCCGTGACAATCTCCCCTTTCCTTATACGGAAGCAGATGCCCACTCTTTTATCGACTATGCAACAAGCCGGCAAGAGCCCGGCGAATACTGCATCGAAATAAACGGTGAAGCTGCCGGCAATATCAGCTTTATGCGGAGAACAGATGTGGAACGCTTCAATGCCGAAACCGGTTATTGGCTGGCAGAGCCCTTCTGGAACCAAGGCATTGCCAGCGAGGCCTTGCGCGAAGCCTTACGACATTATTTGGCTGCGACAGACGTCGTCCGTATCTTTGCCAATGTGTATGAAAGCAACATCGCCTCCATGCGAGTACTCGAAAAAGTCGGTTTCCGTAAGGTCGGCATTCTCCGCAACGCCTGTTTCAAGAACGGCCGCTTTGTAAATGCCCATTATTTTGAACTGCTGAAAGAAGAGTTTGTATGAACATCCAACTCATCACCACCGACAAGAAACATTTCCTCTCCCTCCTACTGCTTGCCGACGAGCAGGAGTCAATGATCGACCGCTATCTGGAGCGGGGAGATTTGTTCGTCATGTTCGACGCTGAAGCAATCCCCATTTCCGTAGCCGTTGTGACGGACGAGGGAAACGGAGTCCGCGAACTGAAGAACCTGGCCGTTGCACCTACCTGCCAGCGCAAAGGGTATGGTCGGCAGATGGTAGAATTCGTCAGCCGATACTATGCCGACGTGTGCCACACGCTTCTCGTCGGTACGGGCGAAAGCAGACAGACTCTCAGCTTTTACAGAAGCTGTGGCTTTACTTATTCGCATACCGTCGCCGACTTCTTTACCCGCAATTACGACCATCCGATTGTGGAAGACGGGAAAGTACTGAAAGACATGATTTACTTACGGAAGAATGTTTAATCCTCAACCGCCCCAAAAAATGAATACGGTGTTTATACTTTCCCTCCTGACCGCATTCGGCATCCATCTTAATGGGAATTGCCATTATGTACCGCTTGTCCAAGTAGAGCAACGAAAAAGTTATCTGTACAGAGCCTATCCTTGAATCAAAGAGTTTTCTTACATTTGCAGACAAAGGAGATAACGCATCCATAACATATCAATAAAGAAGTAGATACATATGAAAAACGGAACAAAGCCCATCACCGCCTCCACAGACCACATCGCCGCCTGTGGCCTGTATTGCGGAGCATGTCGTAAATACCTCAACGGTAAATGCCAGGGATGCCGCCAGAACGACAAGGCAACCTGGTGCAAAATCAGACAATGCTGTCAGTCGAAAGGTTTCCAAAGTTGTGCCGAATGCAGCACGGACGTAAAAGCCTGCAAAACGCATAACAATGTGATAGGGAAAATCTTCGCCTTCCTGTTCAACTCCGACCGCACGGCGTGCATCCGCTACATCCAAGCTAACGGACGCGAAGCTTTCGCCGAAGAAATGACCCGACGGAAAGCACAAACCATGAAAAAAAGAAAATAAAGAATATCATCTTATGGAACTATCAGACTGGTTCAAAGGATTTGAAAAAGGAATTGCCCGCCTATCATCCGAACAAAGAGAAGCCTTCTTTTCAGAATGTGGTAATAATTGCGTGAAATGCGGAACCTTACAAATCTATAAAGAATTATACGAAAAGGCAAACGGCGACTTAGATACGTTTTTCTCAATAGCCAATGAATTGCCGGGCGTCAGAAGCATCATCATAGAAAATGGGACAGTTTACCACCTGTGTTTTATGGAATGTACTTGCCTGCTACATCAAAAAGGCTATGTTTCCACTCCTCTACTGTGCGAGTGTTCCAAACAAAGCATCCTCTACGTCTTACGATCGTTATGGAAAAACAAAACGTTTCGAGTAACAATTTGTGAATCTATCCTACGAGGAAATCAGCATTGCGTCATGCAAATTGAAGCTAAAGATCATGGAAGTACGTAATTTACTACAAGTAAAGTCGAGAACCGAGCTACGCGAATGGCTCATACAAAACCACAATAAGGAAACAGAATGCTGGGTGGTGGTGAAACGCGGAAGACCTACAGATGATGAAACCTTCTGGTATATTGATGCTGTAGAAGAAGCTTTATGCTTTGGTTGGATAGACAGCACAACCAAGAAAATATCTGAGGACATAACGGCTCAGCGACTTTGCCCCAGAACTCCCCGAAGCAATTGGTCAGAGCTCAATAAAGAAAGATGTCGCAGAATGGAACGCCTTGGACTGATGACCGATGCAGGAAAAGCTGTTCTGCCGGACATGTCGCCTCAGGGCTTTAGCATAGACAAGGATATTTTGCAGAAGTTAAAATCCGATCCAATAGTATGGCACAACTTCTGTCAGTTTCCGGATTTATATAAACGCGTAAGAATAGACACCATTCAAATAAAACGACACCAACCAAAACTTTTTGAAAGTCGCTTAAACAAATTCATAGAGAACACCCGAAAAGGTTTGCTCTATGGAGAATGGAATGATAACGGGAGGCTAACCACGCCCCACCCCACAAAGAACCTCTAACCGAAAGAAACAATGAAACAGACCGGACAATCGACATTCGAGAAGGTATATCAGATGCCTCTTGACAAAGTCTATCCACTGCTGGTGAACAAAGCCACACGGAAAGGACGTACCCGCGAAGAAGTAGATGAAATAATCGGCTGGCTGACCGGGTACAGCCCCCTGCAAATAGAAGAGTTGCTGAGCCAGCCTACCACCTACGGCGACTTCTTCCGCAACGCCCCGGCTCCCAACCCTGCCCGCAAACTGATTACGGGAAGCATCTGCGGCATCCGGGTAGAAGAGATTCAGGAACCGCTGATGCAGGAAATACGCTACTTAGACAAGTTAGTGGACGAACTGGCCAAAGGCAAACCAATGGAAAAGATTTTAAGAAACTCATAACACACATCAACCAACCATGAACAGAATCATTATCGTAACGGGCGGAGCCGGTGGCATCGGCCGTTGCATTGTAGAACATTTTGCAGCAGAAGGCGACCAGGTTTACTTCATCGACATCGACCGCGAGGTGACCCTCGACCAAGTAGAACGAATGCACCAGCTGGGCTATAGAGTGACCGGCTTTGTAGGCGACGTGGCCGACAGGCAGGCATTGGAAGACTTCGCCAGCCTGATACTCGAAGAGCAACCCCAAGGCATCCATTGCCTCATCAACAACGCCTGCCTGACGAACGGAGGCATCCTGACCGACTGCGACTACGACGAATTCCTCTACATTCAGCGCGTGGGCGTGGTGGCTCCTTACATGCTGGCCAAGCTCTTCAGAGACCACTTCTGCGGCATAGGGTCCATCGTGAACATCTCTTCGACCCGTGCCTTCCAGTCGCAACCCAACACCGAGAGCTATACGGCGGCCAAGGGCGGCATTACGGCACTGACCCACGCACTGGCCATCAGTCTGTCAGGCGTGGCGCGCGTCAACTCGGTGGCGCCCGGCTGGATAGACACCGGTAACTACCACGGCGACCCGAACCAACCCTACACTCCCTTCTACAGCAAGGGCGACATCGACCAGCATCCATCCAACCGTGTAGGCGAACCGGAGGACATAGCCCGCGTGGTAGCTTTCCTGTGTGACGAGCGCAACTCGTTCATCAACGGCGAGAACATCACCGTGGACGGTGGCATGAGCCGTCTGATGATTTACCACAACGATTACGGTTGGAAGTATCAGCCCACAAAGTTACCCATATACGAATATTTGTTTCCAAATGACCAAGAATAAGCCTTTTCGCTGACACCCGCTTTTCACAGCCAGCCGGAAATAGGACAAAAAAACAACAAAAAAACACCTTGCCGAGGGGAACAACGCTTGCATTTCTCGGCAACAACGCTTGTGTTGCTCGCAAAGATTGCTTGTTTCCGTCCGCAACAAGGCTTGTTATCTGTCCCCAAAAGGCTTGTTTTCTGCCAAAAGAAGGGGAGTTTCCGACGCAAAAGCCTCAGCTTTGCCACGGAAACTCCCCTTTTCTGCTCTGCGGAGCGCCCGCGGGCTCCGTTTTTCTTCTATTTCATTTGTAAGAATTTCGCTATCGTACTGTCTGTAAGGCAGAAGCGTGCCTTTCGCTTCGATTTTCAGCACCGGCCTTTCCCTTGGCCCGAAACAGACGATTCTCAGGCGGTCGGGAAATCAAAGTGTCATTTTGACAAAACGGTCGGTTCCCCTGTAGGCCTTACTCCTTCGCCGGAATCTCGGGGATGTAGAGATAGCTGTCGTACCGGCCTCCGGTGTAGATGCAATGTCTTCCCACGTTGTGCGTAGCAGGCGACGTGACTACTTCGGCGGGGTCGGCACACTCGTCGGCATTGCCGCCCAGCGTCATCATCTCCGGCTGCTGGCCGGGCATGTAGGTAAAGTCCTCCTTGGGCACGGTGATGTGTGCCGAGCCGAAAGGTATGGCAGCCTTTTCGGGCTGATAAGCGCCGACCGTCAGTTGCAGTATCTCGCCCTTCTCGAAGAAAAGTCCCATCGGCCAGATTTCAATCTCGACGGGGACAATCTCGCCCGGCTTCAGCTTCTGCACGGTGGTGAAGGGATAGTAAGGCTCGGACTCGGTTGTGCGGAGCGTATCCAGCTGGCGCATGGAGACACGCATCTGTCCGGTAGCGACGATGCGGTTGCCCATACGGTCGGGAATAGGCTGACCGTCTTTCGACAGTTTCTCCACGCGGACGGACAGGTCCATGTCGTCGTTGTCGGGGGCTGCCACCCACAGGTGCAGCTTCATGTAGCCGGTAATCTCGGTGGGCTTGTCCATGCGGTAACGGTAGTTCACCTGATGGCAGTCGGCAGCCGACTGGTACGTGTTGACGTTTTCCTGTTCGGGCAAGGCGGTGAGCAGCGTACTGTCCGCAGCCGACAGGTAGAGCTTCCGATAGACGGTGCGTGCTAACGGAAACTCTTCTTCCGCACGGCCCACAATGTCGTGACCGCCGGGGTTAAGCACCGACAGGCGCACTTTCGGAGTCTGCTCCCAACCGTTGTCCACGCCCTTCAGGTAATGGTCGAAGAAGCGGCGCAGGTCTTCCACGTTTTCGGGCGTATAGTAGTCGAACCACTCCTGCGTGTTGTGCACGCGCAGCCACTTTTCCTTCGACGCCATGCGGCGGTATCCGGCAAAGGTGCCACGCGTATGCACCGAGTTGGTGTAGCTGGCCACCACGTAGGCCGGTATTTCGATGTTCTCCACGCGGGCCGCCTTGTCCTGCCAGTAGTCACACATCAGCGATTTCTCGACAATCATGCGCGGCTGGTCTTCCAGCATGCCGTGAGCCGACGAGAAGGTTTCGGCAATCATCTCCGGAAACTCCGGCGTCGGGATGCCGCCCCGTGTGCCCGACTCACGATAGTGGTCGCAGAAGCCTTCCCAGGGAGCGATGGCAACCAAGTGTTCCGGCCGCTCGGCAGCGATGAACCATTGCGAGACGGTCAGCCACGAATTGCCCGACATGCCTACCTTGCCGGTACACCAGTTTTGCGAGGCAATCCACTCGATGACATCGCAACCGTCCAGCGCATCCTCGTGTCCCCAGTACAACAGGTTGCCCTCGGACATGTAGGCGCCACGCTTGTCCACATTCACGATGGCATAACCGTGGTTCACCCAGTAGGCGGGGTCGGGTCCTTCAAACTTCTCTAATCCCGAAGTGGCGTCCACCGGCACACCGGCACGCCCCGGCACGTCGTCCAGCATCTGTCCGCCAATCTCCTTACCATAAGGGCTCCACGCCAGGATGGCAGGGCAGGGTTTTCCGTCGGTCGGACGGAACACATCGGCATAGATGGTGACCCCGTCGCGCAACTTGATGGGGACATCCCTTTCCAGCAGAATGTCGCACGCCAGCGGTTTGGCTCCCTCGCGGCGCACACTGCCCTCTTGCAGCACCACCGTCTCCTGCCTGAAACCCGGATAGCGCACACGGTCCGCACTGACCGGCAAAGCCTTGCGCATGGGTACCTTTATCTCCTTGCCGCCGGCATCGTGCAAGGTGACTTCCTGTTGTGCCGCCACACGCTGCGTGCAGACGGCCAGGAGTGCCAGGACTCCTGTATAAATCCAATGCTTTCTCATATGATTTGCGTTTTTATGAATGACACATTCGTTTGTATTCCGGCGGCAAAGTTCGGCATTCTTCTCCGGAAAACGTTATCAAAACAAGAAACGGAATTCGTTGAATACGAAACAAACGTCACTCCTGCCGCATCCGGAACTTCACAGGCGAAAGCCCCGTCTTGCGGACAAAGAACTTTCCGAAGACCGACTGGTCGGAGAATCCCAGTTCGTCGGCTATCTCCTTGACGTCAAGGTCGGTACACTCCAACAGTTTCCGAGCGTCGGCACACAGCAGCTCCGAGATGTGGAAACAGACCGTATGTCCGGTAATCTCCTTGACGATGCGCGACAGATAGGTAGTCGATATGTTCAACCGGTCGGCATAGAAGCCGATGTTGTGCTGCTCGCGGTAGTGATGCACCAGCAGACGCTTGAAGTTTCGGAATATCTCGCTCGAACGTTTCACGCAGGTTGCCTCTTCCCGGTTCTTCCCATACAGCGCATCGGCCATCTGCAGCAGCACAAAGCTGCACAAATGTCTGACAGCTCCGTCACGATAGAGCTGCATCGCCTGCAACCTGTCCGCAAACAGTTCCAGCGACTTCTGCAGGTAGCCGGCCTGTACAGCATTCAGCGAAAAGACCGGCAAACGATAGTTTCCGATGAACTGCGACACCTGGTTGTACACCAGCTGCCCTTCGGAAAGGCCGTCGTAATAATCGGGATCGATGTAGAGGCAGACGAAGGAGAAGTCCGCACTCATGCCGTCCAGCGTGGCCGACACACTGGGAGTCACCACCAGCAGCTGCCCCGCCGACAACGCATAAGCATGATAAGCATCGGATACGGTCGCCGTTCCGTTTACGACGAGCCAGAAGTAAAATCCCTTCTCGATCAGTATCTGCCTGTTGTCCGCAAGTGCTTCTTCCGTAAAATAGCCGAAAGGGAATGGCCGTGCCTTTTCCCCCTCTCCCGCCAGTTGCCATGCAGAGATTTCCATAACGATGAGTTTTATTCGGCAAAAGTAAGCAGCGTTTCGTTTTCGACCAAGAAAGGTCGCCTTTTTATGCACCGCAACCGGAAAAAAAGTCAGAACTTTGCCGACGATTCAACAAAACACATCCATTATTATGCAAGTATATAAGTCCAGGCGTTTCCTGCTGTTCGTTATTTCCCTGTTCATCAATGCCTTTGGCATTGCCTTCATCACCAAAGCCCTGCTGGGCACCTCGCCCATCACCAGCGTCACCTACG
This sequence comes from uncultured Bacteroides sp., assembly GCA_905201685.1. Lineage (GTDB taxonomy): Bacteria > Bacteroidota > Bacteroidia > Bacteroidales > Bacteroidaceae > Bacteroides. The sequence continues at coordinate 4,535 of CAJKOW010000010.1, read as the reverse complement.
TGCTGAGCATGTTCACTCCTTATACCATAGGCATATGGACCATCCTGCTCAACCTGCTGTTCGTCGTCCTCGAACCCCTCCTGATGACGCGCAAAGAGCTGAAAGCCGACTGGCAAATGTATGCGCTGCAGATACCCATCGCCTGCTGCTTCGGACTGTTCATCGACTTCTCCATGTTCATCCTCTTCTGGCTTCACCCGTCCACCTACGTAGGACAGGTCGTAGCCCTGCTGGTCGGCTGCGTCATTCTGGCGTTGGGCATCGCACTGGAAGTCAAGGCGAACGTAGCCATGATGGCCGGCGAATATTTTGTCAACGTCATCACCAAGCGCTTCCACGGTAACTTCGGCTTTGTCAAGTTGGGCTTCGATGTCAGCCTGCTGGTCATTGCCTGTCTGCTGTCGCTCTTTTTCCTTTCGGACATCGAAGGCGTGCGCGAGGGTACGGTAGTGGCCGCCTTGGCCGTCGGCCCGATAGTCCACTTCGTCAGTCCCTACTACCGCTTCTTAGACAAGTGGATTGGCAGTCCCGACCAACTGAAGAAGACCACCGCAAGAAGCAGCCGCCACATCATCATCACCATTGCCCGCGAGTACGGAAGCGGCGGGCACCTGCTGGGCGAAATGCTGTCGAAGGAATTAGGCATCCGCCTGTACGACAAAGAGTTTATCCACCTCACCGCCCAGCGCAGCAACATGGACGAACAGTACATCGTGAAAAACGAACAATCCATTCCCTCCTTCTGGCTGAAGTGCATCCTCTCCAAAAACAGTGAACAACCCATAGAAACCAGCCTCTCGCCCGACGACGTACTGTTTGTGGCCGAAAGCAAAATCATACAGGAACTGGCCGAAAAAGAATCGTGCATCATCGTAGGCCGCTGCGCCGACTTCGTGCTGAAAGACGACCCCGACGTACTGAAGGTCTTCTGCTACTCCGACCTGCCAAGCGCCGTAGCCCGCTGCGTCAGCGAATACAACGTCCCCAAGGACAAAGCCGAAGCCGAAATCCGCCGCATCAACCGCAACCGCATCCATCATTACGAATACTACACGGGCGACAAATGGGGCGAACCGCACCACTATCACCTGATGCTCAACACCGGAAGCATCGGCCTGGAGACTTCCTGCCAGTTAGTGAAAGGACTGTATCAGGAAAGGCAGAAAGCCATCGCAGCCCAATAGCCGCGCCTCAATAACGGAAAGCCTTGGCGGGAAAAACAGGAAGTTCGGCGCCCTGAACTACCCGCATACAAAGAAAGGGGATGTGCCCGTGCGGACACATCCCCTTCTTCTATAATCTTGTGGAAAAAATTATTCAGCCAACTTGTTGTCTGAACCCAGCACGTTGATGATTTTGTGCTTGTACAGTTTCTCCATGTTGTCACGAGCCGGACCCAGATATTTACGCGGATCGAACTCTCCCGGTTTCTCAGCCAGCACCTTGCGGATAGCAGCAGTCATGGCCAGACGAGAGTCTGAGTCGATATTGATCTTGCAAACAGCCGACTTGGCAGCCTTACGCAACTCGTCTTCGGGGATACCGATAGCAGCTTCCAGCTTGCCACCATATTTGTTGATAGTATCCACTTCTTCCTGAGGAACTGAAGAAGATCCGTGCAAAACGATGGGGAAGCCCGGCAGTTTCTCCATAACGGCGTCGAGTACATCGAAAGCCAAAGGAGGAGGAACCAGACGGCCGGTAGCCGGATCAACGTGACATTGTTCGGGTTTGAACTTGTAAGCACCGTGAGAAGTACCGATAGAGATAGCCAAGCTGTCGCAACCGGTGCGAGTAGCAAAGTCGATAACCTCTTCAGGGTCAGTATAAGTATGATGCTCAGCAGAAACTTCATCTTCTACACCGGCCAATACACCCAGCTCGCCTTCTACAGTTACATCAAACTGATGAGCGTAGTCAACAACCTTCTTCGTCAAAGCTACGTTCTCTTCGTAAGGCAGGTGAGAACCGTCGATCATTACAGAAGAGAAGCCCATGTCGATGCAAGACTTGCAAAGTTCGAAGCTGTCACCGTGGTCCAGGTGGAGCACAATTTCAGGATGAGCGCAACCCAGTTCCTTAGCATATTCTACAGCACCTTCAGCCATGTAGCGCAGCAATGTAGCATTGGCATAGTTACGTGCGCCTTTGGAAACCTGCAGGATAACCGGAGATTTAGTTTCAACGGCAGCCTTTACGATGGCCTGCAATTGCTCCATATTGTTGAAGTTGAAAGCCGGGATGGCATATCCACCTTTAATGGCACGAGCAAACATATCTCTTGTGTTCACAAGGCCTAATTCTTTGTAATTAACCATTTTGTTTAAAAGTTTATTGTTAGTGAATTAAAATTCTGTGCAAAAGTAAACATTCTCATTCAAATTGCGGACACCTGCCCCGATAAAAAAACTCCTCAAACAAAAGAAAAACAAACATTTTTCAAGTGTTTGAAGAGTTTTAACAAAAGATTGTAAAGTCCATGTTGCAAAGTTTGCCCCCGTCAACAGCCGGTTGCCGCAACAGTACTTTCTGTCATTTTCTTAAATAAATAATGGTAGGCAGATGGTCGCTGTAGCCGTTCAGCCACGTGCGCCCGCCGTGCGTACGCAAAGGCGAACCTTTGTACTTGCCGTCCTGCTGTATCAGGTAATCGCGCAGGAACACTTCGCTGTGGTCGAAACGCAGTCCGCGGCGCTTCTTCAGAAGCGGTTTCGACAGGACAATCTGGTCGAACAGGTTCCACTTACCACGGTAGAGCAGTGTTCCCACTCCTTTGTCCTCCAGCGTCTCCCACCAGGGATTATAGAATTCATCCTTCTTCACCTCTTTCTTATATTTACGTGCGCCCAGCGTCTGCATGCTTTCATCCATCGGGTCGTCGTTCATGTCGCCCATCACAATCAGCTTCAGCTTCCGGTATTCATGCTGCAAGGAGTCGGCCAACACCCGCACCTGGCGTGCTGCGTGTACCCGCACCGGCGACTTTGCTCCACGCGAAGGCCAGTGATTGACGATGACACACACCCGCTCACCGGCCAACTTACCCTCCACAATCAGGAAGCCGCGTGTCAGATGCACCGTGTCGCCCTGATAAGGTTCGGACAGTACCAGCTTCGACGTATTCACCTCGAACTGTTGCGGATCGTAAAGCAACGCACAGTCGATGCCCCGTTTGTCGGGACCTTCGTAATGGATAAACTTATAGTGAGACATGGGAGGCTGTTTCAGCAGGTCGGTCAGCACCCGGCTGTTTTCTACTTCGGCCACTCCGATAAAGGCCGGTCCCTCTTCGACCACGTCGCGCGACAGCGACGACAGCACCTTGGCCATGTTCTCCAGTTTAGCCTCGTACTTCTTCGAATTCCACTTATAACTGCCGTCGGGCAAGAAATCGTAATCGTTCTTACCTTCATCATGAATGGTATCAAACAGATTCTCAAGATTATAAAACGCTACGCTGTACAAATCGCGCTTCGTGTTCTGCGCTTCCGCCACAACCAGACAGAAAGTGAACATCCATAGAAAGAACAGTCTTTTCATATTAATAAAACAACTTAAGTTAGTGAAATTCAGGAGCAGTGCTACCAGCCCAAGGCGGGTGTATCAAACGAAGAAATTGCTTCCTTCAGGCACGGACACGCAGTCCGGTCAAACAGCCTTCAACTCCTGTTTCAGGTGCAAAAAAAAGAAATAAAACGAGATAAACCTATTTTTTAGCCGAACTTTTTTTCTGTTTCAATAAATAGCACTATCTTTGCAGCCTGAAAAGTAAAGATAGACCATTACACTATTTATTACCAAGATAGTAACCGAATAATAATTAAAAAAGCAAATAGCGAAATGAAAAAAGGTATTCATCCTGAAAATTACCGTCCGGTAGTATTCAAAGATATGTCAAATGGCGACATGTTCCTGTCTCGTTCTACTATAAACACGAAAGAGACAATCGAATTCGAAGGTGAAACTTATCCGTTGGTAAAGCTGGAAATCTCCAGCACTTCTCACCCGTTCTATACCGGTAAATCCAAGTTGGTTGACACCGCCGGTCGTGTTGATAAGTTCATGAGCCGTTACGGTAACCGTAAGAAATAACTCTCTACGCTACACCCGTAAGAGGAAAGGGGATGTGTCTGCAACGATACATCCCCTTTCCTTTATATCCGACAACTTCATACCCCTGAATGTTTCAACAATCAAAATAACCGTATCATGAAAAAATATGTATTTGCATCCCTGCTTGCCGGATTGCTGCCAACCACTTTCCAGGCTTCAGCACAAACAGCCGAAGCACCGGGCAAGCAAACCCTGAAAGTAGAAATCACCGAAACACCCGTTAATGTTATCAGTAATGTGATCTATTCACAAATTACATTCCCCACCAACCGCCAGCTCAGAATGACGCTGCTCGTTCCGCGCACCCCCCAGCCCAAACCTGCCATTGTCTTTTACCCGGGAGGAGGTTTCATGTCGGCCAACCACGACAGCTTCATCGCAATGCGAATGGCACTTGCCAAAGCCGGCTTCGTAGTGGCAGG
>CAJKOW010000009.1 GCA_905201685.1 uncultured Bacteroides sp. | reverse complement strand
ATATCTTCGAGTTCAAGTTGGACGGCACGGCAGCCGAAGCCCTGCAGCAGATAGCAGACAAAGGTTACGCCCGCGAGTATGCCGCCGACTCGCGCAAGGTGTATGCAATAGGTGCAGCCTTTTCGTCGGAGACGGGAACCGTGAGCGACTGGGAATGTCGGAAAGAAGCTAACTCGTTATAGGTCTTTCAGCAACAGCTGTTTCGTACTGTTGTAGTATTCGTCTCTGGCCTTCATCAGCGCTTTCCATTCGGCACTGAATTCGTGCTCTTTGTCTATCTTGAAATCTTCCGATCCATGTGTATAGAGACGATTAAGCAAGGTTGCCACGGTCAGTTGGTTGATGTCTATTGATGGCTGATAGGCGATATCCTGACTTTTGGTATCGGCTACCACTTCATGTATCAGCCCGATTTCCTGCAGTTCGTAAAGGGTTTGGTTGGCCAGTCGTATGGGTATCTGACATTCTTCCGAGATGGCTTCTGCCGTATAGGGGGCTTCTCCTTTTTCGAACCGTTTGGTAATGTGGGACATGATGAGCATGGATACGAAGTCGCGATAGCGGCGGCTGATGCTGCGGGTGTCCTGGTCGAAACTGAAATTACGGATGTTTTGTCCGGCATACGTCAGTTCGGCACCGAACAGGCAGATCGTCCAGGAAATCTGAAGCCATAAAAGGAAAAGGGGAAGGGCAGCAAAACTTCCGTAGATTGCGTTGTAGCGCGATACCCACAACTGGCTGCTGATATACAGAAACTGGAATGCCTGGTGAGCGGTACCTGCCAGGATGCCGGATATCAGGGCGTGCTTGAAACGTACTTTGGTGTTGGGCATGAAGACGTAGAGAGCGGTGAACATGCCCCACGCCAGTACGAAAGGTATCAGGCGTATCAGAAACTTGCCGAGAGGGGCGAGTAGGGTATAGTCTTCGATATTCTTTACCATGGTGCTCATGAAAATGGAAAGACCGCCTGAGACGACGATTAGAATGGGCATCAGCAGGAGCATGGAGAAATAGTCCGTGATTTTGCGGTACATGCTGCGTGCTTTCTTCACTTGCCAGATGCGGTTGAAGGTAATTTCCATGTTGTTGATCAGGTTCAGTACGGACCAGAGCAACATGATGAGGCCGACTCCGATAAAAACTCCGCTTTTGGCTTGCGACAAGTAAGAATCGACGAACTGCAGAATGATTTCGGTCGTTCCTGTTGCTCCACCGAAGCCGCTGATGATCTGGTGTTCCATCAAATTGTCGAAGCCGAAGCCGCGCGCAATGGCAAACAGAATGGCCAGAATAGGAACAATGGCAAGCAAGGTGCTGTAGGTCAGTGCGGCTGCCTTATTGGCCAGTCGGTCTTGAGTGAAGCGGGAGATACAGAGATAGATGGTCTTGATGATGTTGTACAGAGAGAAAGTCGTTTTGGTGACTTCATCTTCCGTAATACGCCAGATGTCGTAGGTCAGGAACTTCCAAAGAGTGGCTATACGTCTGTTCATAAGCATGGATTAAAGAAAAAGGAAAAGCAGTCGGTCTGTAAGCCGGGTTCTGTAACCTTTCCTGACGGACTGTAATGACTTCGGACTTTCGCCTTCGGTTTTCAGTCATTGTCAGGGCGGGTCGTCTGTCATTTATCTGAGCCGTATGTTGCCATACGCGCTTTAGCGGTCCACCCTCCGACATGGAGCGAGCAACTCTCGTGGCGCCGGTTTACATGACCTTACAACTTCCAAGACGCACAGCCCTTGCGTCGCCACAAGGCTGGTGGGCTCTTACCCCGCCTTCTCACCCTTACCGCAGTCCGAAGACCGAGGCGGTTGTTTTCTTCTGCGTTACTCTACCCTCGCGGATAGCTTTCTGTTAGGAAGTGGAATGCTCTGTGTTGCCCGGACTTTCCTCATACGTACAAAAGACGCAAGCGACAGACCGACCGACTGCTTCTAACGTGCAAAGATAATGCAATCTGTGCAGAGTATAAAATTAAATTATCTCTTTTTCTCTGTCCTATGGAAATAATTTGTAGCTTTGCTTGCAGAAACAGTATCAAAAGGATTTTCCAAATGCGAAAACATGTTCATTTAATTAGCCTTTTTCTGCTTTTTGCTTCATTGATGCAGGTCTCTGCCGCTGTCGGTAGCGATTTGCCGGCTGAGGTTGTGCGATTGACTGATAGTCTGAAACAAACTTATGCGCCCGACGGGCGGGTAGCTTTGTTTCAGACGGATTATATGGTGTGTGGGCAGAAGATGATGTTGAGGGGAGTGACTACGGTGCCGGAAGCTAAGAAAGCCCTGATGGAAGGACTGAGCAAATGCGGTTACGAAGTGACAGACTGCATGAAGGTGCTGCCCGACGAAGCGACGCTGAAAGGTAAGACGTATGGGGTGGTTCGTTTGTCGGTATGCAATCTGCATGTGAAGCCTGATTTTGCTTCGGAGATGACGACTCAAGCTTTGCTGGGAATGCCGGTACGTGTGCTTCAGTTCGATGGTTGGTATCGCATACAGACACCGGACAATTATATTGCCTGGGTGCATCGGGCCGGCATTACCCTGATGGATAAAGAAGAAGTGGCGGCCTGGAATCGGGCAGAGAAGGTGGTAGTCACGAAGCATTACGGTTTTGTCTATTCGGCTCCCGACAGGGCCTCGCAGACGGTGTCGGATGTTGTAGCGGGTAACCGGTTGAAGTGGTTAGGCAGTAAGGGCTCTTTTTATAAGGTGGCTTATCCAGATGGTCGCATCGGGTATATTGAAAAATCTGCTGGACGTCCCGAGAAACAGTGGAGGGCTGAACTGAAGCAAAACGTGGGGAGTGTTCTCCGAACGGCTTATACGCTGATAGGGGTTCCCTACCTGTGGGCTGGAACCTCTTCGAAGGGAATGGACTGCAGCGGGTTTGTGCGGACGGTGTTGTACATGCACGATATGATTATACCGCGCGATGCCTCTCAGCAGGCTTATGTGGGTGAACGCATCGAGATAGCTTCCGACTTCAGCAATTTGCAACCGGGCGACCTGTTGTTTTTCGGCAGTCCGGCAACTTCTGCACGCAAGGCACGTGTGGTTCATGTGGGAATTTATATCGGACAGGGGCGCTTTATTCACTCTCAAGGAGACGTACATGTCAGCAGCCTCGATGCTTCCGATCCGCTGTATGATGCTTTCAACAGAGGGTGCCTGTTGTTTGCTTCGCGCGTGATACCTTATATTAATAAAATGGATGAATTGAATACAACCGATGCCAATCCGTATTATCGCTGGGGAATGGATGAATCGGACAAATTACAGGTTTATGACAAATAGAAGAGATTTCCTGAAGACTGCTGCTCTGGCAACGCTGGGTGCCGGAATGATAGCCGAGGAGGCGATGGCAGATACAAAGAAAAAGAGATTACACCTATTCAATATCAATAAACAGGGAGTGGCTCCCAAAATGAAAATGCGTTTCTTCCCCTACGAATTGCAATTGCGTCATGTCTTTACGGTAGCTACCTATTCGCGTACGACCACCCCCGACGTGCAGGTAGAAATAGAGTATGACGGCATAATCGGATATGGGGAAGCTTCCATGCCGCCTTATCTGGGGCAGACGGTGGAGACCGTATTGGCTTTCTTACAGAAAGTTGACCTGACACAGTTCAGCGATCCTTTTCAATTAGAGGATATTCTGGCATATGTGGACAGTTTGTCGCCGGGAGATACGGCTGCAAAGGCGGCCGTGGATATTGCTTTGCACGATCTGTTAGGCAAGTTGCTTCAGGCTCCCTGGTACAGAATATGGGGACTGGATAAGGGAAAAGCTCCTTCGACAACGTTTACGATAGGTATTGATACGGCTGAAATGGTACGTAAGAAGACGGAAGAATGTGTCGGACTTTACAATATCCTGAAAGTTAAGTTAGGGCGTGACAACGATAAGGAGATGATACAGGCTATCCGTTCGGTTACCGACCTGCCGATAGCGGTTGATGCCAATCAAGGCTGGAGCGACAGACAATACGCCCTTGATATGATTTACTGGCTGAAGGAGCAGGGCATCGTCATGATAGAGCAGCCCATGCCCAAGGAGCAGTTGGACGACATCGCTTGGGTGACCCAGCAAAGCCCGTTGCCGGTGTTTGCTGATGAATCGGTACAACGGTTGAAAGATGTGGCGCAACTGAAAGGAGCCTTTACCGGCATTAACATTAAGCTGATGAAGTGTACCGGTATGCGGGAGGCCTGGAAGATGCTGACACTGGCACGTGCGCTTGATATGAAAGTCATGGTGGGCTGTATGACGGAAACTTCGTGCGCCTGTTCGGCTGCAGCCCAGTTGTCGCCTGCAGTTGATTTTGCTGATTTGGACGGTAATTTGCTCATCAGCAACGATCGCTTTAAGGGAATGGAAGTGGTCGAAGGAAAGATAACCCTTCCGGATTTGCCCGGAATAGGGGTCGTAAAGCTTTGAAGTGTCTTCACTTCCTAAATGTCAGTCTTTTAACATGTCAGAATAGTAGATAAATGCAAAAATGTCAGCTTTCGTCGTTAACCGCTGTTAAGCTCAAAAACGGCTCTGTTAAAAGAGAACAAAAAAAGGTGACAAGTGGAATAACAGAACGTTTTTTGTCGTTATTTTAACGTCGTAATGTTAAACGAAACTCGAATATTAACACTTTAAAGAGTAGATAAGGATATGAAACAGACAACAAAAAACATCTTGGGAGTTGCGGCAATCGTACTCTTAAGTTCAGGAGTTGCAGGTGTCACTACCTATAAATTGATGCAAGGATCGAATTATGCCAACCAGTCGTTCGATCAAATGTTTGAACCCAATCCAGGTGTGAAACTGGCAGCATACAGTGGAGCTGCCGCTCAGCCGGTTGACTTGACGCAGGCTGCCGAAAGTTCCGTGCATGGAGTAGTGCATATTCGTTCTACCCAGTCGTCCAAGGTTCAGGAAGTGGAAGTAAGAGATCCTTTTTATGATTTCTTCGGCGATTTCTTCGGTGGACGTGGTGGAACTCAGAAGCGTCAGATACAGACTCCTGAACGAACAGGTTTTGGTTCTGGTGTCATCATCTCGAAGGATGGATATATCGTAACCAACAATCACGTGGTTGATGGTGCGGATGAGATCAGTGTAACGTTGAATGATAACCGTCAGTTTAAGGGACGTATTATCGGTACGGATGAAGAATCGGATTTGGCTCTGCTGAAAATAGAAGGTGATGATTTCCCTACTATTCCGGTAGGAGATTCGGATGCCTTGAAAGTAGGTGAATGGGTATTGGCCGTTGGTAATCCCTTCAACCTGACTTCTACGGTTACGGCCGGTATTGTCAGTGCCAAAGCGCGTTCGTTAGGAGGGCAGATGAACGGAAAACAGAGCATTGAGTCGTATATTCAGACAGATGCCGCCATCAATCAGGGAAATAGTGGTGGTGCACTGGTGAACGCTCGTGGTGAGTTGGTCGGCATCAATGCTGCTTTGTTCTCTCCGACAGGTTCGAACACCGGTTATGGTTTTGCTATCCCGACCAGTATCATGAAGAAGGTAGTAGCCGATCTGAAACAATATGGTGCAGTTCAGCGTGCCAAATTGGGTGTCAGTGTGACAGAATTGGCAGAGGAACCGGGCGATACCCAAATCGAAGACAAGGACAGTGGAAAGAAACTGAGTGAGATAAAGAAAAATGCGAGAGATAAATTTGGTGTTGTGGATGGTCTTTGGGTAAGAGAGATTGTAGAAGGTAGTTCGGCTGCCGGTGCTGATGTGAAGGTGGACGATGTGATTGTGGGTATGGACGGAAAGGAAATCCATAAGTTTGCCGACTTGCAGGAAGCACTTGCCAAACATCGTCCGGGCGATAAAGTGAAAGTAAAACTGATGCGCGATAAGAAAGAAAAGACTGTAGAAGTAACCTTGAAGAACGAACAGGGTACGACCAAGATCATGAAGAATGCCGATATGGATATTCTGGGTGCTGCCTTCCGTCCTGTAAGCGCAGAGCTAAAGAGACAGTTGAACTTGGGTTATGGCCTGGAAGTTACAGGTGTCAGCAATGGTAAGATGAATGATGCCGGTATCCGTAAGGGATTCATCATCCTGAAAGCTAACGGTGTACAGATGAAGACCGTTGATGACTTGGAGAATGTGATGAAAGAAGCTTCTAAGACTCCTGAACAAGTATTGTTTATTACAGGTATGTTCCCATCGGGCAAACGTGCAAGCTATGCTGTAGATTTGTCTCAGGAATGATAATGCGATTTAGGGTAGGCGGTAGCTACTTGGTTGTTATCGCCGGCCTGTTCTGAAAGGACAAGAGGTAAGAAGATTGAAATAATTGCAAACGAAAAGAAAAAAAGATGTCGATACGATCATTATCGGCATCTTTTTTGTTATGTATATGTTGAATTCAGGTAAAAAAGTTAGGGCAAGTTTTTGAATATCAAAATAATTTGTCGTAACTTTGTAGCCAAATACGTATTTATAGGATGAGACAGTTAAAAATCACAAAAAGTATCACTAACAGAGAGAGCGCCTCTCTTGACAAGTACTTACAGGAAATAGGCCGTGAGGATCTTATTACTGTGGAAGAGGAGGTAGAGCTCGCTCAGCGCATCCGCAAGGGTGACCGTGCAGCATTAGAGAAGTTGACACGTGCAAATCTGCGTTTCGTTGTATCTGTAGCCAAACAGTATCAAAACCAGGGATTGAGTTTGCCCGATTTGATTAATGAAGGTAATTTGGGATTGATAAAGGCTGCTGAGAAGTTTGATGAAACACGTGGTTTCAAGTTTATCAGTTATGCCGTGTGGTGGATACGTCAGTCTATTCTGCAGGCGTTGGCCGAACAGTCACGTATCGTACGTTTGCCGTTGAATCAGGTCGGCTCGCTGAACAAAATCAGCAAGGCCTTCTCGAAGTTCGAGCAAGAGAACGAACGTCGTCCGTCGCCCGAGGAGCTGGCAGACGAACTGGAGATCCCTGTTGATAAAATCTCTGATACGCTGAAGGTGTCGGGACGTCATATCTCGGTTGATGCACCTTTTGTGGAAGGGGAAGACAACAGCTTGCTTGATGTGCTGGTCAACGATGACTCTCCAATGGCCGATCGCTCGTTGGTGAACGAGTCTCTTGCGAGGGAGATTGATAGAGCTCTTTCTACGTTAACCGAGCGCGAAAAGGAAATCATTCAGATGTTCTTTGGCATCGGACAGCAGGAAATGACATTGGAAGAAATCGGCGACAAATTTGGGCTCACACGTGAGCGTGTTCGTCAGATTAAGGAAAAAGCAATTAGGAGATTAAGACAAAGTAATCGTAGTAAATTGCTCAAATCTTATTTGGGATAAATAAGGTATATCAGTTTCCGACAAATAAAGAAGGTATTAAAAACCGGTTTGCCTTGTGTCAAGCAGCCGGTTTTTTTTATGTCTTTACATAAAATAAGATAGGGTTCGGCATAGTCAAATTGAAAACTTTGGTTTTCATTTGCCTCTGCGCTCACCTTTTTATATCTTTGCGCCGGTACGGATGGATGGAGAGCGTTCATTCCGTAGAGAATTAGTATTATAAACTCAATAAATAATGAAATCTATGAAATATCTTCGGATTCTGTTGGCTGTAGCAGTGGCTTTCGTGTTGTGTTCGGCCTTTTCATTGAAAGAGAAGGAAAAAAACGTTTATGCTTTTGGCGTAGCAGCTTCGTTCAACGACACAATTGTGTATTATACGGAAATTCAGTTGCTTGACAGCGTAAAGCTTGATAAGCGAGGTTTTCTGCCACATCGTGAGATGTATTCATATCAACTGAAAAATTACTTGGAATACGAGTTGCAGAAACCCGATTATGTGACGATGATTTATTTTTCAGAGAATAAGAATAAACTGCAGAAGGAGGCAACTAAGGTAAAGGGAAAGTATGTGAAGGGAAATTTGAAACTGCAGGCTATTGCTCCCGCTGATTTCTCGTTTACCAAGCCTGAAGAATAATGTTGATTTGATAAAATGATTTTGATATGGTGAGAATTTGGCTTGTTTGGCCGTTTTTGTTTCTGGCTCTTCTGGTGACATCCTGTAGTAAGGACGATCCTGAACCGGCTCCGTACAAGCGGACAGTTTTAGTATATATAGCCGGCGATAACAGTTTGTCTTCTTTTGCTTACAAGGATTTGGCGGAGATGAAACAGGGTATGCTGACTGCTGATGGTTCAGCTTTGCACCTGTTGGTTTATATGGATACCGGAAGTTCGCCGCGGCTTGTTGAATTGAAACAGTCGGGTGATACGATTGCCGAGAAAATGGTTCGTCAATATGAAGATCGTAATTCGTGTGGGGTGGAGGAGACTCGTGAGGTTTTTGATGCGGTTTTTTCCAATCCTGATTTTGAAGCCGAAAGTTACGGATTGATCTATTGGTCGCATGCAGATGGTTGGATTCCCTATGGGGAAGCTTCGACCCGGTGGGTGGGACAGGACAAAACGGACGGCGATCATCGGATGAATATTTCCGAGTTGGTGTCTTTGCTGAAGTCGTGTCCTCATTTCAGTTTTATCATGTTTGATGCCTGTTTTATGTCGTCGGTCGAGGTAGCTTACGATCTGCGAGATTTTGCCGATTATTATATTGGTTCTCCCACGGAAAATCCAGGACCTGGTGCTCCTTACGAAAAACTGGTTCCTCTGATGGCGGCCGATAATGCGGCTGTTCGGATGGCTCAAGCATATTTTGCGTCGTACGAGGCTATTTATAACGGTGGAATCGGCATTTCCAACAACAACTGGACTGGCGGAACTTCGATTTGTGTCATGCGTACAAGTGCATTGCAAGAGTTGGCCAAGCAGACTGCCCGTTTGCTTCCTCAGACAGAGGTAGATATTGCAGCGTTGAAAGAAGTTGTATTCGATTATGATCATGATGGTTGGGGAAGAGATTATGTGGGGTATTTTGATCTTAAGCAGATGATGCAGGAACTGTTGGATGAAACGGCATTTGCAACGTGGGAGCAGGCATTTAATTCTGCTATCGCATATTGGAATACTACCGCAATGAATTATTCGCAGGTGGTTGGAATGTTTTCAATGGAAGGTACCAATGGAATTACTCAGTACATCCCCGGTAGTACGGTTTCGCGCGATGTAGCTTACCGTTCTACTTCCTGGTATCAGGATGCAGGTCTGTCGGAGCTTGGATGGTGATCTTAGCGTCTTCGAATTTCTATAATATATAAGGTATAGGGCACACAGATACTCGCTCGAAAGAGTATTCGTGTGCCTTTTCTTTTATCTGTCTCTTTCAGACTTATTGTCAATTTTCTGCTGTTATAACAAACGTTTTTTTAAGTGATTATTCTGCTATTTCTGGCGGAATATTAATCGTTTAACATTATTTTCCAATGGAAATTATATATAATTGGAAAATAAATATTTCCTTTGCGTCATAAAACGAAAGAATAGTAGGAAAAGGAATTAATAAATAAAGAATATCGTATGAAGTACATGATTGTTGGAGGAGTAGCCGGCGGAGCAACGGCTGCTGCCCGATTGAGAAGAATAGACGAAATGGCCGACATCGTTTTGTTAGAGAAGGGGAAGTATATTTCTTATGCCAATTGTGGCCTTCCTTATTACATAGGTGGGGTCATTACTGAACGTGAGAAACTGTTGGTGCAGACACCGGCTTCTTTTGGCAGACGTTTTCGTGTGGATGTGCGGGTAGAGAATGAAGTAGTTGGTATTCAACCGGACAAAAAGGTGATATCTATCCGGAAATCAGATGGTACTACTTACGAAGAAAAATATGATAAGTTGCTTCTTTCGCCGGGAGCGAATCCTGTAAAGCCACCTTTGGAAGGCATTGGTTCAGAGGGAATCTTTACACTGCGTAATGTGGATGACACGGATCGCATTAAGGCTTATATAGGTTCGAAGTGTGTGAAGCGTGCCGTTGTTGTTGGCGCCGGATTTATCGGGCTGGAGATGGCTGAGAATCTGTATCATGCCGGTATTCATGTGTCAGTAGTTGAGATGGGGAATCAGGTAATGGCTCCTATTGACTATTCGATGGCCGCTCCCGTGCATCAACATTTAGTTCAGAAAGGGGTATCATTGTATCTGGAAGAAGGAGTAACCCGGTTTGAACGGGTGGGTGAAGGCATCAAGGTCTTTCTGAAGAGTGGAAAATCCATTTTGGCTGACATGGTACTGCTTTCCATCGGAGTGCGTCCTGCTACTGAATTGGCTAAACAGGCAGGATTAAAACTGGGTGAGACAGGTGGCATTTGGGTAGATGAGCATTTGGAGACATCGGTCAAGGATATTTATGCCGTAGGTGACGCGATTGAATACCCGCATCCGCTGACGGGCAAGCCCTGGTTGAATTATCTGGCTAATCCGGCTAATCGACAAGGGCGTATTGTAGCCGATAACATGGCTTTAGGGAATGTTGAAACATATGAGGGAGCGATCGGTACTTCGATTGCAAAGGTGTTCGATATGACAGTTGCATCAACAGGACTGGCAGCCAAACGCTTGAAGCAGTGGGGAATGGAATATCGCAGTTCGGTGACGCATTCGTCTTCACACGCCGGTTATTATCCGGATGCACTTCCGTTAACGCTGAAACTGACTTTTCATCCCCAGACGGGAAAGCTGTATGGTGCCCAATGCGTCGGCTATGAAGGTGTGGATAAGCGCATTGATCAGATTGCCGGGGTTATCAAGCGTGGCGGTACGGTATATGATCTGATGGAAACAGAGCATACGTATGCTCCTCCTTTCTCTTCGGCCAAAGATCCGATTGCGATAGCCGGATACGTTGCCTCTAACATCATCAGTGGTGCCATGCCTGCTATATTCTGGCGTGAGTTGTTGGAGGAAAAAGACAAAGTGATGTTGGTTGATGTGCGTACGCCTGAGGAATATTCGTTTGGTTCTATTCCAGGCGCTGTCAATATTCCACTTGATGATCTGCGTGAACGCATAAAGGAGATTCCATCGGATAAACCTGTAGTGTTGTTCTGTGCAGTTGGTTTGCGCGGTTATGTTGCTGCCCGTATTCTGATGGGACGTGGTTATAAGCAAGTTCGTAATTTAGTGGGAGGTTATAAAACCTATTCGGCAGCGGTAGCTCCAGTACCGGTTCCTACAGAAGGGACAGCAGACTGCTGTGCGTCTAAAGATGCGAACCGACCGAATCATGGTTCGTCCTGCAGTTGTGATGCACCGGTTGTGAAAATCAATGCTTGTGGTTTGCAATGTCCGGGTCCTATCATGAAGGTAAAACAGGCGATGGACAGTGCTCAATCCGGACAGCGGATAGAAGTGATAGCCACTGATGCAGGGTTTGCCCGTGATGCCTCAGCCTGGTGTGATACAACCGGAAACAAGCTGATTAGCAAAAGTGAGTCGAAGGGACGATATACGGTTGTGATAGAGAAAGGAAATGCCTGTCCGAATTCAGCTCCTGCCGCTTCTGGACGTGGCAAGACCCTGATTCTGTTCAGTGACGATTTGGATAAGGCTTTGGCTACTTTTGTTTTGGCCAATGGTGCTGCTGCTACCGGACAAAAGGTTTCTATCTTCTTCACCTTCTGGGGATTGAATGTATTGAAGAAGGTACAGAAGCCCAAGGTAGAAAAAGACTTTTTCGGCAAGATGTTTGGCATGATGTTGCCTTCTGATTCGCTGAAGCTGAAGTTGTCTAAGATGAATATGTTCGGTATGGGCAGTCGCATGATGCGTTTCCTGATGAAGCGTAAGGGGGTGGATTCATTGGAATCGTTGCGTGCCCAGGCTTTGGAACAAGGAGTCGAGTTTATCGCTTGTCAGATGTCGATGGATATGATGGGAATTTGTCGTGAAGAATTGCTCGACGAAGTGACCATCGGTGGTGTGGCTACTTATATGGAACGGGCAGATAAGGCGAATGTTAATCTGTTTATCTAAAAAGTTCAGGCAATAAGTATGGAAGCTTTGTGTAAGATTCGTGATATCTATCGGGCCATTGCTGAATTTGAGGGACAGTTCGTACAGCAGTACGATCTGTCCCTGAATGAAGGCATGCTGTTGTGTACGTTGTTGGATACTCCCCGGTTGACGGCAACCGAGATAGCAGAAGCCTTGGGTTTATCAGCTTCGAACGCATCTAAGGTAATTCGTTCGGTAGAAGGTAAAAAGCTGATAACCCGTGTTGTTGGTAAAAAAGACAAGCGCCAGATGCATTTTGCTCTGACGCTTGAAGGTAAAAACCGTATTTTAGCGATTAAAGAGGCTACTTGGGAATTGCCCGATTTGTTGCAACAGGCAATCGGCGAACAACCTTAAAAATCAGTCAGGTCTATTTCATTTACTCCGGTTATTTCGGACAGAGTAAATTCTGATGCGCCCCACATTTCCAAGGTTACCGTCTTCTCTTCGCTGTTCTCGTATTCGTGTTGGGCACTGGTACTGTATATTTCGTTGTTCCCATCGCCCCAGTCTATTGTTCCTGTAATATTGAGTCCGCTGAATGTTGGCGGGGTGAAAGAGGTGCTATTGTGAATAATCTTCAGCATTCCATAGCTGAATTGGCTCATGTCGTCACTGTCTGAATTGAGTGATACCAGTTCGGGATTATCGAAGATCGTAATGCCTTGGGTTGTCAAGGCGGCACGGAAGATATACTTTACTCCTTGTGCGATGCCATATTTGGGTAAAGGACAAGTGTATTCCTTGCCATCGATTTTAAAAGTAACGTTGACATCAGAACCGGATGAAGTGAAGGGGATACAGAACATGTCGGGTATGTTTTCTTTCCATCCTTCAGCACTGATAGTCATATTACTGCAATCCATTGTGGCTTTCTGTTGCGTGGTACCTTTGATGTCTCCCGAGGCGATATTCAGTGTTCCTTCTGTATAGAAGTTCTTGCCTTCGATAGAGATCTGTTCCAGTTTGCCTTCGCCCTCATAATTTTCCTTTTTGATGTTGAAAGCCAAAATGGGCAGTGCATGCTTCATGGTCAGTTTGATTGAAGGTTTGTCATAACTGGCTTGGACAGCGGCATTGGAATACAGATAGTCGGTCTTGATGTCGATGGCAATGGCATCCGGAGTACCGATGTTTGCCTTATAAGGATAGAAGGCACGGATGTACTTCTTCTGTCCGCTGGTTAGTTGGATGGCAGGATTACCTTTCCATACACCATTTTGACGGGTAGCCTGGCTATTGGGCACTTCCTGTCCGGCGGTAATTGAACTGCTTTCAAAGATAAAGACGTTCATGGTCTCTCCGTCTTTCTCGATGTCGGTGGTTACTTCCGTCAGAGCACGTGTTTGCACTTCTGTTGTGAAAGTGACTTCCACACTCTCTCCTCCGATGATTTCTTCCTTATCGTCTTTGCAGGCAACAGCCGACAGACCGATGAAGGAAAATAGTATATATTTCTGTATGGTTTTCATATGAACTTCTGTTTTTAGTAAGGATAATTATTGATTTTCTCCGATGGTGAATCTCAGCGTTTTGCTGTCCTCTTCGCCGGTTAATACGATGGTGTAAGTACCGGCTGCCAATCCGTTGGTGTCTATCTGGATGATTCCGGTATCGCTGGTCGTACCTTCTGTTATCACTTTGTTATCGTTCGACGTTACTTTATAGGCGATGCCGCTGGCTGTTTTCAGTGTGATGATTTTGCTCGAGCGGTTATAAGTGAAGGAGGTAGCTTTTTCAACACTTGGCACTTCTTCACGGACAAGAATTTCACCTGAAACCGTTTCATCATAAGCCGGCATGACTTGCCATTCCGTAGCCTGGCTTCCCTTATATCTCATTTTGATGCGATCGCCCCCTTTGATGGTTTGGGTAATCATACATGTAACAGAACCACCAAAACCATAGAATGATTTAATGTCTTGTACTGACATTATTTCGCTGATATCTTCCTTAACCTGTCCGTTTTTATCGAACAGTGTAGCTACAACGTCGCCGTTGAACGTATTCAGGCCGAAGTTGAAGATGTATTCTACTGATATATCAAAATTCTTGCCGGTTTGAATGTTCTTTTCGTTGGTGTAGAGTCCCTTTCCTCCTTCCGTGCTCTGTGCGATGACCAAGATGTTTGCATACTCTGATCCGGCTTCTGCCTTCTTCAGTCCGAATACGGCGTCTTGTCCAATGGTGAAGCCACCGGTATTGCCTCCGATTCCCTGACCGTTTGGATCCAGACCGGATAACAGGAAGTAGCCGTTGGAGTATCCTCCCCATCCCCAGTTTACACTAAAGTAGTTGTTGGTGGTGTAGCCATCCAATACGAACTGGTGTCCTTCGTTTTTAGCATTGGCGCCTCCATACAGCACAGGGCGGTGAGCATTCAGTTCCTCTTTCAGCATCTTGTGCCACTCGCTGTCCGAATACCAGCTTCGATACAGGATTTGTGCTCCTTTATCATATTTCATATGGTCAATCATGCCTTTAACAGCATTTTGGGTAAGTGCCCCCGTACCTCCTGTAGAGGCAACGTTGTACGTGGCTTGTGAGATGACTCCACAATCGTACATCAGGGTAGCAACTTCCTGTTCGGATTCAGCTGATGCGGACTGGTCGTAAATCAGAGGCATGTTGCTCCAATTGTAGGGGTGGCCTAAGGTTAGTGACGGAATGGTCTGTGTTTTTCCGTTGGCCGCTGTATAGGAATAAGAAGAAGCGGTGCCTTCGCCACAGTCCGGCCATTCATGATACTTCATAATGATGGCTATGGCGGTTGCCACACATCCTGTTACGGTACGTTCACCATCCAGCATGGGGCATTTGTCATTGTAAGGTGCATCCTGATTCCAGTCGGCTGTTTCCAGTTCGACTGCTACGTCACCGATATTGTCACTGGCATACTTCCACGCTTGTTCGATGGTGGCTGAAGCGGTGAAGTGGTTGCTTCGTGCTTCGTTGATTTGGCTTCTCAGTCCCTGCAGCCAGGCTTTCAGGTTGGCAGGCATGTTTTCAGCCTTGAACGGATGTTCGAATGAATAGCCCAGAACTGGCATGGCAATGTCGTCGCCTGCAATGATTATGAACCCTTTGTCATCGGTACGGTTGAAAACATAGAATGCCGGCTCGGTGGTTGCAGTCCGTGTGGATGCGTCCTCGCCATCCCAAACCATTTGCAATTGGGGTGATGCACTACGAGTCTGAGTACTTGCCCGAAAGAAGTTCGTGGCTACCGACTTTGCCTGTTCTACGGTCACATTGTCTGCCAGGACAAGACCGGAGAAGAAACAGCATAGAATAAATAGAATGTTCCTCATAAATAGGTTTTTAAAAAAATAATAGAATGGTTCTCTTTGCAATAAAGCGCGCTAAAATAATGTTTTTTATGGTATTTACCTATATTTATACAATAAATAATCACCGGACTTATGTATTTTGCTCAAGATTGCTTTATTTTGCATCCGCTTAACATTAGTTAATCTTGTAGGCTTATGCAAAAATTGTTGTCCTTGCCGCCAAATTTGGTTTCGGCTTTTTATGAATTGGAGAAAGTAAATCCCAATGAATGGTTCTGTACATCCGATCCAGTCGGAGTGAAATTAGGATCAGGAGGTGGAACGGCATGGTTGCTCAGGGAATGGGAACGATGCCATAGGAATGCCGATAAAACGGAAAAACGCATCTTGCTTCATGCAGGCGGACAGAGTCGTCGTTTGCCGTCGTATGCTCCTTCGGGCAAGATATTGACGCCGATTCCCGTGTTTCGCTGGGCGCGTGGACAGCGATTGGGGCAGAACTTGCTTTCACTGCAATTGCCACTTTATGAGAAAATCATGGAACGTGCTCCTGAAGGCTTGCGTACGCTGATAGCCAGTGGTGATGTCTATATCCGGGCAGAAGAGCCTTTGCAGGATATTCCACAGGCTGATGTTGTGTGCTACGGATTGTGGGTCGATCCGGTGTTGGCGACGCATCATGGTGTGTTTGTTTCCGACCGTCAGCAACCGGATGCACTCGATTTCATGCTTCAGAAACCCACTTTGGACGAGTTGGGACAGCTGTCGAAGACTCATCTTTTCCTGATGGACATAGGTATCTGGATTTTGAGTGACAGGGCTGTTGATTTGCTGATAAAGCGTTCGCTTAAACCGGACGACGGTTCGGGGAAACCTTATTCAGATTTGAAGTATTATGATCTGTATTCCGACTTCGGACTGGCACTGGGAAATCATCCACGTATTGCCGACGACGAGCTAAATGCTTTGTCGGTAGCTATATTGCCTTTGCCGGGGGGCGAGTTCTATCATTATGGAACCAGCCGTGAACTGTTGTCTTCTACTGTTACGTTGCAGAACAAGGTATATGATCAGCGACAGATTATACATCGGAAGATGAAACCCAATCCCGCAATCTTTGTGCAGAATGCCGAGATGCACGTGACTTTGTCTTCGGATAATGACAATCTGTGGATAGAAAACAGTTTTGTAGGTGAACATTGGACTTTGGGCAAAAGGCAGATTGTTACCGGCGTCCCCCGTAACAATTGGATGCTGACTCTGCCGGATGGGGTTTGTATAGATGTGGTTCCGTTGGATAAGCAAAAATGGGTGGTGCGTCCCTATGGATTTGACGATGTGTTCAAGGGCGAACTGAAGGATGAACGGACATTGTTTATGGGTAAACCCTTCTGCCGCTGGTTGGAAGATCGCGGACTTCCGGTTGACGGTTGGAGTGAGCGGACTGACGATTTGCAGGCTGCTTCCTTATTCCCAGTTGTCTCTGATGTGGAGCAGATGGGAAAGGTTCTGTGTTGGATGGTGTCGAAACCGGAGCTTGCCGAAGGAAGGGATATCTGGTTTAGAAGTGAACGTTTGTCTGCTGATGAAATTTCGGCAAAGGCCGATTTGAAGTTGTTGTATGCGCAACGCGAAGAGTTCAGAAAAGAGAATCTGGGTACTTTGTCACGCAACTACGAGAAGAGTGTATTTTATCAGCTCGATTTGGCTGATGTCGCTGATGAGTTTTGTCGATACGGACTTTCTGCTCCTGACATCTTGCCAGATGATGCGCCACTGATGCAACGTATTCATAACCGGATGTTGCGGGCTCGCATTGAGAAGCTGACCGGAAAAGATTTCCGAACGGACGAACAAAGCGCTTTCGGCCTGTTGCGTGAAGGATTACTGGCCGATATGTATGCGCGGAAAAGCCGTCCGCATCTGAATGTGTACAGTGACCAGATCGTGTGGGGACGAAGTCCGGTACGTATCGATGTGGCGGGAGGCTGGACGGACACGCCGCCTTATTCCCTGTTTGCCGGAGGTAACGTGGTCAACCTGGCCATCGAGCTGAACGGTCAGCCGCCATTGCAGGTATATGTGAAGCCTTGCAAGGAGTTGCGGATTGTTTTGCGTTCGATTGATATGGGGGCTATGGAAGTGGTTTCTACTTTCGATGAATTGCAGAATTACAGGCAGGTTGGTTCTCCCTTCTCTATACCTAAGGCGGCCTTGGTGCTGGCCGGTTTTGTTCCCGCATTTTCAGAAGTTACTTACGAGTCGCTGGAGAAGCAGTTGGAGGCATTCGGTACCGGTATTGAAATTACGTTGTTATCGGCCATTCCGGCCGGTTCCGGATTGGGTACCAGCTCTATTCTGGCCTCGACCGTGTTAGGGTCGTTGAGCGATTTCTGCGGGCTGGCATGGGATAAGAATGAAATATGTCGGCGTACTTTGGCCTTGGAACAGCTGTTGACTACGGGCGGTGGTTGGCAGGACCAGTATGGTGGTGTGTTGCAAGGTGTCAAGTTGTTGCAGACCGAAGCCGGCTTTGTGCAGAATCCGTTGGTGCGTTGGCTACCCGAACATTTGTTTACACATCCCGAATTTCGAGATTGTCATTTACTTTATTATACAGGTATCACTCGTACTGCCAAGGAGATTCTGGCAGAAATCGTGCGTTGCATGTTCCTGAACTCTTCTATTCATTTAGGATTATTGTCCGAGATGAAGGCACATGCCTTGGAAATGGCAGAAGCCATTCAGCGTAACGACTTTGAGGCTTTTGGCCGGATGGTGGGAAAATCGTGGATGCAGAACAAAGCTCTGGATAGTGGTACGAATCCGGCTTCGGTCGAGCAGATTATCAGTCTGGTCGAGGATTATACGCTTGGTTACAAGTTGCCGGGTGCCGGTGGTGGTGGCTATCTGTACATGGTGGCCAAAGACTCTCAGGCTGCCCTGCGCATACGTGAGGTGCTGACGCAGCACGCACCTAATCCGCGGGCTCGTTTTGTCGAGATGTCACTGTCGGATTTAGGTTTTCAGGTGTCACGCTCTTAAGGCAGAACAGTGCAATAGTTACTGCACTCTCAGTGCACTTACTACTGCACTCGGAGTGCACTAACTATTGCACTGGGAGTGCACAAGCTATTGCACTGGCTGTGTGTTATTCATGATGGTACGGGCCGTTGTTGAGGATAGTCATGGCTCGGTATAACTGTTCGACAAAGATGAGGCGGACCATCTGGTGTGAGAAGGTCATGCGCGACAGCGAAAGTTTCTCGTGGGCGGCTTCGTACACTTTTTGGGAAAATCCGTATGGTCCTCCGATAACGAAAACCAGTCGTTTGCTGACCGTATTCATTTTGCGTTTCATGTAGTCGGCAAATTCTATGGAACGCATCTCCTTTCCTCCTTCGTCAAGCAGGACGACGACATCTCCGGGTTGCAGTGCTTTCAGGATAAGTTCTCCTTCTTTTTCTTTTTGGATGTCGGTGGTTAGGCTTTTGGTGTTTTTCAGTTCGGGTATAACTTCCATTTCGAATTGCAGGTAACGTTTCGTGCGTTGCACGTAGTCATTGATGGCAGTGATGAAGTGTTGCTCTACGGTGCGTCCTACGACAAGTAGTATTGTTTTCATAAGTTTTCTGTTTTGGTTGCAAAGATAGAGCTTTTTACTGATAAGACACGCTTCTTTATTGCCGCTGCTTTGCAGATTCTCAAATTTTAGTTCGTTACTGAAAGAAAATGAAGCTTTTTCCTTGTATTTTAGGATAAATGCTTACCTTTGCCTATCATTAATATTTGTGAGCATGAAAAAGCGGGTTGTTTTGTTGTTGGCAGGCTTCCTTGTTGGTTTGTTCACACTTTGCGCTCAAGAGGTCCCTTCCAGTTTGGTGACGGCCTTCAAGAAAGGAAGTTCGCAGGAACTTGGCAAGTATTTCGACAGCAAAGTAGAACTGGTCATCGAGAAGCAGACCGAACATGCAGACAAACGGGCTGCAATGAATAAGATGGCTCATTTCTTTTCGGGAAATCGGGTCAAAGACTTTAAAGTGAACCACCAAGGGAAACGTGAAACATCGAGTTTCGTTGTTGGCACTTTGGTAACGGAGAGAGGTACCTTTCGGGTAAATTGCTTCTTTAAAAAAGTGGATAACAAGTATTTAATACATCAAATTAGAATTGATAGAACTAATGACTAAAGAACAAGAATTAATAGACAGATTGATCGATTTGTCTTTTGCCGAAGATATTGGCGACGGCGACCATACAACTCTTTCGTGTATCCCTGCTACGGCCATGGGAAAGTCGAAACTTCTGATCAAGGAAGCTGGTATTCTGGCCGGTATAGAAATTGCGAAAGAAGTTTTCCGTCGTTTCGATCCCACTATGAAAGTGGAAGTGCTTATCAACGACGGAACTGAAGTGAAACCTGGCGATGTGGCCATGATTGTAGAAGGCAAAGTCCAATCGCTGTTGCAGACCGAACGCTTGATGCTGAACATCATGCAACGTATGAGCGGTATTGCTACCATGACTCATAAGTACGTCGAGAAACTGAAAGGAACGAAGACCCGTGTGCTCGATACTCGAAAGACGACACCCGGCATGCGCATCCTGGAAAAGATGGCTGTAAAGATAGGTGGAGGAGTAAATCATCGTATCGGATTGTTCGACATGATTCTGCTGAAAGACAATCATGTGGACTTTGCCGGCGGCATAGATAAGGCCATCATGCGTGCCAAGGAGTATTGCAAAGAAAAAGGGAAAGACTTGAAGATTGAAATCGAAGTACGTAATTTCGACGAGCTGCAGCAAGTGCTTGATCTGGGTGGGGTAGATCGGATCATGTTCGATAACTTTACGCCGGAAATGACGAAGAAAGCCGTCGAAATGGTTGGCGGACGTTATGAAACAGAATCTTCGGGCGGAATCACATTCGATACCTTACGTGATTATGCCGAATGTGGTGTGGATTTTATTTCGGTCGGTGCCTTGACACATTCCGTAAAGGGTTTGGATATGAGCTTTAAAGCCTGCTGACGAACAAGACACTTTGGAGTGTTTTTATTCGAAATATGACCTCCCATAAAACTTGCAGTATTTTGCAGATTTATGGGAGGTTTCTTCTTTAACTTCTTTTTAGATTTTATATTGCAGCATTTTTTCATATGCTGCGTCATAACTAACGAACGGCGCAAGGAAGAAGCGCCCGTAAAAGAGCAAGGTGTTGGAAAACGAGATAGAACTGATAGAGGGCTGTAGGGCTGGGACGGATTCCGCCCGGAAGGAGTTATATACCCTCTATTCTAAACAGATGCTGGCACTGTGCTACCGTTATACGGGTGATATGGATGCTGCCTATGACGTATTGCATGATGGTTTCATCAAAATATTTACCCACTTCACCTTTCGTGGAGAATGTGCTTTGAGCACATGGGTAAACCGGGTGATGGTGACACAGGCCATCGATTATCTGCGTAAACAACAGCGATTTAATCGGTTGGTAGTGACGGAGGAACAATTGCCCGATATAGCAGATGAAACAGAGGTGGCCGAAGTCGGGTCATGCCTGTCGGAAGAACTGCTGATGAAGTTTGTGGCCGAGTTGCCTGACGGATGCCGAACGGTGTTCAACCTGTATGTGTTTGAAGAGAAGTCGCATAAGGAAATAGCCGAAATGCTGCATATAAAAGAGCATTCTTCTACCTCGCAACTGCATCGTGCCAAAAGCTTGTTGATAAAAAGAATTAAAGAATATATTGACCATGAGAGAAAATGATGAAATCACCGGATTGTTCCGTCGCCGTCTTGGCAAAGCCGAGATGGAGGTGCGTGAAGGCTTTTGGGAAGAATTGCAACGCGATTTGCCAAAAGCAGAGATGGTTTCGCATCAGAAAAACATACCCTTTTCTCCCCGATTCTACCGGGTTGTTGCTGCTGCCTCGGTAGTCTTTGTCTTGGGGGCCGCTTCTGCTGCGTTTTGGTACTTTTCGCCCAAAGAAGAAATAAAACAGGCTTTTACGGAAGTAGCAACACTGACTACCGGTGGAAACCTGAATGGTGACATTGTACAGGAATCTTTTCCGCCTATCCAGCAGACTGCTTCGGCAAGTCAGATGCCCGGATTACCGGGCAGTCGGGAGGGAGACTCCACAGTGACAGGAAAGGGTGATGAAGATGAAAAAGTATCGGTCAGAGTATCCATTACGATTACCCAACGGGTTTATGGAAATCGTCAACCGCAGGAAAACGGGCATTATGCACATGCAGGGGGAATGTCTCAATATGATTCTTTATCCGATAACGTATCGGAACAAAACACGCATTCCTCTGCAACTATGTCAGAGGATGCGGACGGAAAAGGCAAATGCGTGCAAAACTCTGTTCGGAACTGGGCTATGAAGGCTGCTGTTGGGACCTCGTTACCCAAAGGTAATTTTCTGGCACCTGTGACACTCGGCGTGACGGTAGAGCGAAAACTGAATAAAATTCTGTCTTTGGAATCTGGGTTACAATACAATTTTTTGCCAGTTAGCAAGTCGGTAGCCGATCAGCTGCATACGTTGTCTGTACCAGTGCGGATGAACGTGTCTCTGGTCGCTTCTCCGAAGGTTGAGTTATATGCTGTTGTTGGAGGAACAGTAGAAAAATCTGTAAACAAGAGTTTCAACGAAGATCCTGTGCGTCTTTCAGCCATGGCCGGTTTGGGGGTAGGCTATAAAGTCAACGAGCGTTTGTCTTTGTTTGCCGAGCCTTTGCTTTCACATTACTTTGCCACGGATTCAAGTGTACGGAGTTTGCGTAGTGAGAGGAGAACAAACATGAATCTGTTATGTGGAGTGCGCATGGCCTATTAACCATAAATTTAAATGAATGATGAAAACATTAAGTAGTAGATTATTTCTGTACGGACGTATTTTAATGTTTGTACTCTTGATATTAGCTTTTGCTTCTTGCGGTAAGGAAACCCTGGATTTCAATAATCCGGATGTAGAACTCTTTGTCAAGCAATTGAAGAATGGGAATTATTCGGTTGAGGGATCTGATGGCTTGAGTAAATTTCCACGGTTCACTCAGGAAGATATAGATGATCTGTTGAAGTATGCCGATGACCTGACGGTTATTCCTGCGTTTCCATTGGCTCCTGTATCCTATTCGGCTGGAGGGAAGTTGCGTTTGGGTGAGTGTATCTTGTGGACAGTAGAAACGATTCGACTGGGACATAATGCTTCCATGGGTTGCAAAATGGTACGTGCAAATGCCGAAAATTATGAAGGAATCTATTTCCTTTCGGATGAAGAAGTTCTGGACGCGGTAGCCCGTTATCGCCGATGGTGGGAGTCGCGCAAATACCCGCGTACGATGTGGACGATAGATCCTTGTTACAACGAACCTCTTTGTGGCAGTGGATATATGTGGTGGTAATGTAATTTTTCTATGAAAACTTTTTTGGTTATTTTAGGGCTACTGTTTGCAGTAGTTCAGCCTTTTTATGCTCAAAACTGGACCGTACAGGACTCCTTGCAGTTGCAAAAACTGCTGAACGGAGATGAAAAACTGGAGCTGAATTCAAAGGTGATGGAAGAACTGCATAATGGAGAACTGGTTGGTAAACAGAGGCCCGATACATACAAGCCCTGGATGGATTTTGATGCCACCTTACCGCAGGCACCTAAGGCCTCGACAAATAAGGTCGTATTGACTTTGTATCCATACAAACCTAATACACCTTATAATTGGGATCCTGTTTATCAGAAGAAAATTACAGTAAACAAGGACACTTGGCGTGGCCCTTTCTATGCACTTAAAACGTTGAAAATTCCTACTAATTGGGCCAAGAAACCTTTGGATGCGGGCTTACGCGAAACGGTAGAGCAGATAGAGGCAACCGGCTTACGCTATCGGGCAACGGAAAGGTTGAACAACGTAGCTGTAGGTAGATGGCAAAGCGCCGCCGGTAGTGGCTTAAGAGTTGATCTGATGTTGCCTTTCACCCGCGAATTCTGGAGTTTCAGAAAACGTAAGCGCAGGAACAGGACTTTAGAAGTTTTGAGAACCTATGGTGATTCTATTACGGTACATGAGCTGAAGGATGAAAATACTGATTTGAAATAGGGGAGGAACTTTTTTCGTTGCTGTTTGTTTCTTAATAAGAAGATTTAGTATTGTAAGATAAAAGGGTATTGACCGTTAAGAGTCATTTTTAAGAGCTTGTCGATAAGACGTGTCGGCCTTTTAATCTCCTCAGTCGTTATGTGACGTGGATAGGCTTCCTTCATCTTCTGGAAGTTGTTGGGCATGAGTAAACATCTTAATAACGTTATGAAATATGAATAGAATAACTTCTCTTTTTGGAATTGAATATCCTGTTGTTCAGGGAGGAATGGTATGGTGCAGTGGTTGGAGACTGGCTTCTGCCGTCAGCAATGCCGGTGGTCTGGGTTTGTTGGGAGCAGGTTCGATGCATCCCGAAACGTTGCTTGAACATATTCGTAAGTGTAAGGCTGCTACCCAACGTCCTTTTGGAGTCAATATACCTTTGATGTATCCCGAGGTAGATACGATTATGCAAATTGTTGTCGATGAGGGCGTTAAGATTGTTTTTACTTCTGCCGGTAATCCTAAGAAGTGGACGGGATGGTTGAAAGACCAAGGCATTACGGTTGTGCATGTCGTCTCTTCATCGCGTTTTGCGGTTAAGGCTGAAGAGGCGGGGGTGGACGCTGTTGTGGCAGAAGGTTTTGAGGCCGGTGGACATAATGGACGAGAAGAAACAACCACTCTCTGTTTAATTCCGGCAGTTCGTGCGGTGACTAAACTTCCGCTGATAGCTGCTGGGGGAATTGCTACAGGATCGGCTATGCTGGCTATGCGGATTCTGGGTGCTGAAGGGGTTCAGATTGGAAGCCGTTTTGCTTTGACGGCCGAGAGTTCTGCCAGTGAAGCATTTAAGAATTATTGTTTGCAATTGGAGGAAGGAGATACCCGGTTGCTGTTGAAGAAGTTGTCGCCGGTTCGTCTGGTACGCAATAAGTTCAGAAGTGAAGTTGAAGCAGCCGAGGCTGCGGGTGCCAGCGAAGAAGAACTCAGAACATTGTTGGGTAAAGGACGTGCCAAGTTGGGAATCTTTGAAGGGAACTTGGATGATGGTGAGCTGGAGATTGGTCAGGCATCTTCTTTGCTAAAGGGGAAAGGTATTCAGACCGTAGAAGAGGTGATGAAGGAATTGCAGGCGGAATACATGAGTGCCTGGAAGGCCCTGACAGATAGAAATGAATGACTCATGAGAAACAGGACTTACGTGTATTCGAATGAGTTCTGACAATGCACGGATTGCATGGCATATACATTATTATATGTACTTGATGCAATCCGTGTATTATTTATATAGAGAGGATACCTATTGCGATACGTCTCTTTTAAAGTTCAAGTGGTTCGTATTTCAAGCCGAAAACATCTGCTACGGCTTTATAAGTGATTTTGCCTTCAACAATGTTGACGCCGAGTACCAAGGAGTGGTCTTCTTTACATGCTTTCTTCCATCCTTTATTGGCTAAGGCAACCGTGTAAGGAAGAGTGGCGTTGGTCAGAGCCATTGTCGAGGTGAACGGTACGGCTCCCGGAATATTGGCCACAGCATAATGTACGATTCCATCGACTACATAGGTAGGATCGCTATGAGTCGTAGGATGTGAAGTCTCGAAACAGCCACCTTGGTCGATAGCTACGTCAACCAGCACCGTGCCCGGTTTCATTAATTT
Organism: uncultured Bacteroides sp.; assembly: GCA_905201685.1. Classification (GTDB taxonomy): domain Bacteria; phylum Bacteroidota; class Bacteroidia; order Bacteroidales; family Bacteroidaceae; genus Bacteroides. Next base: position 25,148 of record CAJKOW010000009.1, on the reverse strand, counting down.
CAGCATGTCCCGGCTGATCAGATGCGGTGCCTTGTCTCCTGGAATTAGTACAGAGCCTATAACCAAATCTATATTGGGAAGTTCAGTCATAATGTTGTGCATGGATGAATAGAGCGTTTTAACGTTCTTAGGCATGATTTCGCTTAGATAGCGCAGGCGGGAAAGATTGATATCGGTGATCATAACCTCTGCTCCCATTCCGGCTGCAATTTGGGTAGCATTGGTACCTACAATTCCACCACCAAGTACCAGTACTCTTGCAGGACGTACTCCGGTGACGCCTCCCATCAGTTTTCCTTTTCCACCTTGTGGTTTCTCCAGGAAATGAGCTCCCACTTGTGCTGCCATACGTCCTGCTACTTCACTCATCGGAGTGAGCAGTGGTAAAGAATGGTCTTCCTTCTCTACGGTTTCATAAGCAATACAGATGCCGCCACTTGCTATCATGGCTTCAGTCAATGCTCTGTCGGCTGCAAAATGGAAGTAAGTGAAAACAACCTGGCCTTTTTTGATGAGTTTGTATTCCGGTGTGATGGGTTCCTTGACTTTAACAATCATTTCGGCAATGGCATATACTTCTTCAATAGAAGGGAGAATCCTGGCACCTACGGCCTGGTAAGCATCGTCGGTGAAACCACTGTTGATACCGGCATTGTTTTGTATATACACAGTATGGCCTTTTTTTACCAGTTCTGCAACTCCGGCAGGAGTCATTCCTACACGGTTCTCGTTGTTCTTAATTTCTTTGGGTACTCCGATAATCATAACCTTGAAGTTTTAAAGATGAGGTTAAACATGGCTAAAGATACGGATAAATCTGATATTTTGTTATCTTTGCTGTGTGTTATACAGCATATTTGTATTTGTTGGCTTTCAAAATGATTATTCGATATTTGCTTTCTACTTTTCTTCATTACTTGAATCTTTCTTTTTATATTTGCCGTACGTTTAAGTATAATACAATGGTTGTAATGAACAGAAATCTTTTGCTTATTCTATTTTTACTGATAGGATGGAGCTTTCCCATACAAATGAAAGCGCAAGACGATTCATTTAGACCTCCCTTTGATTTTCCGATAGTCTTTTCCGGAAATTTTGGTGAGATACGGGCTAACCATTTTCATGGAGGCTTGGATTTCAAGACCGGTGGTGTGACAGGTAAACCTGTTCGTGCATTGGCGGATGGTTACATCTCCCGCATTCGTGTTACTCATGGTTCGGGGTATGTACTTGATATTGTTTATAATAATGGTTATTCTACTATCAACCGTCATCTCAGTGCTTTTGTTGGTGAGATAGCCCAAAGGGTGGAGGAACTACAATATAAGGAAGAAAGTTGGGAGGTTGAGATTACCCCCTTGCCTGATGAATATCCGGTAAAAGCGGGACAAATAGTGGCTTTGAGTGGGAACACCGGCTATTCGTTTGGTCCTCATTTGCATTTGGATGTGTTCGAAACGTCAACGGGCGATTACGTTGATCCGTTACCTTTTTTTAAGGAGTATGTCAAAGACCATAAGGCACCGCGTGCCCAGGGGATCATGTTGTTTCCTCAACCGGGTGAGGGGGAAGTTGAAGGGAAACAGATACCTGTTGCATTCCCGGTACGACCGTTAAAGCCTATTTTAGCCTGGGGATGGATTGGTGCAGGAATTCGTGCCTATGATTATATGGAAGGTGCACAGAATCGTTATGGAGTGCATACGGTGATTCTGGAAGTTGATGGAAAAGAGGTGTTTCGAAGTGTCGTAGATCGTTTCTCAAACGAGGAGAACCGATATATCAATTCGTGGACACGAGGACAATATATGAAGTCTTTTATTGAACCGGGTAACCGTTTGCGAATGTTGCATGCTTCCAATGGAAGTCGAGGGCTTATTCATATCGATGAAGAACGGGCTTATCAGTTTGTATATACGTTAATAGATGCTTTAGGCAACATGTCTAAAGTGCGTTTTACGGTGCAAGGCAAAAAAGCGGAAATTGCACCTGTTTCTCATGTCGGGAAAAAACTGTTTAAATGGGACAAAACGAATTTCATACAAGGACCGGGCATTGAACTTGTGGTTCCAAGAGGAATGCTTTACGATGACGTGTGGTTGAATTATGCTGTCAGTGCAGACAGCAGTGATATTTCTTATACATATCAATTAAATGATGCAGTGGTGCCTTTGCACGATTATTGTGAGCTGAATATTGGATTGAGGCATTATCCGGTTGAGGATATGTCGAAATATTATGTGGCACGAGTTACTCCCCGAGGGGGAAAATACAGTGTTGGTGGTAAGTTTGAAGATGGTTTCATGAAGGTTCGCATACGTGAATTGGCAACTTATACGGTGGCTGTCGATACGGTTCCTCCCGTTCTGACTCCTGTCGGACAGAATCAGTGGGGACGTCAGGGACGCATTGTTTTTAGAGCGAAGGATAAAGAAACCGGCATTAAAAGTTACAGGGGAACAATCGATGGAAAATATGCGTTGTTTGGTAAGCCCAATTCCGTAAACGGTAATCTGGTTTGCGAGCTTGATGCTAAGCGGGTGAACAAAGGGGGCAGGCATGTCTTGGTAATGACGGTAACGGATGGATGTGGAAATACAACAACCCGTCAATATCATTTTGTATATTGAAAGAAGTTACGGATATTTGTGTCGTACTGAAATAAATTAACTCAAGTTTTGCAAGTGCCAATTGAAAATCGACGAAGTCAAACTTGCAGAAGTTAAAGGAGTTAGAAGAAGTTATCGTCCACTAAGGTGGGCTTAGGAGTGAAGCGATTGGCTTTAACTTCTAACATCGTTCTTCCCCGATAACGGGGGGGAGGTAAGAGGGGGGGCAAAGTGAAGTGATAACGTCTTAATTCCCAGGGAAGTGGTTATATTCGAAACTTAAACAAATTAATTGTATTGACTAAATAAAAACAGTAAAGTATGAAAAGTAAAAGACTGATTCTTTCCGTCTGGTTGGTAGCAATGGCTGTAGCTGATGCACTGGCTTGTACCAATCTGATTGTAGGCAAGAATGCCTCGGCCGACGGTTCTACAATTGTATCCTATTCAGCCGATTCTTATGGATTGTTTGGTGAACTGTATCATTATCCTGCAGGATTGCATAAGAAAGGTTCATTGATTGATATTCATGAATGGGATACTGGGAAATATTTGGGGCAGATAGAGCAGGTGCGCCAGACATACAATGTCATTGGGAATATGAATGAGTTTCAGGTGACGATTGGTGAGACTACATTTGGAGGTCGTCCGGAATTGGTGGATACCACCGGAATTATAGATTACGGCAGTTTGATTTATCTGGGATTGCAGCGTTCGCGTACGGCTCGTGAAGCCATTAATGTGATGACCGAGCTGGTTGAGGAATATGGATATTACAGCAGTGGTGAGTCTTTTACAATTGCTGATCCGAACGAGATCTGGATTATGGAGATGATAGGCAAGGGACCTGGCATTCGTGGTGCCGTATGGGTGGCTGTACGTATTCCTGATGACTGCATCTCGGCACATGCCAATCAGAGTCGTATTCATCAGTTTGACATGGATGATAAGGATAACTGCATTTATTCTTCGGACGTGATATCCTTTGCTCGTGAAAAGGGATATTTCAATGGGGTGAACAAGGATTTTAGCTTTGCCGATGCGTATGCTCCCCTCGACTTTAGTGCACGTCGTTATTGCGAGGCACGTGTCTGGAGCTATTTCAATATGTTCACCGACCGTGGAAATGAATTCCTACCTTATATAGAAGGGAAAACGGATACTCCGATGCCACTTTATGTAAAACCGAACCGTAAGATTTCGGTGCAGGATGTAAAGAATGCCATGCGCGATCATTATGAAGGTACACCGCTTGATATCAGTAAGGACTTTGGCGCTGGTCCGTATCATACGCCATATCGTTTATCTCCGCTCGATTTCGAAGTCAATGGAGTGAAGTATTTTAACGAGCGGCCTATTTCTACACAACAAAGCGGCTTTGTGTTTGTGGCACAGATGCGAGCAGATTTGCCTGACCCTATTGGTGGTGTGTTGTGGTTTGGTGTGGATGATGCCAATATGACCGTATTTACGCCGGTATATTGTTGCACGGATAAAATACCTGTTTGCTATTCACGTGTTGACGGAGCTGATTATATCACTTTCTCATGGAATTCATCTTTTTGGATATTCAATTGGGTAGCCAATATGATATATCCGCGTTATGATCTGATGATTGAAGATGTTCGTGCAGCTCAGTCTGAGCTTGAAACGACCTTCAACAATGCACAGGAGGGAGTAGAAACCGCAGCTGCCCGCTTGTTGGAAACTGATGTTGAACAGGCAAAACAGTTCCTGACCAATTATACGAATATGACGGCTCAAAGTACTTGGGAAACGTGGAAACGTCTTGGAGAATTTTTGGTAGTGAAATACAGCGATGGGGTAGTGCGTCGCATGAAAGATGGTAAGTTCGAACGTAATGCCATTGGGCAGCCTGCAGGCGTGATTCGTCCGGGATATCCTAAGGAGTTTTTGGAAGAATATGTAAAACAAACGGGTGACCGATATAAAATACCCAAATAATTTGTTTATTCATTTTGTGTGTTTATCTTTGTGGCAGTCAAGTTTATTTTGTAAATAAGGGTAAATAATAAACAGAGTTTAGAATCATTTAATAAATAAATTTTGTATTATGGAAAATGAAGAACTGATTAAGCAGGTGACTGCAAAAGCTGAAAAATGGCTGACTCCGGCTTTTGATGCCGAAACGCAGGCAGAGGTGAGAAGAATGCTGGAAAATCAGGATAAGACAGAACTGATAGAAAGTTTCTATAAGGATCTGGAATTTGGTACAGGAGGATTGCGTGGTATAATGGGTGCCGGCAGTAATCGTATGAATATCTATACCGTAGGTTTGGCTACCCAGGGATTGGCCAATTATCTGAATAAATGTTTTGCGGGAAGAGACCAGATTTCGGTAGTGGTGGGTCACGATTGCCGCAACAACAGTCGGAAATTTGCTGAAATCTCTGCTGATATTTTCTCGGCCAATGGCATAAAAGTTTATTTGTTTGACGATTTGCGTCCTACGCCGGAAGTCTCTTTTGCCATCCGTCATCTGGGATGTCAGAGTGGCATCAACATTACAGCAAGCCACAATCCGCGTGAGTACAATGGCTACAAGGCTTATTGGGATGATGGCGCACAGGTTTTAGCGCCGCATGATACTGCTATCATTGACGAAGTGAATAAGGTTACCGTAGATGATATCAAATTCAATGGCAACAAGGATCTGATTCAGATTATTGGGGAAGACGTTGATAAAGTCTATTTGGAGAAAGTACATTCTATTTCGATCGACCCTGAAGTAATCAAGAGACAGAAAGATTTGAGCATTGTTTACACACCGTTGCATGGTGCCGGACGTGCTTTGATTCCGGCTTCACTGAAGTTGTGGGGCTTTGAGAATGTGCATTGTGTAGAGGCACAGATGGTGAAAGACGGTAATTTCCCCACTGTCGTTTCGCCCAATCCTGAAAATGCTGAGGCTTTGACACTGGCAATCAAGCTGGCCAAGGAAATTGATGCAGACATTGTAATGGCAAGTGACCCCGATGCTGACCGTGTAGGTATGGCATGTAAGGATGATAAAGGCGAGTGGGTACTTATCAACGGTAACCAGACTTGTTTATTGTTCTTATATTATATTATAAAGAATCGCCTGGCAACCGGTAAGATGAAACCTGGAGACTTTATTGTAAAGACTATTGTTACTACAGAACTTATCAAGGCTGTTGCCGACAAGAATAAAGTAGAGATGCTTGATTGTTACACAGGCTTTAAGTGGATTGCCCGTGAGATTCGTCTGCGTGAAGGAAAACAGCAATATATTGGTGGTGGTGAAGAAAGCTATGGCTTCTTGGCCGAAGACTTTGTTCGTGACAAAGATGCAGTCTCAGCTTGTTCGTTGTTGGCTGAAATCTGTGCCTGGGCTAAAGATCAGGGTAAAACTCTGTACGACATATTGATGGGCATTTATGTTGAATATGGCTTCTCGAAGGAAACAACGGTTAACGTTGTGAAGCCGGGCAAGAGTGGTGCAGAGGAGATTAAGGCAATGATGGAGAATTTCCGTGCCAATCCGCCTAAAGAAATCGGAGGCTCGAAAGTTTGTGTAGTGAAAGATTATAAAACGTTGAAGATGACGGATGCAGCCGGACATGTCAGCGACCTGAAGATGCCCGAGACATCTAATGTGCTTCAGTATTTTACCGAGGATGGTACAAAGATATCAGTACGTCCTTCGGGAACAGAACCTAAAATTAAGTTCTATATTGAAGTAAAAGGTGAAATGGGTTGTCCGAAATGTTATGCAAGCGCCAATGCAGAAGCCGAGAAGAAAGTCGAGGCCGTTCGTGCTTCCTTAGGAATCTGATAGTCTTTTTACATATCTAAGCATACCCCCTCTTGTTGCCGGATTCATTGATGGCTTCATGAGGGGGCTTTTTTTATGATATGTGTGAGGTCCAGAATCGTGTCAATTATCCTTTTGCTTCCTGATACATGAAACGCTTGATGCTTTTCTTCGCAGTTTTCTCAAACTCTTCAAAGTGAATCTTGACTTTCGTTATCTGGCAATAAGCAGGCAGTTGCTGGTTCAGTTCTATCCGATTGTTTTCCATGATGCCTTCGATGTCTTTCTGTTGCAGGCCATGGGCGAAAGCATCGTCGAAGTCGGGATAGATAAGTGCTACAAGTTTGTCTTTCTGCAGGACAACCAGCGACTCGGATACATAAGGCATGTTGTTCAGTTTGCTTTCTATTTCCTCCGGATAGATGTTCTGTCCGCTGGCTGTAAGCAACATGTTCTTGCTGCGTCCTCTGACGGTGACGTAGCCGTCTTTGTCCATGGTGCCCAGGTCACCGGTGTGCAACCAGCCGTTCGCGTCGATGATTTGCGCTGTGGCTTCCGGATTTTTATAGTACCCCAGCATCAGGTTGGCTCCGCGGCAGACGATTTCGCCTGCTACATGTTGTGGGTCGTTGGAGTCAATCTTGACTTCCATTCGTGAAGTTGCTTTGCCGCAGGAGGCCAGTTTCAGGGTTTCCCAACGGCTCGAACAGATGATAGGACCGCATTCTGTCATACCATAGGCAATGGTGTAGGGGAAGCCGATGGATTTCAGGAAGCGTTCGACATCGGCATTGAACGGTGCTCCTCCGATGATGATTTCGTCAAAGTTGCCACCGAATATTTCCATTGCCTTCTTGCGGGCATCGGCCTTGATGTGGTCGTTGATGATGGGCATCCGCAGCAGCAGTTTTCCAATACGGTTGTCGACACGAGGCAGAATATCCTTCTTAATGATTTTCTCGACAATGAGCGGTACGCAGGAGATGACCCGTGGCCTGATTTCTGCGAAAGACTGTGCGATAATCTTGGGCGACGGCATACGGGTAAGAAAGTACAGATGGGCGCCGGCTGAGAATCCGTACAGGAAATCATATACCATGCCGAATACATGTCCCAACGGAAGCATGGATACGATGTGGTCGCCCGGGCGAACAGGCAACATTTCGTGGCAATAAGCAATGTTGGACCACAGGCTGCGATAGGGCAGCATGACTCCTTTCGAATAGCCTGTTGTGCCTGATGTATAGTTGATGACTGCCAGTTCTTCGGGTGAAGCCTCTTTGCGGTAGCAGATGTGTTCCGGACGGAAATTCTTGGGGTAGCGTTGCCCGTAGATAGCATTGCGATGCTCGAACGCTTCCATCAGCCGTTCGTCGCGGCAGACTACCGGGTTGAAGTCCGGCATCAGCACAATGCCCAGCAGCAGCGGCATGGCGTCTTCGTTCAGGTTTTCCCATATCTGGTCGCCGACAAACAGCAGCTTGGCTTCGGAGTGGTTGACAATGTTGTGTATGTTGTCAGCCTTGAATTCGTGAAGTATGGGGACAATGACTGCACCATAGGTCAGGGTTGCAAGAAAGGCCACGGCCCAATGTGCACTGTTGCGTCCGCAAACGGCAATCTTATCGCCGGGCTTAATGTTGGCACTTTCCAATACGATGTGGAATTTGGCTATTTTCCGGGCAACATCTTTGTATTGCAATGTGGCGCCTTTATAATCTGTCAGGGCATTTCTGTCCCAGTTTTGTATGATGCTTTGCTCAATGTAGTCAATGAACTGCTGTTTCTGTTCCATTTGTTAAATCGGCACACTTTAGTTAAAACCGTGCAAATATAGGGCTTATACCAATGCGAAACAAGCAGTTCATGTTTTTTAGTTTTTACTTTTCTCCGAAATGAGCAGTAGTTTATCGCCTACATGCAGCTTCAGGCTTCCATTGGGAATGAGGTATTCGTCGCCTCTTTTTACAATCATCACCAGTGTTCCCTGAGGCAGGTTCATGTCTTTCAGGGTGTCGCCCTGTGCCAGTATTTCCGGAGTGACGGTCATATCTTTCAGGTCGGAGTCTATTTCATCGGGCAGTTCCACACCGAAGTCGTTGCCTGTTTTGGGCATCGGGATGGAGAGGCCCAGCAATCGGGCAGCCCGCGATACGGTAGTTCCCTGGATGATGAGCGAGACGATGGTGATGAAGAAGACAATGTTGAAGATGACATCAGAGCCCGGCACATTGGCTACTACGGGATAGGTGGCAAAAATAATGGGAACAGCTCCGCGCAGTCCGACCCATGAGATGAACAGACGCGATTTGAGCGTTATTTTTTTACCGAAAGGCAGCAGGCAAAGGAAGACGCTGAGCGGACGGCCTATCAGAATCATGAATACACCGATGAGCAAGGCCACGCAGGCTACTTCGAGCATTTCGTGCGGATTGACCAGAAGTCCCAGACACAGGAACATGATGATCTGGAACAGCCATGTCAGTCCGTCCATAAAGGTATATATTTCTTTCCTATACATTATCTTGGCGTTACCCACCATCATGCCGGCTATGTAGACAGCCAGATAGCCGTTTCCCTTCAGCAGGTCGGTGAGGGAGAAGGTGAAGAATACGAATGCCAGCAGCAGAATCGGATAGAGCGCTTGGTTATCGATGTTGATTCTGTTCAGCATGAGGATGGCCAGCTTTCCCAGCAGATAACCGGCGCCGGCTCCGACGATGAACTGCACGATGAACGAGCCCAGTATGTGTGCGGTTTCCATCCCCGACGACTGGATGAACTGTATCAGCACGATGGTAAGCATGTAGGCCATCGGGTCGTTGCTTCCGCTTTCCAGTTCGAGCATGGGACGCAGGTTGTGCCTCAGGTTTATCTTCTGCGAACGCAGTATGGCGAATACGGAGGCCGAATCGGTAGAAGACATGGTAGCGGCCAGCAGCAGGCTGGTGATAAGCGGGAAGTGAATGTTGGTCCAGCTCATGCCCGAAAGCCACCAGATGAAGAGTCCGGTGAACAGGGCTGTAAGCAGTACGCCCGCTGTAGACAATACGATACCCGGCCACAGGATGGGGCGAATCTCGCTTATCTTGGTATCCATACCGCCCGAAAACAGGATGACGCTCAGAGCAACCATACCGATGAACTGTGCCTCCTGTGCATTGTGGAACTGCAATCCCAGTCCGTCGCTGCCAAAGGCCATGCCCACCATGAGGAAGAGCAACAAGGCTGGTACTCCGAAACGGTAGCCGGTCTTTCCGACAACGATACTGACAAAAAGTAAAATAGAACCGATAAGAAGGATGTTTTCTGCTGTAAAAATCATGTTGTTGAATAATAAATTGTTAGGAGAATACAAAGATAGCAAACTTTAGTTGAATTTTAAAACAAAGGTGGTTTTTTTTCCGGGCAAAAGGGAAATGCTGCCACCCGACAGGCGCATGATTTGTCTGGATATGCTTAAGCCGATGCCGCTTCCGCCCTCTTTGGTCGTGAAGAAGGGGATGAAGATGTGTTCGGCAATCTCCTGAGGAATCAGCGGCCCGTTGTTCGAAATCTCTATGAATATGGCTTCGGAGTCGTTGCAATAGGCGCGTATGCGTATGCAACCCGTGTCGGCTTCCTTGTTGGGAGATGACTCGATGGCCTGTATGGCATTTTTCAGAATGTTGATGACGACTTGCGCTATCAGGTTCTCGTCGGCATAGATGATGAGGTCCTCGGGGGCGACATCGGTCTGGAATGTGATGTGTGCGTCGGGATGCTGGTGCCGGGCCAACTCGATCATTCGTGTAATGAATCCTTTGGCGTAGAACAGAGATGGCTCCGGCGTCGGGATTCGGGTGAACTTCCGGTAGGTTTCGACAAATGCGAGCAATCCCTTGCCGGTACTGCTGATGGTTTGCAGTCCGTTGCGTATTTCTTCTTCTACCGTTGGGGTTGAGGCTTCGTCCGCTTTGCCCGGTTGGGCGACAAGGTGCAGCAACGTATCGCTGAGCGAGGTGATGGGAGTCATTGCATTCATGATTTCGTGTGTCAGGACACGGGTGAGCCTGATCCACGAATCGATTTCTTTTTCGTCCAGTTCGTTGTTGATGTCGTTCAGGGCAAGAATGCGCAGAGACTCGTCGCGAACCACTATACCGCTGACGCGTACGGACAGGTTGACCGTGCCGCGCTCGTTGCTGAAAGCAATCTGCAGTTTGTCGCCCGGGCGGCATTGGCTGATGGTGTCCGTCAGTCGGGAGTCCACGCGGCTAAGCTGCTTGACGTGGGTGAACACATTGATGCCCAGCAGCCGTAGGGCTTCATCGTTCTTTTGATAGACGGCTCCGTTTTCGTTCAGCACTACGATGCCGGTGTTGACACAGCCCAGAATCAGCTCGTAGTATTTCTCCTTTTGGATGGTTTCTTTCTTGACGTTGTGCAGGATGCATGCCACTTTGTTCAATGCCCGGTTGACTATCCGGTTTTCCCGGTTGTGGTCGTCCTCGTTGAAGTGGATGGAGTTGTCATTGTTTTCAATGGCATCGAGCAGAAAGAGTACGTTGCGTATGTGGCGGCGGTAAAGCCGGTGTTGCCAGTATAGGGCGACGGGCAAGAGGGCGGTGAACACAAGGGCCCAAAAAGTAGGATTGAGGAATCTTGGGAGGGGCAGGGGATGCCACAGGAGCGTTGCCCAGAAGAAACCTGCCATGAAAGTCACCTGCAGACTGACGCCCACCCGGAACGGATAGTATTGTCTTGGATCTTTTTCCTTCATTCGCGTAACAGTTTGTTAGAGTCCGAACTTCTTCATTTTGTTGTATAGGGTCTGGCGGCTGATTCCCAGTTGGGCGGCTACGGCAGACAGGTTGCCGTTGCAGCTGTCCAGTGCTTTGCGAATCATCTTGAACTCCATTTCTTCCAAGGTCGAGGCCGGCATTTCCGGACTTTTCTCCTGATGGGAGGTCAGTTGAAACAGCTCGGCAGGCAAGCAGGTGTCATCGCAGATGATGACGGCCTTTTCGATGGTGTGTTCCAGTTCGCGGATGTTGCCATACCAGGGATGCTGCTTCAGCTTGGCTTGGGCGCTTTCGGTGAGGCTGACCAGTGGCTTGTCGTAGCGTTTGCAGAAGCGGGTAATGAACATTTCGGCCAGCGGAACAATGTCTTCGGGGCGTTGCCTGAGCGGCGGGATTTCCAGATGTATCGTGTTGATTCTGTACAACAGGTCTTCGCGGAATTCGTTCCTTTGTACCATGTCCTGAAGATTGCGGTTGGTGGCGCAAATTAGGCGGATGTTGACAGGAACCGGGGTGTTGCTGCCTACACGGACAATGCTGCGGCGCTGGATGGCTGTCAGCAGTTTGGCTTGCAGGTGATAGGGCAAGTTGCCTATTTCGTCTAAGAAGAGGGTACTCTGGTCGGCCGATTCAAACTTGCCGGCACGGTCGGCATGTGCGTCGGTGTAAGCGCCTTTGATGTGGCCGAAGAGCTCGCTTTCGAACAGGCTCTCGGTGATGGCCCCCATATCTACGCACACCATTTCGTGCTGGTGGCGGTGGGACAGTCGGTGTATTTCGCGTGCCAGCATCTCTTTGCCGGTACCGTTTTCGCCGGTTATCAGTATGTTGGCATCGGTTGCGGCGACTTTCTGTACCAGTAACTGCAAGTGCTTCATGGCGGGACTTTCTCCCCAATACATGCTGTCTTTTTCTGTTTTCGGTTTTTTCCGGTTGGTGTTGTTAGCCGGTTGCCCGTCTTCTATGGCGCGTATCAGGGTTTCGATGACTTTGCGGTTGTCCCAGGGCTTGACGATGAAGTCGGCCGCTCCCTCTTTCATGCCCCGCACGGCTAAGTCAATATCGGCATAGGCAGTAAAGAGCACAACGGGCAGCTTGGGGGCAGCCTTTTTGATTTCGTGCAGCCAGTAGAGCCCTTCATTGCCCGTGTTGATGCCTGCTGTGAAATTCATGTCGAGCAGGATTATTTGCCATTTTTCCTCGTTGATGACGGAGGGCAGTGTGACAGGCGAAGAAAGTACTTTTATGGTATCGAAGTAGGGCTTTAGCAGTAATTGCAATGCTGCGAGTACTCCCTGGTTGTCGTCAACTATGAGAATCTTTCCGTATTTTCTGTTCATCCTTATTTCTGGTAAGCTTTGTTTATTCGGGCTTCGCGAGCCATATGCTTGGAGAGCCTTTACAGAGAGGGTAAAAGTACGAATTAAATCTGAAACGCAAGCTTTGTCCGGAGGATATTTTCGGCGCTGGGCCGGAAGTTGCCCGATTGCGGTACGCGCGGCTTTGCTCTTTATTTTCCAACCGTAGGTTTCCGTCAGGGATAACAGTGGGGTTATGTCCGAATTCCCGTGGGGTTATGTCCGTATCCTCCTGGGGTTACGTCCGTTCCCTCAAGGGGAAACTCTCGTTCCCCAAGGAGGTTACGGCCGTTCCCCAAAGAGGAAACGACAGTTTCCAAGGTAGGGAACGAATGGAAACTGCAAGCGTTTGAGCTACAGAGCCTTGCTCTTTTTGCCTCGTTGCGCTTGGGTTATAAAAAATCTCTTGGCAGGTCGGTGGCGTACATCCAGTTTATATCAGCTGCATCTTTATGCCGAATGAAAGGCTCAGGTAATCTTTGGGCTTCAGATATTTGTTGGTAAATGCGCTTATCACGTAGAGGTCGCATGTGCTGATTTCGTAGAACAGGCTGATTTGTTTAGCCATAAACCGATGTTTTTGGTCGATGTTGAACGTGACTCGTTGCCCTAAGAAAACATGAAAGCGTATTTTGGACGAAAAGCCATAATAACCTTTAGGATAACGGTCCGGCTCGTTCACCCAGAAGTCATCACCAAATACGGTATTCACATACATGCCGCACGTAAGCGGGTTGATGCTGAACGGACTTTCTTTGATGCGTAAGTCCCAAGGGATATAATTTTGTTTTAAAGTGAAGGTAAGTTTGGCTTTCCTCGATTCATATTTAGGCAGAATGCCGAAAAGCATGTCTGTCTCCCACTGATTGTGACGTCCATAGTCCCAACCAGGTCCCACCGATACGAGGCCTATATTGCCTGCAAACTGAATTTTGCTGTATACAGGTATCAGGGCTTCCCAGCGGTTGCGGTAGCGGCGGATGCGATGGTCGTATTTGTTTTGATACTGTGGCATGTCTTCGTCGGTCAGTGGTGCCCATATCGTATCGTGTTTTACTATCCAGACGGTATCGTGCTGAAGTTCTGCCTGCTGGATGGTGGAAGAATCGGCGGGTTCGCGATTGATGATTCTTACGCTGTCTTCCTGCTCTATTTGTGCTTGAAGCGGAAATGCGAATGCGGACAGGAGTAGAGCAAGGCAATAGGGAATGCCTTTTTTAATAATATACCACTTCTCTTTCATAGCCTTCAGGTGTTATGGTGAAAATATAATAGTTGCGGTGTTTCATGCAGTCGCTCATATAGTACATGATTCCGTCCTCGAAAAGTTCTTCTTCAAAAAGATGGTGTTCGTGGCCTGCAGTACAAAACTGAATGCCTGGAAACTCGATGACATACCGTTCGAATACCCGTGCCACATTGTTGTTGAACTGGTCGGCATACGGGCGTACGTGCATGGATATGACAGTCTTGTCAAATTCATCCCTGCGGTTGTGAATTTCGTTTTCCAGAAATTCGAAGTCGGGGATGGGCTGCGAATAGTCGTTTTCGAGGGCATTGGTATTCAGGCAGACAAACTTGACACGTCCGGCAATGAAACTGAAATTGGGATTACCGAAAATGGCTCTGTAGGCTTCTTCGCCAGTTCCCAGACAGTCGTGGTTGCCAATCAGCGTGACGTAGGGTATGTTCAGCTTATTCATAATGTCGCGTTGCCACAGGAATTCGTTGGTGACTCCGAAGTCGCTCATGTCGCCTCCATGTATCACAAAGTCAATATCGTTTCGCTGATTCAGATGTTCGACAAAATCCTCCGTCTCGTCGTACCATCGCTGTGAGTCACTCATTGTGACGATCCGTAGGGTGTCTTTGCCCAGGCAGCGTGCCTCGATTTCTTCGATATTGTGTGCATTGACATTTGTTTCACCGCTTATTCGTACATCGTAAGGATGATAATCTATCATGTCGCAACCGGCTAGCAGCAAACTTGCCGAAATGATGTAAAGTAGGGAATGCTTCATGTCTATATCTTACGTTAATAATAAAAAGCTGTATGATCGCTCGGACTGTTTGTATAGTGTGATACTCTTCTCTGAGAGGTGGTGTGTGATAAAACAGAAGCCGATAAACAGGTTGCAAAAATATGTTTTTCTCTCTGAATGTAGTTTACCAGATTGACTCTTTTTGTGTTCCGAAAGGAATACTTTACAAGGGTAGCAGGAGGAGGGGGGAGGAAAATTGGCTTGCTTTTCGTTGGGGAGGGAATAAAACAGAACCGGCAGATATAAAAAAACTGGCTATCAATGATGCCATTGATAACCAGTTCCAGTTCTTTATATATTACTTCTTTTCCGTTAACGGATTCGGTTTACTCGAATGTTCCATAACGTGTAGGAAGCAGTTTGCGGTCGCCCAGAGTGTTGTCTACGCGGGCTACGTTGATCCAGAATTTGTTTTCGCGTACATTCTCTGTCGGATAGGCAGCTTTGGTACGGCTGTAGCAGTGATCCCATTGGTCCGCTACGACTTCGTATTCGGGATGCGGAGCGTTGACCAGTACGTTGTCGGTCTTGTCTGCTGTTCCGTCTTTCACTTCCTGAATTTCATTCCAGATGGATAGCATCACTTGAACAAAGTTGTCGAGTTCGGCCAGGCTTTCGCTTTCGGTTGGCTCGATCATCAACGTGCCATGAACAGGGAATGAGAGGGTAGGAGCATGATAGCCGTAATCCATCAGACGCTTGGCGATGTCGTTTTCGCTGATGCCTGTTTCCTCGTGAATCTTCCGGCATTCGAGTATCATTTCGTGACCTACAAAACCGTTAGCACCACGATATACGATTCCGTAAGTATCGTTCAGGCAAGCGGCCAGGTAGTTTGCATTAAGTATGGCTATCTTGGTGGCGCGTGTCAGGCCTTCGGCACCCATCATGCGGATGTAGCCATAAGTGATAGGCAGAATACCTGCACTACCGTACGGAGCAGACGAAACTTCGTTGGCTGCATTGCCAAACATGTGATGTCCGGGGAGGAAAGGAACCAGGTGGCTGGCTACGCAGATAGGACCTACACCCGGGCCACCGCCACCGTGAGGTGAAGCAAAGGTCTTGTGCAGGTTCAGGTGGCAGACGTCGGCACCGATGAAGCCGGGGCTGGTCAGGCCGACCTGGGCGTTCATGTTGGCTCCGTCCATATAGACTTGTGCACCGCAATCGTGGATGATCTTGCAGATTTCTACAATTTCGGTTTCGAAGATTCCGTGCGTAGAAGGATAGGTAATCATCAGGGCAGCAAGGTCGGAACGGTTCTCTTCGGCTTTGGCACGAAGGTCTGCCATGTCGACATTGCCGTGTTCGTCGCAGGCACATGTTACGGTGGTGAAACCTGCCTGAATGGCTGATGCGGGATTGGTTCCATGGGCTGAGGCCGGTATCAGAATCTTGTTGCGGTGGCCTTGACCGATGCTTTCCAGATAGGCGCGGATGACACGCAATCCTGTATACTCGCCTGCTGCGCCAGAGTTGGGTTGCAGGCTGACACCTGCAAATCCGGTGATGACTTTCAGTTCATCGCTCAAATTGTTGATAAGTTCATGGTAACCCTCTGCCTGGTCTTCGGGGACAAACGGGTGAATGTTCATGAATTCCGGACGGCTTAATGGAAGCATCTCGGCTGCAGCATTCAGTTTCATGGTGCACGAACCAAGCGAAATCATGGAGTGTGCCAGCGATATATCTTTACGATCCAGACGTTTGATGTAGCGCATCATTTCTGTTTCCGTGTGGTACAGGCAGAATACTTCATGAGTCAGGAACGGCGTTTTACGTTTGATGCTATCCTGCAGAATACTGCTGTCGGGGATGCTGGTGATTTTGTGCCAGTCTTGCTCGGCAGCAATGGTGAATATGGAGAGCAGGACATTGACTGCGGCAATGTCGGTGGTTTCGTCGATGCTGAATCCGACGTCGCCGTTATCGAAGTACCGCAGATTGACTTCTTTGCTCAGGGCAATGGTGCGTATTTGCTGGGCCGACAGATTGTCGGGCAGGGCGAAACGCAGGGTATCAAAGTATTGTGTATTCTGTTGGCGGAAGCCCAGTTTACTGATCGCTTTCTCCAGGAATACGGTGATGCTATGGATGCGTTCGGCTATGTTGCGGATGCCTTCCTGGCCATGGTATACGGCATAGAATCCGGCCATGGTGGCAAGCAGGGCTTGAGCTGTACATATATTGGATGTAGCCTTCTCGCGCTTGATGTGCTGTTCACGTGTCTGTAGGGCCATGCGGTAGCACAGCTTACCGTATTTGTCACGCGACCATCCGATGATACGTCCGGGCATGTTGCGTTTGTATTCATCGCGTGTGGCAAAATAGGCAGCCGACGGTCCGCCGTAGAACATCGGAGTACCCAAGCGCTGTGTCGATCCGAAGACAATGTCAGCACCCCATTC
Organism: uncultured Bacteroides sp.; assembly: GCA_905201685.1. Classification (GTDB taxonomy): domain Bacteria; phylum Bacteroidota; class Bacteroidia; order Bacteroidales; family Bacteroidaceae; genus Bacteroides. The sequence continues at coordinate 8,148 of CAJKOW010000009.1, read as the reverse complement.
GCCCGGAGGAGTGAGCAGGGCCAGACTCAGGATGTCGGCAGCTACAGCTACTTTGCAACCGGCAGCATGGGCTTTTTCAACGAAACTGCGATAATCCTCAACGTTACCGCTGGCATTGGGGTATTGAACTACGCAGGCAAATATGTCGGGAGTCAGTTCCATTTCATTATAACGTCCTACAGTAAGGCGAATGCCCTGCGGGATGGCGCGGGTTGTCATTACGGCCAAGGTCTGCGGGAAAATGCTTTCGTCTACAAAAACGGTATTCGCTCCTTCTTTCTGTTGTGCGCGCGAGCGGAGAGCGTACATCATGGTGACGGCTTCGGCTGCTGCGGTTCCTTCGTCGAGGAGGGAGCAGTTGGCGAGCGGCATTCCGGTCAGGTCGCATACTGCGGTCTGGAAGTTCATTAGGGCTTCCAGACGTCCTTGGGAAACTTCAGTCTGATAAGGAGTATAAGATGTATACCATACTGGATTTTCGAAAACATTACGTTGGATAACCGCCGGGGTGATGGTGCCATACCAACCCATACCTATATATGTAGTATAAAGTTTGTTTTTCGAGGCCAGCTGGGCAATGTGGCCTGCAAATTCATATTCAGTCATAGGTTCGGGCAAGTCGAGAGGCTTGTCTAAGCGGATATTGGACGGAATGGTCTTGTCTATCAGTTCATCAAGGCTGCTAACGCCTATTTTGCGTAGCATAGTCTCTTCATCCTGGGGAGTAATCCCAATGTGGCGATTGATCAATAAGTCGTTTTTCATATCTATATTGATTAAAAATGTTTTTTAATTCGGTTCCTTTTTTTGTCAAGCAAGATAATATGGTTTATCTGAAGAATGGATTTTCGGCTTTTTCGATACCAATGGTAGTGGGTGCGCCGTGTCCTGGATAAACAACAGTTTCGTTAGGTAGCACAAACAGGCGGCTGCAGATGTGCTCTATCAGTTCATCGAAATTGCCTCCTGTCAGATCGGCACGTCCGATACTGCCTTGGAATAGTACGTCGCCCGAGAACATGCAATGTTCGGCGGCACAATAGTACACCAAGCTGCCGGGTGAGTGCCCGGGTACGTGGATAGCTTCGAGCTGGGTGTTTCCGAAGGTGATGATGTCGCCGTCGTGCAGATATTTACCTAACGGGACAGGAGCTTCCTGAAGCTGGAATCCAAACATCCGGCTTTGCTTGGGAGCTTCATCTATCCAATACTCATCGGCCTGATTGGCTTCGGCTTTCAGGCCAAATTCTTTCAGCATAAAGGGGTTGCCAAAGATGTGGTCAAGGTGCAGGTGGGTATTGAGCAGATGTTTTATATTCAGCTGGAAGCTGGTAATGAATCCTTTGAGTGCCTGCTTCTCTTCTTCGTAGAAGCACCCGGGGTCGATGACAACTGCTTCGCGCGTTTCGTCCCATAACACGTAGCAGTTCTCGGGGAACATATTGAATTCAAATCTTTTAATTTTCATCTTTTTTTTTGTATGATTTTCTGATTTATAGATTAGAGGATTTACAAGTGAAAATGCAGTCTGGTTTATATGGCTGTATAGACTACTTTTTTGGTCTCGAAAAATTCTTCTTTATAATAATCTTTCAGATCCCATATGGCGGTTCTTTGCTTGAATGGCAAAGTCTCGTTTGCCAGTTCACCACCTTTCAGGCAGATAAGCCCGTTCGGCAAGGCATTTCGCCCCTCGGAAGCAATGTTTTTGCGGATGATCTTTATCAGATCGGCAAGGGGCATGACGGCACGGCTCACGACGAAATCAAACTTCTGTTTCTCTTCTTCGGCACGTTCGTGGCAGAAAGTCGTGTTCTTTAATCCGATGCTGTTGGCAACTTCGCTGGCTACACGTACTTTCTTCCCGATGCTGTCTACCAGATGGAAATGTGATTCGGGAAAAAGAATGGCCAGCGGAATACCCGGGAATCCCCCTCCGGTACCTAAGTCCATAATACGGGTGCCGGGGCGGAAACGGATCACCTGGGCTATTCCTAATGAGTGGAGTACATGGTGCTCATATAGATTTGTAATATCTTTGCGGGAGATTACATTTATTTTAGAGTTCCAGTCGGTATACAGGTCGTAAAGAGCAGCGAACTGTGTCTTTTGTTCGGCTGTCAGGTCGGGAAAATATTTTAAAATAATGTCCATTGCCTTCTTGATTACTTTAATGTTGCAGATTAATTTCTGGTTGTTCTTGTCTTATCTGACGGATTCTGTAATTTGAAGGCTGTCGCTTAGCAAGTGCTGCATCATTTCCCATGGCAAGCTGATTTCGATGGCTCCCATTACGTAGGGAGCGATGTCGTATACATTATAATAAAATGTAATGCCTTCCTTGGTCAGATAGAAATTCTCGGTAGGTGTCAGCTCGCCTGTGCTGGCATATCCCATTTCTTCGAGCTCTTCGCGCGATGTAACTTTGTGGATAGCCATTAGCTGGTTCCAGAGCAGGTCGGTCAGAGACTCTTCGTATCCTTCGGCAAAAAGGTCGTCCAGACGAATAGGACGCATGGTGCGGAGGTCAAGATTGAGGAAGGAAGTCATATATATACCGTGTGCTCCTCCTGTATATTCTTCGTAACGGAAACGGTATACTAACAGATCTTTGGCATAATATTGCACGTTGCTCTGTAGGTGTTTATAATAGGAATACCATGCTCCGACATCAGACGAAGTATCATTGTTCTCTTTCTGATAGAGTGGCTCTAAATCGGACCGGTAATCGCTGATGTATTTTTGGGTATATTGTTCGATGGCTTTCTCGGGTTGCATGGCGAGGTATTTGTCGCCCAGGCAGACAGATAGGAAATATGTGTTGAGGCTATCCTTTAGGCGAGGGTCGGACGACTGGCTGGCAAATGTAAAGTTGATAACCAGATTGCATGCGGGCTTGGCTGTATCTCCGAAAAGGTGGGCAGTCTCGTTTACTTGAATGCTGTCGAACTCTAATGAACCTGTGTTTTTGTTCATCTTGTTACCGCACGAGAAGAAAAAAATGCTTGCTGTAAGCAGAAAGATGAATTGGCTGACAGTTTGCTTTTTCATATCAGTTTTTGTTTTATAATCAATTTGTTGATCAATGCTCTTTAAGGACAAATATAGAATATATTGATGAACCAATTGTATGGAAAAAGGAAAAAATGGAAGGAAGACGGAACTTTCTCTAAAGGTGGCAGGATGAGGGGAGGTGCGTATATTTTCGAAATATAAATTTATTCGGATTCTTTTCGAATTGAAAAAAAACTTTTTATTTTTGCTTCCATGAAAATAGAACCGATAGACTGGAAACTGATTTCTTATGCCGAAGCATGGCAGCGGCAGAAGGAGTATTTTGACAAACTGGTGGAAGCCAAGTTGGCTGGAACTGAGTATGTGAATCATATTGTGTTTTGCGAACATCCGCCTGTATATACTTTGGGACGTAGTGGAAAGGAACAGAATATGTTGCTGGGTGAAGAACAGCTGAACCGGATAGGAGCTACGCTGTATCATGTTGATCGGGGTGGTGATATTACTTTTCACGGACCGGGACAGCAAGTCTGTTATCCTATTCTGAATATGGAAGAGTTTGCTTTGGATGTAAGGTCGTACATCGGGTTGCTGGAAGAGGCAGTGATAGCTGTCTGTGCGTCGTATGGTGTTGTTGCGGGAAGGGTCGAAAAGGCTACAGGTGTGTGGCTGGATGGCGACAAGCCGACAGCACGTAAGATTTGTGCCATCGGAGTGCGGTGCAGCCGTTATGTGACCATGCACGGGCTGGCCTTGAATGTGAATACGGATTTGCGCTATTTTAGCTATATTCATCCCTGCGGCTTTGTGGACAAAGGGGTTACGTCGCTTCAGAAGGAACTGGGACATGAAGTGCCGATGCAGGAAGTAAAAGACCGGTTGTTGGAGGAATTGCTGAAGAGACTGTAGACGTTTTGTTCTTCGCGTTGTTCTGGTCGTGGTTTCGCTTTACATGTGACCGGATTTAAGTTATAGTAAATTCTTTATAGTCTGTGTATAGGCTGTGAAGAGTGGAGGTGGGAGGAATGTGAAATTCTTCTCCCATAATTCTCTGTCAACCAAAAATTCTTATTAACTTTGCAGGTCACTTTTGATAACAATAAAAAAATAATAATATGAATATCTCTTATAATTGGCTGAAAGAGTATGTCGATTTTGACTTGACACCGGAAGAAGTAGCAGCTGCGCTTACCTCGATTGGACTTGAGACGGGAAGTGTAGAAGAAGTACAGACGATTAAAGGTGGTCTGGAAGGTTTGGTGATTGGAGAAGTGCTGACATGCGAACCCCATCCGAACTCGGATCATATGCACGTTACGACTGTAAATCTGGGACAGGGCGAACCTGTACAGATCGTATGTGGCGCTCCCAATGTGGCAGCAGGACAAAAGGTCGTAGTAGCTACGCTGGGAACAAAATTGTATGACGGTGACGAATGTTTTACCATTAAGAAGTCGAAACTGCGTGGTGTGGAATCTAATGGTATGATTTGTGCGGAAGATGAGATTGGTATCGGAACGGATCATGCCGGAATCATTGTTCTGCCGGAAAATGCCGTACCGGGTACTCCTGCCAAAGAATATTATAATATTAAAAGCGATTATGTGCTCGAAGTAGACATCACGCCGAACCGGGCGGATGCATGCTCGCATTATGGAGTAGCTCGTGACCTGTATGCATACTTGGTACAGAATGGCAAGCAGACAACATTGAAGCGTCCTTCGGTTGAGGCGTTTGCTGTTGATAATCACGATCTGGATATTCAGGTGACTGTAGAAAATACCGAAGCATGTCCGAGATATGCCGGTGTGACGGTAAAAGGTGTAACAGTAAAGGAAAGTCCGGAGTGGTTGCAGAACAAGTTGCGCCTTATCGGATTGCGCCCTATAAATAATGTAGTAGATATTACCAATTATATAGTTCATGCTTTCGGTCAGCCTTTGCACTGTTTCGATGCCGACATGATTAAAGGTGGAGAGGTTGTTGTAAAGACGATGCCCGAAGGTACACCTTTTGTGACATTGGATGGCGTAGAACGCAAGCTGAGCGAACGCGATCTGATGATTTGCAATCGTGAAGAGGCCATGTGTATTGCCGGTGTGTTCGGCGGACTGAATTCAGGCTCTACCGAAGCGACCAAGGATGTCTTCCTGGAGAGTGCTTATTTCCATCCTACATGGGTGCGTAAAACAGCACGTCGTCATGGGCTGAACACTGATGCATCGTTCCGTTTTGAACGTGGAATCGATCCCAATTCAGTAATCTATTGCCTGAAACTGGCAGCTTTGATGGTGAAGGAACTGGCTGGTGGAACAATTTCTTGTGATATCAAGGATGTATGTTCGGCTGATTTCAGTGATTTCAGAGTAAGCCTTCCTTATGAAAAAGTACATTCTTTAGTAGGTAAGACAATTCCCGTAGAGACCATCAAGAGTATTGTTACAAGTCTGGAAATGAAAATCGTGGAAGAAACTTCTGACGGACTTGTTTTGGATGTGCCTCCCTATCGCGTGGATGTACAGAGAGATTGCGATGTCATTGAAGATATTTTGCGGATTTACGGTTATAATAATGTAGAGATACCGGCAAGTCTGAAGTCATGTTTGACGGTTAAGGGTGAACATGACAAATCAAACAAATTGCAGAACCTGATAGCCGAGCAGTTGGTTGGTTGTGGCTTTAATGAGATACTGAACAACTCATTGACAAGAGCTGCCTATTATGATGGGTTAGAAAGCTATCCGTCGAAGAATTTGGTCATGCTGATGAATCCATTGAGTACCGATCTTAATGCGATGAGGCAGACCTTGCTGTTTGGTGGATTGGAAAGTATTGCCCATAATGCGAACCGGAAGAATGCTGATCTGAAGTTCTTCGAGTACGGAAACTGTTACTATTATCACGAAGAAAAGAAGAATCCCGAGAAGGCTTTGGCTGCTTATGCCGAGGATTATCATTTGGGACTTTGGGTTACAGGTAAAAAAGTATCCAACTCGTGGGCGCATGCCGATGAGGACAGTTCGGTGTATGAGTTAAAAGCCTATGTTGAGAACATATTCAACCGCGTAGGTTTGCATATGCGTGACTTGGTGGTAAATGTGTCCAATAATGATATATTTGCTGCATCTTTATCTGTACAGACAAGGGGTGGAAAAGTACTGGCTTCTTGGGGTATTGTTTCCCATAAAATACTGAAAGTTTTCGATATCGACAGTGAGGTGTATTTTGCAGATATCAATTGGACAGAATTGTTGAAAGCCATCAGAAATGTAAAGGTGAACTATGTTGAGCTGACAAAATTCCCTGCTGTTAAACGTGACTTGGCTTTATTGCTCGATAAGAAAGTTCAGTTTGCCGAGATAGAAAAAATCGCGTATGAGACTGAGAAAAAACTGCTGAAGGAAGTATCTTTGTTCGATGTTTACGAAGGTAAGAATCTGGAAGCCGGAAAGAAGTCGTATGCGGTGAGCTTCTTGTTGCAGGACGATAATGCAACTCTTAACGACAAGCAGATAGACAAGATAATGCAGAAACTTATTAAAAACCTTGAGACGAAACTTGGTGCTAAATTAAGATAATGCATTCTTGAAAAAAGTTTTGAGTTGTACGCAGATTCTGACGATAGAAGATATACATGGAACGTTCGTTTGCTTGCCATTGCTTGCTTTGCATATGTATTTAGGTATATGAGTGGTGCAGTGGCTTAAAATAAAGTTCTTGGTCGCAGTACTCATAAGGATGTATAAGGACCGGAATTGACAAACTGGATGTATCTCGTATTTGAAGTGTATGACTTGATTCGGAAGATTAAGACATTAAAAAAGGTAATATAACAATTTAAAAATAATAAACCAATGGGAAGAGCGTTTGAATATAGAAAAGCTACAAAACTGAAAAGATGGGGCCATATGGCCAAAACATTTACTAGACTGGGTAAACAAATTGCCATAGCTGTGAAGGCTGGTGGCCCGGAACCGGAAAATAACCCGGCGTTGCGTTCGGTGATTGCTACCTGTAAGCGCGAGAACATGCCGAAGGATAACATTGAACGTGCAATTAAGAATGCCTTAGGAAAAGATCAGAGTGATTATAAGAGCATGACTTATGAAGGATATGGCCCTCATGGGGTAGCGATATTTGTTGATACGCTGACTGATAATCCGACACGTACGGTTGCTGATGTACGCAGTGTGTTCAATAAGTTTGGAGGAAACTTGGGCACAATGGGATCGCTGGCTTTCTTATTCGATCATAAGTGCGTATTTACTTTTAAGAAGAAGGACGGCATGGATATGGAAGAATTTATCCTTGATATGATCGATTTTGATGTAGATGAAGATTATGAAGAGGATGAAGAAGAGGGTACAGTAACTATCTATGGCGACCCCAAGAGTTATGCTGCTATTCAAAAACATCTTGAAGAAGGTGGATTTGAAGATGTGGGTGGTGACTTCACATACATTCCGAACGATTTGAAAGATGTAGAGCCGGAACATCGCGAGACTATTAATAAGATGATAGAGCGTCTGGAAGAGTTTGACGATGTTCAGACGGTTTATACGAATATGAAGCCCGAGGAGACCGAAGAGTAATGACTTATACATATAAGACTCAAGGAACTTGCAGCAGTAGCATTGATTTGGAGGTAGAGGATGGCATCGTAAAGGATGTGCAGTTCTATGACGGTTGTAATGGTAATTTGCAAGGCATTTCGCGTTTGGTAAAGGGAATGCAGGTAAAGGATGTCATTGCACGTTTGGAAGGTATCCGTTGTGGATGGCGTCCTACATCATGTCCCGATCAGTTGTGTAAGGCGTTGCATGAGATGGGGTATTGAATTTTATGGGATGTAGAATAATATTCTTTACCCTCCCCGAATTGATGAATCAATAAAAGACGGTTTTTAGTAAGGGTACTGAAAACCGGTATAAAGTTTGACATAGATTGGTACATGTCCGATTAGGAAATCAGGGCGTGTACCAATTTTATTTGTATAGGGGCATAAAAGTCATAATGAAATTAGATTTGTCATAGGAAGTCAAAGACAAAAAGGAGGTGTGTCAAAAAGCACACCTTCTTTTTTTTAGCACAAAGCCCCGACTTTCACAAGCTGGGGCTTTGTTATTACCTAAA
>CAJKOW010000008.1 GCA_905201685.1 uncultured Bacteroides sp. | reverse complement strand
TTTTTCTATCTCCCCCCCCCGCCACGAAGTCTATATCTTATCGGAAACCCGGCGTTCCTCCTTACTATCTTTAGCAGCTGAATATTCCCGAACTCTTAATCGTTCGGTCAAGAAAACGAAGCCATTCACGACAATCTCCCTTTCAAATCTCCGCAGTTTTCCTATCTTTGCGTCCGAAAAACGAATGATTGTACAAACCATAAAAAAAGAGTCTTATTAAAAAATGATCAAATTCTCGCGCGCCTTCTGGACAGCCAACGCCTCCGAGCTATTTGAACGTATGGCCTATTACGCCATCTTTATCGTAATTACCCTCTACCTTTCCAACACATTGGGATTTAACGACCTCGAATCCAGTCTGATATCCGGATTATTCTCGGGCGGACTTTACTTCCTACCCATGTTTACCGGTGCTTTTGCCGACAAAATAGGCTATCGGAAAGCCATTCTGATAGCCTTTACACTGCTGACTATCGGATACCTGGGTTTGGGAATGCTGCCTTTGATGCTCGAATCATCGGGCCTGGTGACGTACGGTGAAAAAACACAGTTTACGGGCATTGAAACCAGCCCCCTGCGCATGCTGATCGTCCCCATCATGATTATTCTTGTCGTAGGAGGCTCGTTCATCAAGTCCATCATTTCGGCTTCGGTGGCACGCGAAACAACGTCGGAAACGAGAGCACGCGGATATTCCATCTTCTACATGATGGTCAATATCGGCGCCTTCACCGGAAAGTGCTTCGTTGACCCGCTCCGTTCGGTGATAGGCGACCAGGCATACATCTACATCAACTTTCTGTCGGCAACCCTGTGCTTCGTCGCGTTGGGCACCATCTTCCTGTTTTTCCACTCAACCCATACGAGCGGTCAGGGCAAAAGCATGGCCGAGGTTTTCAAAGGATTGGGGAAAGTATTCACTAACGGACGCCTGCTGCTCCTTATTCTGATTGTCACCGGCTTCTGGATGATTCAACATCAGATGTATGCCACCATGCCCAAGTATGTAATCCGTATGGCCGGCGAGACGGCCCGCCCGGGCTGGATAGCCAATGTCAATCCGTTTGTCGTGGTGTTGCTGGTCAACCTTGTCACCCGACTGATGGCACGTCGCAAGGCTTTGACCTCGATGACCGTGGGCATGTTCCTCATCCCGCTGTCGGCGCTGATTATGGCTGCCGGAAACCTCTTCAGTGGTGATATCATGGGCATGCATCCCATCACCGTAATGATGATTGCCGGTATCGCCGTTCAGGCCATAGCCGAGTGCTTCATCTCTCCGCGTTACATGGAATTCTTTTCGCTGCAGGCTCCCAAAGGAGAAGAAGGACTTTATTTAGGCTTCAGCCATCTGCACTCGTTCCTGGCATCCGTACTGGGCTTCGGGCTGTCGGGCATCCTGCTTACGGCCTACTGCCCCGATCCGGTCCTGTTCGAATCTGCTGCCGAATGGGAGGCGGCGACGGCAAACGCACATTACATCTGGTACTGGTTTACCGGCATCGGTGCTGTCTCAGCCATCGCTCTTATTATTTATGCCAAGATGACTCAGAAAACCACCAAGTAAGGCTTGCACCCAAACGGGTCAGGTTTCAAGCCAAAACAAGGCGGGTTTCATGCAAAAACAAGCCTGGTTTTGTACAAAAACAAGGCGGGTTTCGGGCAAGGACAAGGCGGGTTTTATACAAAACAATGAGGGTGAAGCCTAAGGCCTCACCCTCTTCTGTTTTCTAACATTTCCCTTTGCTTTACGAATATTCTTCGTGTGCGATTCGACGACTTACTTCATCCGGGTATAGTTAAAGAAATCTACGTCCACATAACCACCCAGTTGTTTGGTCGCATAGTTGAAGATGCCAAACTTCGTACCCATAAAGAATCGGCGATAATCGAATATCATCTTGAAGTCAGTGCCCATCTTCTTCCAGTTCTTATTGTCCAGACTGTAGTAGAAAGTAGCAATGTCCTTGTTTACACGGAAATCGGCATCGACACGCAAATAGATCACATCCTGCTTCAACTCGATACGTTCTTTTTCGTCAACCGCTACGCCCATCACCGCTTTGTCCGAATCGCGCAAGTCAACTACATTGGTGGACATCGTCAGATAGCGTTTGCCGCCTTCGGCAATGACCGACAACAGACCCGAATCGCCATTGAAAGCCGAGAAACCGGCGACGTCACCGTCCTTCATGTGCGAAACGTCCAGTGCGACAACTCCACTACATTGCGGACCTTCCATACGTTGGGTCAGCGTATTCGGTGCCAGGAAAAGGTTATCGACCACTCTGGAAGTCTTCAACCGCAAATAGCCCGGGCGCTCGGTCAACGACCACGCATCATTCACCGGATTGTGGTTCCACTGCCAGTGAATGTCCAGTTTGTCGCCATCGAACGAATCGCTTACCACCAAAGGAATGGTAGGATAGCCCTGTACAGGCTTCTTCATTGTCAAGGGCACACGACCGTTTTCATCGCCCAATATCGGCCATCCGTCAATCCAGCGGCAAGGCATCAGCGTAAGCACACGTCCTACTCCACCTCTGTCCTGGAAGATGACTCCGTACCAGTTGCCCTTGCTGTCATCGACAATCGTTCCCTGACCTACGTAGGGGAAGCCACCGAAATCACTCTCCAGAATGACCTTCTTCTCATAAGGTCCCGTGATGTTGTCGGCACGATAACATACCTGACGACGCTTCCCGCCCCGAGGCCAGGAAATCATCAGCAGATAATACTTGCCATCGTGCTTGATGAAGCGGCTGCCCTCGAGCAAACCGTTCTCGCTGGCATCGCGTTCGAACACCTTGATGGGCTTACTGCCCGGCATTACGTCGGACAAGTCGGGCTTCAGTTCACGCATTTCGCCCGTCCCATAGAAGACATATACCCTGTCGTCATCGTCGAAGAACAACGAAGCATCGTGAAAATGCGGCGTACGGGCAGCAAGTTTCCAACCCTTAAACGGATCGGTCGTCGTATAAACATATCCACGATAGGGCTGGTCGTTGGGAGAAAAATACAGGTAGAACGTCCCTTTATGATAACGGATGGAAGTAGCCCATTGGCCACGACCGTATGCCGTACCTTCTTTCAGGTCGTAGCGCGGGGTGTCTGTCAGCTTGTCGAACACATAACTGGCAATCTCCCAGTTGACCAGGTCCTTCGAGTGCATCACCGGCGCGCCGGGCATCAGGTGCATGGTTGTGCTTACCAGATAGAAATCGTCGCCTACGCGGATTACATCCGGATCGGGAACATCGGCCCACATCATCGGATTTACAAATTCTGTTGTATCTGCCGGAGCCTGGGCGGCCGGGCATTGTGCTCCGTATCCCCAAACCGAGGACAGGAGCATGATAGAGAATATAAGTTTTTTCATAAGCTTACAGCGTTATATTGTTTGCTACCGTTGCATACAATCCAATCAAACTACCGGTAAATCCACCGGCTACATTCGTAGAAAGGATATCTCCTGAAACAGTTCCACCCAAGTTTTGATACTCACCGCCATCTACTGCATAATTAAAACGATAGTCGTTTCCATCGGCAACAACCTGCAAGGAGATAGGAGCCTTGACGTCGATCTTTGTAGAAGCTACTACAGTGGTCTTCCCCTTGGCGGTCTTTGCCAGAACAAGCATATAGTCCTTATCCTTTTTCGTCACGCCAAATACGTAGTTGAAATGCTCGTTCTGATAGCAGGTCAAACCGGCCAGTTCGTTTTCGGCTTTGGGCTTGAAGGTCAATGTCGTAGCTGCCGAGAAACTGCTGTGCTGCTGACGATAGAACAAAGTGGAAGTCGGCTTCATCTCGTTAATATTGGTCGTGAACGGAGTAATCTGCAGTCCACCCTTCTTGGCAATGGAGATGAATTTTTCACGTGGGCCGCGCAAACCAATCCAACGCAGGTCAAGGCTGTCAGAAGCAAAGTTGTCTTCGAACTTGAAGTTTCCGTTCGGGAAGAAACCGTCTTTTCCAGTTTTATTTTCAACGCCTTTCGGCAATTTCAGTTTGCAGTCCAACGGAATCAGACCATTCTCGAATACAGGAAAATCGCCGCTCCAATCTACAGGCAGGATAAACGTTTCGCGACCGGCATTCACCATGTCCTTTTCATTCGGACGAATAGCCAGGAAGACACCATAGTACTTACCGTCCGGACCTTCTACCAGGTCGGCATGTCCGGCCCAATCCACCTTATTGGCACGGTCTTTCGGGAAGTAACGCTGTGTCAGGATAGGATTCGAAGGAGCCGGAGTGAAAGGCCCTTTCGGATCGTCTGCCACAAAAATCACCTCGCTATGCCATCCGCCCGTACCACCTTCGGCACACATCAGATAGTAACGTCCGTTCTTTTTATAAAGGTGGGGACCTTCGATCCAGATCGGTTTCTTCTTGATATCGGTACCACCGTTTACGATGATTTTATCGGTACCGGGTACTACACAGTCATTCTCCACATCGTAATCCCAGATTTTAATGACCCGATGACCTTCGTACTGCTCTGTTCCTCTGTCGGGAGCGTCGTTGTGTACCAGATAAGCCTTTCCGTTGTCGTCAAAGAACAGCGAAGGATCGATTCCGTCAAACTTCAGTTTGATAGGATCGCTCCATCCCTTCATCGGATCCTTTGTCTTTACGACCATATTGCCAAAGCCGCCCGAAAACTGCGTAGTCACCATGTAAAAGGTGTCATTGTTCTTGTTATAGGAGATGGCTGGAGCATACACACCGAAACTGATGCCGCAATCTTCAACCTTCAGTTGCGACTCGCGGTCGAGCACATGCCCGATCTGCTTCCAGTTCACCAAGTCTGTTGAATGGAAAATGGGCACTCCGGGGAACATGGCAAACGAAGAGTTGATCAGGTAGTAATCATTTCCCTTGCGCGTAATGCTCGGATCAGGATAGCATCCCTGCAGAATCGGATTGTAAAACTCATCAGGTTCCAAAGGATTCTCCTTATAAATCTTGTCATTGCCCTGATAAACAAAGTTAGTAAACACCGGCGCATTCTTGGGCGCCTTGTCTTTTGCAACGAGTGAAACTCCGGAAGACAACAACATACATGCAAGTAATGTCACAGCCTTTCGGTTACACAACCATTCTAAATTCAGTTTAGATGTTTTCATGTGATTAAATTGATTAATATACGTAATGCTTTCTCATTTGTGTAACAAAGATAATTGATATGTTCTACTTTTACAGCATAATTTTGTTACAGAAACTTTCGTTTATATTCCATCCTGAAAATATTTTCCGGATGTAACGCCAGTGAAAGAAAATGTTACGTATATGTAAATTACAGGGCAAAAAAATTGCATTTCTGGCGTCACGTTTCCCATCTTTGTGCGTCTTATCAATGAAAATGGAACTAAAACAATTCAAAATAGCCGTCCTACCGCTTCGCAGCAAGTTGCTAAACTATGCCCGAAGACTGACCGATGACCCGGATGATGCAGAAGACGTCGTGCAGGAAACCATGCTCAAGCTATGGAAACTGCGGAACGAACTGCAACAATACCGGAGCATCGAAGCCTTTGCCATGACAATGGTGCACAACCAGTGCATGGACCTGAGGCGAAGCAAGCGAATCGACGAATACGTATCGCTGGACTGCGTACAAGACGTCGGGCACGAAGCAAGTCCGGAACGTCTGCTGGAGATAAAAGATGAAATAGAACTGATGCGCGCCATCATCCGTTCATTACCTCCGTTGCAACAAACCATCATTCAGATGAAAGACATCGAAGAGTATGAAACAGATGAGATAGCAGAAATAACCGGTTGCTCGCCCGAAGCCATACGGAGCAACCTGTCGCGGGCACGCAAAAAAGTAAGGGATACATACCTGCAAACCATACAAGCAAAGAAAAGGAGAAACGAACAATGAAAATAAATGAATTACTCAACAAATACTTCGATGGGGACACTACCTGCGAAGAGGAACGGGAACTCCGGCGTTTTTTCACTGAAGAGGAAGTGCCCGAAGACCTGCAAGTCTATCGTCCGCTGTTCGTTTGTCTGGATCAGGAGGTCAAAGCCCACCATCTTGAACAAACAGATACCGGAAAGAAGAAACTTATCGGACGGAAGTATCTCTTCAAGCATCGCCGCTGGCTCTATATAGTGGGAGGAGCAGCCGCCTCGATAGCCTTGTTCATAGGCAGCCTGCAGCTGTTTCCCGTATCGGCAGCTCCCGAAAACTACGTCATCATCGACGGAAAGCGCTACACCGACGAAGCACTCATAAAGGAAAAAGCAATGGAAGCCTTGCAAAACGTTCACCTGACCGATGAAGACGTCAACGATCTACTTTTTCAATTTTAATTTAACGACACGTTATGAAGAGTTTCAGATTACTATATAAATATGTATTGTGCCTGTCCGCCGTTCTGTGCCTTTCGGCCTTTACACTGCGGGCTCAGGAAGGGCTTCAGATCTCGACCCTATTCGACAAGTTCGGAAACCGGCAAAACGTCACCATGGTCGAACTGAACGGAAAGATTTTGAAATCCTACAAAATGACAAAGTACAAAAGCCTCGTCTTCAAAGACGTGACCCCGTACCTGACCGAAATACAGAAATGCCTGAAGCATGACAGAGAACAGTCGGGACAGGTCAGCAAAACACAGGAGGTGGTGGAAGACGGAGTGCTGCGCAGTGCCTATTACCAACTACAGGAGCTGAAAGGAGAACAACGGTACATCCTCTTCAAAATGGGTAAAAAGGCGACGGCCACCCTTGTTTACATCGAAGGGAGCCTCAACGAAGAAGAACTGATGAACATGCTATATAAAGAACAATAACAATAAAAACCTTAAGTTTCGCAAGTGCTCAACTTATTAGTTGACAAGGTTTCAGTTAACGAGTCTACTAGGCTGGAACTCCCTGTTTGATAAAGTGACGCTTGAAACGGCTCGCTATAAACGCCTTGTTAACTCGTCAACTTGTTGCTTGTCAACTACAACTTGAGCTTGCGAAAGTTAAGTAAAAACAAAAACATAACGAAACAATATGAAGACAAAGAATGTAATCTTAGCCTGCCTGCTCTCCATGACAGCAAGCTATGCTGCTGCACAGCAGAACAACCAGCCACAACAGGCAACCGTCACTACCGAGGGCGACTCCATCATCATCCGCAAAGGAAGCGGTAACATGCGTATCCGTATCTATGAAGAACAGCCTGCCAACGGAGATTCAAAAGAAACGGAAATATACGAAGGCGTCTATCTGGAACGTGTGGAGGAGCCGGACAAACGGACTTTCCTCGACGCCTTGCCCTTCATCCCCACGAAGAAAAAAGACAATGCCTATGAGCCACATAACTCCGGCCTCTTCATCGGATACAGCCGAATGGGAAGTGACTTCCTTTCCTTCGACAACAACGGAACTGCCAATCTGAACCTGTCCCGGTCGTGGGAGTTCGGATTCAATATCATCTCCCTGGCCCACAACTTCCGTAAGAATCCTCACTGGGGGCTGAACTTTGGAGTCAACTGGGGATACCGTTCGTTCAGTTTCAACGGAAATCGCGCCCTGCTGAAAACGGACAAACAAGCCTATTTTGCCGAAAGCAATGAGGAAAACAGTTACAGCAACAGCCGCCTCCGCCACTTTTTCTTCCGTATTCCCATTACCATGGAGTGGCAACAGAAACTGGGTAGAGAGGACAAGCTATTCTTCAACATCGGACCGGAGTTCGAGATACGCCACGGCGTGAAATCGTTCACCCACATCAACGGAGGAGGAAAACAAAGGGTAGGAAAAGACATGTACGTACGCCCCGTAAGCGTCAACCTGCTGGTTCAAGCCGGATATGGTGACTTCGGTCTGTACTTACGTTATTCTACCACCAGTCTGTTCCAAAAGGATAAAGGCCCCGAAATGTCTCCTTACTCTTTCGGCATTGCCTGGTACTGGTAATGGCCCCCATCCACCCTTCCATAAACAAACGGGCACGGAACCCGGAAAGCTTGCCTGAAGATTAACTTCTCGCCGGCTTTCCGGGTTTTCCGTGCCCGAAGAAGATTATTTGCAAATGTAACGCTACTTATTTTTCTTTAGAAACGCATACCCAACGTAAACAACACCTGACTGCGTTCGTTGTTCACGCGAGTTGCAGCCAATACGCCCAAGTCATCTACGAAGGGATAGAACTTCGACTTATACATATTATATTTATAAGCCAGGTCGGCATAAACTTTAGAACCACGATAGCCGATACCGACCGTAAAGGTGTTCATCGATTCACTGTTGGCAAAGTCGGTGTCGGTATTGATGGAGTTGGCCGGCAATGCTTTGATAGCGTCGTCCTTGAACGCCGAACTGCTGAAATTATATCCCAAACGAAGTGCAAAGGCAGGTATAGGCTTAAACTCGGCACCCAGACGAACCGTGCTTACCCTCTTCAGGCAGAGGTCAGACTCACCGGTTTCCCAAGCCATCTCGTCACCTTCGGGATAGAAGAACTTCATCGAAGAATAATCCTCGTACTCGTACTCGGCACCCAATGCCAGCGAATTGCCTACGGTATATCCCAAGCTGACATTGAACAGCCATGGAGTCTGAAGCCCGAAATCGCGATCCATATCCCGTCCGCCCAGTTCGCTGTACGTATCTATCGTAGTATGGGTCATCACTTCGCTTCCGTCTTCGGCCGGCAGATACAGGTCGGTGCTCATCAAAGCACCCGTCGTGTAAGTCAGCTTATAATACACTGGCGAATGGATAGCCAGTCCAACACGCAAAGGCGAATCTTCTATCGGACGGAAGATGGCTCCAAGTTTCAGATCGACACCTGCTCCGTGAATACGGTTGAAGCTTTCCAGCGAATAGCCTTCTTCGTATTGGTTTCCGTCTTCCCAAGTATATTGGTAATTCTCGTCGTAGAATGAATACTTATTATAATCGACAGCGTAAGCTCCTAACGTCACACCGAAGTACAGGCGGTCTTCAACATTGAATGCAACATTGAAGTCATATTCATCTACCCCACCCCGTTCGCGCGACAGGAACAATGCGTCAGCCTCACTGGGAATGTAAGGCGTATAAGTATTGTATGCCTCCGTTTCGGTGTCCTCGAACAAGAGTCCGCCCTGAAAGCCCAAAGTTCCCAACCATCCGGCATAGTCATTGCGGTAGGTGCCGCTTTTCCCGTAATCCAAGTACGAGTGATGATCCTCGTAGTATGCATAAGCTCCGTCGGTAGCCTGTATTGCCATGGAGGCGACTTGGGACACATAGTCACTGCCTACTTTCCCCAGCAGGCCGCCCATCGTCATGTTCTTGTAAAACGACTTGGACTTGTGATAATTGAAGCCAAAGTTAACGTAACGCAACGAAGTCATATTACCTATTTTGGTGGAAATCACAAATCCTGCATTGTCAAAGCTCCAGCGGTTCTTGTTTGCTTCGAAGGTATTACCCCCGAACTTGCTTTCCGTACCAGTGATGGAATATCCCATGGTCACCATGGCATCGTTGCTGCGATAGATACCGATACCGGCCGGATTGGTACTGATGGTTGAGATATCGCCTCCCAAGGCACTCATAGCTCCACCCATACCTACAAAACGGGCTGTTCCGTTCAAATCCTTTTGGGCAATGTTCATTGCGTCGTACACGGTTTGTGCCCCTGCACCAGCCGATGCCAACACGGCAAGTGCCATTATTATTAGTTTCTTTTTCATATTAACAAATCTTTATTTATCAATACCTGATACTTCAATTTTTACATAATAAGTCCTATATCCGAAACTCTCTGATGGCTTCGGATGCCTTTCCGGAGATGTCTCAGTACTTCAAAACTTATCTTCTGCGTCCTCCACTGCTGGAACGGCTGCTGCCGCCACCGCCACCAGAGAAACTACCGGAAGAACGGCTGCTACCACCCGACGAGAAACTGGAAGAACGGCTGCTGCTTGACGAACGACTGGGAGTCGAGTAACTGCGCTGTTCAGAACTGCGGTTGTAGCTGTTCGAGTTCGAATAGGTCGAACGAGGTGACGAACTGGAACCGCGGTTGAAAGTTGTGGAAGAACTGCGGGATGAAGTTCCGGTCGAGATACCGGTGCTACGACGAACACCGCCCGTGCTTTCTCCTAAAGAACTGCTGC
Source organism: uncultured Bacteroides sp. (assembly GCA_905201685.1). Classification (GTDB taxonomy): domain Bacteria; phylum Bacteroidota; class Bacteroidia; order Bacteroidales; family Bacteroidaceae; genus Bacteroides. The sequence continues at coordinate 43,149 of CAJKOW010000008.1, read as the reverse complement.
GCGTACTGCTTGGCCGTGTGTAGGCAGAACGGCGTGAAGTAGAACTGGAACGTACCGAGGAAGAACTGGAACGGGTCGAAGAAGATCCCGTACGTACTGACGAAGAACTGGAACGTTCGGAAGTCGAAGTACGGGTACCTACCACACGACGGGTTGCCGTACCGGACGAACTGCGGCGTACCTGAGCCGAAGTAGTGCTGTTGCGGCGTACGGATGTTTGTCCACCATTGACTGCCTGACGACGCGTAGCAGTCGTACCACGACGTTCAGTTACGCGATTTGTTCCAAACGAACGGCGTTGCGTCACTGCATTGCCCCAATTAGAGCCGTATCCCCAGCCCGGATGATAATGATAGCTTGGGTATCCCCAGCCACCGTACCAGCTGTCATACCAACCGGCATACCAGCCGCCGTGCCAGCCGCCCCAGCCATAGCCCCAATAGGGACCATACCAACTGTTCCAGCCCCAGCCGTAATAGGGATATCCCCACCAGCCATACGAGCTATAGCGCCAGTCCCACCACAAAGGATTACTGAAGGTAGGGAAGGCATAGGCATAAAGGCCATCGACATACACATTCCACTCCCACGAGTTCAGGCCATAAACAATGTCCCAATAATAGGGACTGCTGATGCTGACGGCAAAACGCGGGTTGCGGAAGCGGATGATGCGTGTAGCATATTCGTAATCATCGGCCGAGCCGTCGAATCCGTTCACCCATTCACCGTCCAGCCCGTCCTTTTCCTTCTCGTCGATGTAGAGCGTATCGTTCTCTTGCGAAAAGTCATAATCGTCGGCTTCGTATCGACGGTTGTATTCATCAACGTCGCGGACGTTCCCTTTTTTGTCTCTCACCACTACGGTCGTACTGTTAGGCGATACGATGGTCGTAGTCGGAGCATCGGTCTTTACTACTACCGCCTTCTGTTCGGAAGTCTTTGCCGGCTTCGTCTGCGCCTGCTTTTCTTCCTGCTTTTTCGAAGGTACATAGTAAAGGTCGTCATCTATACTTTGCGCTGCCAGTGCCCATGGTAGGCAGAGGGCCAAAAGCGATAAAAAAACAATCTTTTTCATATGATGCTGATTTTAGTTATTTCCCAATCTATTTCTTTGCATTACAAAGGTAATGCCGAAATTCACCCCGCCAAGTAGTTTTTCCCCAAAGATTGATAGGGATTTCCCTAAATGCACGTATCTTTGCCGCAAGTTTAACAAAACATCTCATTTCCTATGAAATATTTAGAGTTTACCTTCCGCACCGAGCCGTGCACCGAGGTAGTCAACGACGTCCTTTCCGCCGTATTGGGCGAAGTAGGCTTCGAAAGTTTTGTGGAACAGGAAGGCGGCACTGCAGCCTACATACAGACAAGCCTGTTCGACGAAGCTGCCCTGAAGGCGGCCTTAGCCGATTTTCCGCTACCCGACGCCACCATTACCTATACCTATACGGAAGCCGAAGACAAGGACTGGAACGAAGAATGGGAGAAGAACTTTTTCCAACCCATCGTCATCGGCAACCGCTGCGTCATCCACAGCACTTTCCACCACGACGTGCCTCAGGCGGAATACGACATCGTCATCAATCCGCAGATGGCATTCGGAACGGGACATCACGAAACCACCAGCCTCATCATCGGCGAACTGCTGGAGACCGACCTTCAGGGAAAAGCGCTGCTCGACATGGGCTGTGGCACTTCCATTCTTGCCATTTTGGCACGCATGCGTGGAGCCGCCCCCTGCACAGCCATCGACATCGACGAATGGTGCGTGCGCAACTCGCTCGAGAACATCGCTCTGAACCACGTTGACAACATCGACGTCTGCCAGGGAGACGCTTCCTGCCTGACTGACAAAGGCCCGTTCGACGTAGTGATTGCCAACATCAACCGCAACATCCTGCTGAACGACATGCAGCACTACATAGCCCGGATGAACCCCGGCGCCCGCCTGTTGATGAGCGGATTCTACATAGAAGACATTCCCGTCATCCGCGCCGAAGCCGAACGGAATGGGCTGCGCTTTATTCACCATCGGGAAAAGAACCGCTGGGCAGCCGTACAATTTGAGAAATGACGGCTGAAAAACGGACTGCCTGACGCCAACCACAAAAGTTACCCTCCGTTTCCACCTGTAGTTACGAGCGTTTCCTAAGGAGGGAACGCCCGTAACCTAAGCTGGGAACGGAAGTTCCCTAAAGAGGAAACGGCAGTTTCCTGCTGCGGAAACGGATGGAAACTGCAATATATTCTGGAACAACTACTTATATTATCACCCCAACAAGCAACAACAGAATCAAAATGACGAAAGCATTGATTTGTATCTTTCTTGGCGGAGGCACGGGAAGCGTGCTGCGCTATTGCGTGCAACTGGCTTTGCACGAACGGATTGTCCCTTACAACTTCCCTTGGGCCACTTTCACCGTCAACATTGTCGGCAGTTTCCTGATAGGCATGTTCTATGCCCTCTCCGCCCGCTTCAACCTGCCCACCGACATACGGCTTCTGCTCACCACAGGCCTTTGCGGCGGATTCACCACCTTCTCGACGTTCAGCAACGACAGCCTCATCTTACTGAAACAAGGATTGCACGGACTGTTTCTGCTCTACGTCGTCCTGAGTGTGACACTTGGAGTAGCCGCCGCACTGCTCGGAGGCGCCCTTATCGGCAACGGGCCACGCTGAAAGCCCATCAGGGACAAGCCCACTCAGAAGGGCTTCTGAGCATTATTTTTCGAGTTCTCACGAAAAAAGTTTCTCAACCTATTGCAGAATTGAAAATAATGCGTACCTTTGCAACCGCAAAACAAAAACGGGTAAGTCCTATACGGCCAGCTCCCTTCGAATCCTCCAGGGCTTGATCGCAGCAAAGGTAGTTGGTTGTAGCGGCGCGATATAGCAAGCTTACCCACCCGCCTCTTTAGCTCAGTTGGCCAGAGCACGTGATTTGTAATCTCGGGGTCGTTGGTTCGAATCCGACAAGAGGCTCAAAAAAGCGGATCATGCAACGAAGCATCATCCGCTTTTTCTTTTCCCCTCACCATTCCCCTAATTTATTAAAAATCTACAGCCTGCATAGCATTCTATCCAACTATATTTGTAACTTTGCAACATTATTTCCACGACGGATACCCCTTCGGAGAAGAAGACATCCGTACGACATTTTTTAGTGATACTAATGGCAGAAAACAAAGGTTACATGCAACGATATGCAATGCTATTCGGCACCTACATGGGTGCATTCTGGATACTGAAGTTCATCCTTTTCCCCTTAGGGCTGAAATACAACCTGCCCTTCTTGTCGTTCCTGTTCATGGGCCTTACGCTGTGCGTGCCCTTCATGGGCTATTATTACGCAAAGATGTACCGCAACCAGGCCTGCGGAGGAACCATCAGCTTCCTGCCCGCCTGGCTGTTCACGGTATCGATGTATATTTTTTCCGCCCTGCTGGTCGCCGTGGCACATTACATTTATTTCCGCTACATCGACCACGGCTTCATACTCGACACCTACGCAACCTTGCTTGACAGCCTTGCCGGCAGCAACGTGCCCGGGATAGAAGAATACCTGAAGCAACTGAACGAGGCACTCGACTCCATACGCGCCCTCAGTCCGATAGACATCACCTTCCAGCTGATGTCGCAGAACATCTTCTATTGCGCGCTGCTCGCGTTGCCTACAGCCCTGTTTGTGATGAAAAGGCCGAAGAACGAAGCAACAGCGTAAAAAAGTAAAAAACAAAGTTTTATAGACAACCTAAAATATACTAATATAAAAATCGTACACAAATGGATATTTCTGTTGTAGTCCCTTTATATAACGAAGAAGAATCCCTGCCCGAACTCTTCGCTTGGATCAAGCGGGTCATGGAGGCCAACGGATTCTCGTACGAAGTCATCTTCGTCAACGACGGAAGCACCGACCACTCCTGGCAAGTCATCGAACAGCTGAAAGCCCAGTCGGACGTAGTGCGAGGCATCAAGTTCCGCCGGAATTACGGCAAATCGCCAGCCTTGTACTGTGGCTTTGCCGAAGCACAAGGCGATGTGGTCATTACCATGGATGCCGACCTGCAGGACAGCCCCGACGAAATTCCCGAACTGTACCGCATGATTACACAAGACGGCTACGACCTCGTCTCGGGATGGAAGAAGAAACGCTACGACCCCCTGTCGAAGACCCTTCCCACCAAACTGTTCAATGCCACTGCACGCAAAGTGTCGGGCATCAAAAACCTGCACGACTTCAACTGCGGACTGAAGGCCTACCGCAAGGATGTCATCAAGAACATCGAGGTTTACGGCGAAATGCACCGCTACATCCCCTACTTGGCCAAGAACGCCGGCTTCACCAAAATCGGCGAAAAGGTAGTGCATCACCAGGCACGCAAGTACGGCAAGACCAAATTCGGTCTGAACCGTTTCGTCAACGGCTATCTGGACCTCATCTCCCTCTGGTTCCTTTCGACCTTTGGTATAAAACCCATGCACTTCTTCGGCCTGCTGGGCTCGCTGATGTTTGTGCTCGGCTTCATTGCCGTCATCATCGTAGGAGCCAGCAAACTGTATTACATGCACAACGGCATGCCCTACCGTCTGGTAACCGATTCGCCCTACTTCTTCCTGGCACTGACTTCGATGATCATCGGAACCCAGCTGTTCGTAGCCGGCTTCCTGGGCGAACTGATATCGCGCAATGCCCCCGAACGCAACAAATACCAAATAGAGAAAACCATCTGACAATGAAAAGACTTGTTCATATCATCATTCTTTGTGCCGTGCTGCTTCCCGTAGCAGGCAGCATCCTTTCCTGTTCGGAAGAGGCCGACTGCTCGGAAGCCGCCCGTGCCATGCTCAACTGCAAACTTTACACCATCAATGCCGAAACCAACATGGTGGATAAAGATACGCTCGACTCGCTTACCATCACTGCTTTCGGCACCGACTCCGTCATCGTCAACAACCAAAAGGAAGTAAAAGACCTGACACTACCGCTGAGATATACCGAGGACTCGACCGTGCTGGTGTTCCGCTACAGCGCAGAGCAAACCGACACCATTATCTTCAGGCATACCAACACGCCTTACTTCCTCTCGATGGACTGCGGTTATCAGATGAAGCAATCCCTTACTGGTTGCAGCTATACCCGTCACGTACTCGACTCAATTTATATTTCAACCCCCGAAGCCAGCATCTATGGTACAGAAAATGTTAAGTTATTCTATTAGTCTGCTGCTCTGTCTGCTGCTTTCGGTACCGATTGGTGCACAAAACACCAATATGCAGACCGCTGCAAAGCAAAAGATACAGAAAAAGGAGAAGAAGGACGAGAAGGAAGGACCTCAATATCCGCTTTACAACGGCATCTCGATAGGAGTTGACTTATGGGGAATCGGCAGCAAAGTGCTGGGTGGAGACAACATCAGTTCCGAAGTAGCCATCGATGTGGATCTGAAACACCGCTTCTTCCCCACCCTCGAATTAGGTTACGGAAGCAGTAACGAAAGCGGCGACCTGGGTATCCGATACAAGACACAGGCTCCCTATCTGCGCATCGGACTGGATTATAATGCCCTCTACAAGAAACAGCACGGACAACTGTTCACAGTAGGTGCACGCTACGGAATCACCAACTTCAAATACGACATTGAGGCCTTGGGACTGGACGACCCCATCTACGGTGGAGGCGTAGGCAATCCGAATCTGACCGATGACATCTGGGGCGGCAGTCTGCCCTACAACTACACCGGAATGAAAGGAACCATGCAATGGATAGAAATATGCTTGGGCGTCCGAGCCAATATATGGAAAAACCTGCACATGGGATGGTCGATACGCATGAAGTACAAACTGTCGGCCACTACCGGAACGTATGGCGACCCGTCCTATGTGCCCGGATTCGGAAAATACGGTTCAAGTACCATAGGGGTGGTATATACCATCACTTACAAATTACCTTTCTGAAAACAGACCGGCTTTCAGGAAGCTAAGTTGTGATATACGATTATTCCTCTGACAATAATAACATACAGATAGACTATGACTAACTTGGAAATCTGGCTGCTGGCTGCCGGCCTGGCAATGGATTGCTTCGCCGTATCCATAGCCAGCGGAATTATCCTGAAACGCATCCGGTGGCGTCCCATGCTGGTAATGGCATTCTTCTTCGGATTCTTTCAGGCGCTGATGCCCTTTATAGGATGGATAGGTGCAAGCATGTTCAGCCACCTCATCGAAAGCATCGACCATTGGATAGCATTTGCCATCCTGGCATTCTTAGGTGGACGAATGGTCCGCGAATCCTTCAAAGACGAAGAATGCCGGCACGAATACGACCCCACCAGCCTGAAAGTGGTTCTGGCACTGGCTGTAGCAACAAGCATCGACGCACTGGCTGTAGGAGTATCTTTCGCATTTCTGGGCATCAAAGGCATCAGCGGTATTCTCTACCCGATCGGTATCATCGGCTTCGTCTCGTTTGCTCTTTCGATGATAGGACTGATATTCGGAATCCGTTTCGGATGTGGCATTGCCCGCCGGCTGAAAGCAGAAATGTGGGGAGGTATCATCCTCATTGCCATAGGAACCAAAATACTGATAGAACATCTGTTTTTCGGATAAACACATTCAAATTTCAAACGAAAGGAAAAACGTATGGAAAAGAAAATGCAAAGAAACTTTTTATGGATTGCCCTGCTCGTATTGGGAACCATCTGGATATTGGCCCGACACAACCGCGTCATCCCTTATCAGAAAGACAGCGGACAGATATTCGGAACCATATACAACATCACTTACCAGAGTGAACAAAACCTGCATGCCGAGATTGAGGCCGAACTAAAACGTTTTGATGGCTCCCTGTCCCCCTTCAACGATACAGCTACCATCACCCGGATCAACCGGAACGAAGACATCGTACCCGACACCTTCTTCACCAACGTCTTCCGACGCAGCATGGAGATATCCAAAGAAACCAACGGAGCATTCGACATCACTGTTGCCCCATTAGTCAATGCCTGGGGCTTCGGGTTTAAACAAGGGGAATTTCCCGACTCGCTCATGATAGACAGCCTGCTGGAACTGACCGGATATACCAAAGTCCGGCTGGCAGCCGATGGAAAGGTGATCAAGCAGGATCCACGCATCATGCTGACATGCAGTGCCGTAGCCAAAGGATATGCAGTGGACATCGTGGCACAGCTGCTCGAGAAGAAAGGCGTTCAGAACTATATGGTGGATATAGGAGGCGAAGTCGTGGTGCACGGCAGTAATCCACAGAATACTCCCTGGAAAATCGGTATCAACAAACCGATAGACGACTCACTGGCCATCAACCAGGAACTGCAGACCGTGCTGCAAATCAGCAACGTAGGAATAGCCACTTCGGGAAACTACCGCAACTTCTACTATAAAGACGGGAAAAAATATGCCCACACCATCGACCCGCGTACCGGTTATCCCGTACAGCACAGCATCCTGTCGGCCACGGTAATTGCGCGCGACTGCATGAGTGCCGATGCCTATGCCACAGCCTTTATGGTAATGGGACTGGAAGAAGCCGAACGCTTTGCCAACGCCCATCCCGACATTGATGCCTACTTCATCTACAGCGACAACGACGGGAAATTCAAGACGTTCTCCACGGAAGGAATGAAGAAATACTTCAAAGAATAAATGCGATTCAAACTCATAAATCAGGAATAAAACGATGAGAAAACTTCTTTATTGCATGATCATGTTGCTCTGCGGTGCCTGCATGTCTCAACGCCCTGCCAACGAAGAGCCTGCCGAAATAGCCATGCTGGTAGGTACCTTTACCGATGGTGAAAGCAAGGGAATCTACACCTTCCGCTTCAATCAGGAGACTGGGACTGCCACGGCACTCAGTACCTTTGAACTTCCCAACCCATCTTACCTGACTACCTCCGAAGACGGGAAATTTGTTTATGCCGTCAGCGAGATGAGCGGAAAGCAATCGGCCGTTTATGCACTGGCCTTCGACAAAGACAGCGGAGAGCTGCGCCTGCTCAATTCAGAACCCACCATAGGAACTGGTCCTTGCTACATATCAACCAACGGCAAGGAAGTGCTTACTGCCAACTATTCGGGAGGCTCCATGTCCGTTTTCCCGCTACGCAGCAACGGCAGCATTGAGCCGGTTGACACGTTGTTCGAAGGATTGGCCCATGGCGCAGATGCGGAAAGACAAAGCGATCCCCACATGCACTGTGCCCTGTTCTCACCCGACGGGAAATACATTTTTGCCACCGATTTCAGTTCCGACCGCATCTTGCGCTTCGTTCTTCATCCCAAAGATATCGTTCCGCATCTCTCGGCCGAAGCTACTGAAGTAGCTCCGGGATCCGGACCGCGCCATCTGACGTTCAGTCCTAACGGTCAATACGCCTACCTCATCAACGAACTGTCGGGTAAGATCATAGCTTATAGCTACCACGACGGTTGTCTGAAACAGCTACAAACCATCACAGCCGACACGCTTGCCGCACGTGGCAGTGCTGATATCCACCTGAGTCCGGACGGGAAATACCTCTATGCATCCAATCGCCTGAAAGGTGACGGCATTGCCATCTTTGCCGTTGATGAACAGACCGGAATGTTGGCCAAGGTCGGTTATCAGCCCACCGGCATCCATCCCCGCAACTTCAACATCACTCCGAATGGAAAGTTCCTTCTGGTAGCCTGCCGCGACAGCCACGTGATACAAGTATATCGGCGTAACGAAACAACAGGAATGTTGGAAGACAGCCGTCAGGATATCGTTATCGACAAGCCTGTATGCATCCAGTTTGTACGTTAATCTTTCGTAAAGAAGTGCTGTACAACAAAGAACTTCATTAACTTTGTTCATTAAGTATCATTAAACATCCTTTTATGAAAAAGAGAATCATACAACTTGCCGGACTTATGCTACTCGCCACCGGCGCCTATGCACAAACAGAAGTCACAGTCGGTGTCATGCGAGGTAAAGACTACGGAGTGACTTACCTGCTGCCTAAGACCGAAATCGAACTGACGATTGTAGCTACCAAACATACATATACCCCCGGAGAATTCTGCAAATATGCCGAACAATTTCTGAAGCTGACCGACGTATCACCCATATCAAGGGAATACTGGACACTGGACAAAATAGAGACAGCAGCCATCGGTGTGCCGGACAAGGAAAAAGTCTATTTCGTAAAAATGAAAGATAAGACGGTGGCACCTCTCATGGAATTAACCGAGGATGGCATTGTACGCTCTATTAATATGCCCTATAGCGGAACGGAAAAGAAAGAACCTGCTTCTGCCACCATCAACGTAGTTACTCAATCGGCAAATCCGCGCACCTTCCTGACCGAAGAAATATTAATGGCAAGCTCTACCGCAAAGATGGCCGAACTCGTCGCTCAGGAAATCTACAACATACGTGAAAGCAAGAACGCCTTGGTAAGAGGGGAAGCCGACAATATGCCTAAGGACGGCGAACAGCTCAAACTGATGCTCGACAACCTGACCCTGCAGGAAAAATCCCTGACGGAGATGTTTACAGGGAAAACGATTGAGCAATCCAAAACTTATACCGTACGTGTCGTTCCGCAAGAAATGGATCATACTGTGGCTGTACGATTCTCCACCCGCTTAGGAGTGATCGACAGCAGAAATCTGGCCGGTGAGCCTGTCTATATCAACATCACCGACCTGAAAACAATCAATATCCCGCCTCTTGATGAGAAGGACAGCAAAAAGAAAATCGAAGGAATAGCCTACAACGCTCCAGGCAGGGCTAAAATCGAAATAATCTATAAGCAACAGACTTTATTTGAAGATGAATTGCCAATCAGCCAGTTCGGTACAACAGAATATCTGTCACCAGATCTGTTCAACAAAAACAGCGTAACTCAAGTGCTATTTGATACTACCACCGGCGGGTTGCTGAAGGTAAGCAGAGGCGAATGAAGCCATCTTTGTGTAACTGCATCATATAGGCAGTTACACGAGGCGCATAATCTTCTTCTGCCGAAAAGTGAACGGCCAGTAGCTCTATAATTTCTTTCACGGTACGCTTACCGTCAATAAGCTGCCAGACTGCTGTTCCATGTTCTTCCAGCGTCACATGTATATCCGCTGAAAGTCCTTTTGGCAATAAATAACGACGCATCCATGCTTTTTTAAACCGAGGAAAGGCGAGTACAATGTACTCGCCTTTCCATTCTGTTTTTACTTGTTCGCTACGAACCGGAATGGCATCCAACAGACTGATTCTGTCTTTTTTCTCCGACATAGCGTTATTCTTTAATGTTAGGTTCTTCCAGACCGAGTCCCTTCTTACGGTCAACGACTTTCAGAACAAAACCAAGAATCAATGCAGCCACACCTAAACATGCCAGCATCACAAGCGGAGCCGTATAATCGTAAGAGACGGCAGCTTCTTCAGGCGTAATCACTCCATTCTTCAGATCGGCCACCAGTTGCGGATTGGTACGATCAAGAACCTTACCAATCAGAAGAGGGAAAAGCCACAAACCGATATTCTGAATCCAAAAGATCAACGCATAGGCACTACCGATGATTTTGGCATCGACCAACTTGGGAACACTTGGCCACAAAGAAGCAGGTACCAACGAGAAACTGGCTCCCAACACAAGAATTGTCAGATAAGCAATGACTACACCGCCGATGGCATTATCCTTGAACTGAGGCAAGATAAAGGCGAAAGTCAGATGACAGAAAATCAGCAGCAATGATCCAATGACAAGCATTGTAGCAGCCTTTCCCTTATGATCGACATAATTTCCCAAAATAGGTGTAATACCCACAGCCAACAAAGGAAATACAGCAAAGACTGTCTCAGCACTCTGACGCATATATCCCATATAACAAAATACGACCAAAGCCACAGCAGCAACAACCAACAGACCGTACTTCATGCTGACGCGCTTCGAGAAATTGCTGGCAAAAGCAGCGGCAGCAACTACCAGCATGATACAATACTGAATGACGGTCACCGCATTGGTTGCCCAGAATGAATCGGCGGGAACATCAGTGAACACCAAATTACACTGAAGCATATTTACCGCATATTTCTGGAAAGGGAAAATTGCAGAATAATAGAGTACACACAACAAAGCAACCAACCAGAAACCACCGCTTACAAGAATATTCTTCAAATCGGATATTTTAAACGGATCGTCCTTCTCTTCTGCCTCGCCGGTCTGCGCGTCAAGTTTCTTGTCCAAGAAGAAATAGACAATAAACATAATCAAAGCAATCATTAATAAGACTACGCCAAACGCTACCGAACGAGAAACGTCAATATCGCCACCCAACTTGGCAAACACCGGGGAGAAGATCATACAAGTGGCAACTCCCAAGCGGGCAAGAGCCATCTCCGAGCCCATTGCCAAAGCCATCTCACGCCCTTTGAACCACTTAACGATTCCTCTGGAAACCGTAATACCGGCCATCTCGACGCCACAACCAAAAATCATAAAGCCTATAGCTGCAAATTTAGCAGAAGCCGGCATACCTCTGTAGAAAGGAGAAATACCCAACTCATCAAATACCGGAATGTAATTCAGATGATTATTGAACCAGTCCTCCAGTCCGCTACCCTGAAAGCCTTCGGTCACAGCATACCAATTAATAGTGGCACCAACCAGCATCACGACACCGGAAAGCAGTGCGGTAAAACGCACCCCCATCTTATCCAGAATGATACCGGCAAAAATCAGAAAGAATACAAAAACATTCAGAAAAGTTTCAGAACCCTGCATAGTACCAAAAGCCGTCGAGTCCCAGCCACGTGTAGATTGCATCAAGTCCTTAATAGGTGAAAGAATGTCCATAAAGATGTATGAACAAAACATGGCAAAGGCCAAGAAGAGCAGTACCATCCAGCGCATAGCCGCCGAATCGCGCAGCGTCTGGAGTTTTTTTTCAGATGTCATCATTTCATTAGTATGTTATTAGTTAATTTATTGAATCACAAAAATAGGGAAAATAAACAAGTCTTTTCTGTTATTCTACAAAAAAGAAAGCACACCATCCGACTTTATAGACAAACAGATATAAAAGAGGCACGGATTACAGTGAAAAAGGATAAAAAACAGTCCTAAATCCATGTAGTCCGTGCCTAAGTTTTACATTCGACACTTCTACGATGCCAAACACCGTAGAGTAATTATTTTCCCCGTAATTAATTGGCTGCTGAATCTGAAGCAGCAGGAGCAGGTGTAGTAGTAGCAGGAGCATCAGTTTGAGGTGCACTTGTACCTACGGGCATATTATACGGATTTGTCTTTTCTTCCTGCTGTGCCTGTTCCAATATAACATCACCGCTTTTGCTGGAAGAAGTTGGAACCGTATAAGCAGCAACAACACTGAATACGACCATAGCTGCAGCCAACGTCCATGTTGCTTTTTCCAAGAAATCGGTTGTTTTACGTACGCCCATAATTGCATTGGAAGAAGAAAAGCCTGAAGCCAGACCTCCACCTTTTGAATTCTGGATTAATACAATGAAACACATCAAGACAGATGCAATCAACATTAAGATAATTAATAATGGATACAACATTTTGTTATTTTGATTTAGCGTTAATAATCAATTTCTCCAAAAATCTGATTTGGTCTGCAAAGTAAGCATTTTTTTTTGGATAATTCAAACTTAATTTTTTAATAATTTCAAGAGCTTTATCATATCGATGCTGTTTGACGTATATTTTAGCCAAAGTTTCCGTGAAACAACTGTCATCCAACTCTTCTTTCCCATACATGTCACCCGAATCTTCCTCTTCGGCTTCTTCTTCCGATTGGGCCTCCACAATCTGTTCATTCAGGCTTTCATCGGCATTCCCCTCCGAATCATTCGGTTTCGCTTCTTCCGATATTGTTACATTCTGAGCCTGCGGCAAGACCGAAGCTTCACTTTCCGGAGTACTATCGGCCTGAAGCTGGAACACTTCAGTATCAATGTCCCTATCGGAAATTTCTTCCTTCTCATCCGAACGAGGAGGCAAATCCATCGCATCCCCTTGTTCCCTTTTCAAGAAATCATCAATCAGATTCTGACCACGCAACTTAGGGACTTCGACTGGTTCGTCCGACGGTTCTTCGTTCGCATCTTCACGCAATAGATAGGCTGTATAATCCATCGAATAATCCAACGTGACAGGTTGCGTCTGTTCTTCAGGCACAGTAGCCAAAAATGTATCGATCAGGAAAAGGGTGCGATCAACACTCGGTTCATCCGCTTGCCCGGCTTCTCGCGCTTTAGCATCTTTATGAACCTGCAAACGATAACGGTCTCCTTCTATCAAATAGAATAAAACACGACGATCGGCCACATACAACACGGATTTTTTTAATTCTGCGCCAAATGCCTCATCGTGCAACAGATACAAATTCTTCAGATACAATAAACGCAACGACTGGAAATAAGGATAGCGGGCTACTAACGTACGAAGCTCATACAAAGTATCCCTGTTCAGCATTTCCGGATGCTCAATCCACTGTTGCAAATTCGCCGATGTCATTGATATATTACCAGTTAGCTACAGTAGAATTAAAAATCTGTTCGGCAATATCCTTCACCATTACCGTAATCAACCCATCCTGAACCGCAGTCAGTAACTGAGACGAATCATAGGTTTGGAAAGCAGAAAACTGTTGGTCGGTAAAATCTTCCTCATGATTGGTATTGTTGACATACGAAACCTTCACGGTTAAAGTCAGTTTCACTTTCGAAGAATATCCACTGGCATCTACTGCCTCGTTATACTGATTGTAACCGATGATCTCACCGCTAATCTCCAAATCACCACCGGAATCGACCAAACGGAGACTTGTCTGCTGAATGAACATATCCTTCAACTTCTGATTAAATTCGATAGCCAAAGGAGCATATACATAATCGGCATGATTCTCAAAATCAGTGACTGAAATCGTCTTGACTTTTGAATAGTCAATCGAACTGATCGGGGCGAGCCCTATCTGGATGCGACAAGAATACAACACCAATCCTGATACTGTCAACAGCAGTATGAATGCTATTTTTTTACTCCAAACCATATTCCTTAATTTTTCTATATAAAGTACGCTCAGAAATATTCAAGTCATGAGCTGCTGCCTTACGCTTCCCATGATGTTTCTCGAGAGCTTTCCGTATCATTTCCTTTTCTACATCGTCTAATGAAAGCGATTCTTCCACATATTCCTCCGTATCCTGAATGTCATCATCAACTGGTGTAACCGGCTTGACCGGAGACGAGTGGATAATAGCCGGAACCGAAGTCTGTGCAGGAGTCACAATAGGAGTATCAGTCGATAAATAAGGCGAACGAGATGTAGCTGGGATTCCCGAAGCACGTTCTGTCATAATCTCGTGTACCAGTTTCTTTAATTCCGTAACATCCTGACGCATATCAAACAGAACCTGATAAAGTATCTCACGTTCGCTTTCAAACCCCTTGCCTTCTTTTGTTCCAAACAGTGCTGGTAACCTTTGCGTATTGTTTTGCACCGGCAAATAGCCTTTCAATATCGAAGCATCTATCTCGCGGTTGGTCTCAATAATCGAAATCTGCTCCGTGATATTCTTCAACTGACGGACATTACCCGGCCACGAGTACGACATCAGTTCACGCTTGGCATCCTCAGTAAGCTGAATAGCAGGCATCCTGTATTTTTCAGCAAAATCGGTAGCAAACTTCCGGAACAACAAAACGACATCTTCTCCCCGCTCACGCAAAGGCGGAATATGAATAGGCACTGTATTCAACCTGTAATATAAATCCTCGCGGAAACGCCCGTCGGCAATTGCCTGGGTAAGATTCACATTGGTGGCTGCTACAATACGTACATCTGTTTTTTCTACTTTTGATGAACCGACCTTAATAAACTCGCCCGATTCAAGTACACGAAGCAAACGTGCCTGAGTAGGTAAAGGCAACTCTCCTACTTCATCCAAAAAAATAGTACCTCCGTTTGCTTCTCCAAAATACCCTTTACGCTCACCTATTGCACCCGTAAAAGCGCCTTTTTCATGTCCAAACAGTTCTGAATCAATGGTACCTTCAGGGATGGCACCACAGTTCACAGCAATGTATTGCCCATGTTTGCGCCTGCTATATTGGTGAATGATCTGCGGAAAACTTTCCTTACCGACACCACTTTCACCGGTTATCAGAACAGATAAATCGGTAGGCGCAACCTGAATGGCAATATCAATGGCACGTGTCAGCCCCTCATTGTTACCAATGATGCCAAAACGCAACTTTACTTGCTGTATTTCAGTTTTTGTCATATTTACAATTCCTCTTCTACACTATCAAGTTTCAGCTTGTCGCTATCATCGCGTTTCTCGTAATATTGTTTTTTCAATGGATTTGCACGCATATTCTTCTCGCGCTGACGATTACGAAATACATCGATGGCTACGTAAACAGCCTGACGGAACGAATCTTCCGAAGCGATCCCCTTTCCGGCAATATCATAAGCCGTACCATGTGCCGGAGAAGTTCTGACAACAGGCAAACCTGCGGTATAATTGACACCTTCGTCCATTGCCAACGCTTTAAAAGGAGCCAGCCCCTGATCATGATACATAGCCAATACTCCATCAAAATGCGTCAGATTTCCAGAGCCCATAAATCCGTCGGCCGGATAAGGACCAAAGCAAAGTATCCCCTTGGAAGACATCTCCTGAATGGCCGGAATAATAATATCCTGTTCTTCAGTGCCCAACAAGCCCCCATCGCCCGCATGCGGATTCAAAGCCAGGACGGCTATTCTTGGAGCCCCAATGCCAAAATCCTGTTTTAATGAACGATTAAAGATCTCGAGTTTTTCTTCAATCAGTTCCTTGGTAATGGTTGATGCAATCTGGCTTACAGGAATATGTCCTGTAACCAGAGCCACACGAAAATCACCTTTCATCAAAATCATCAAAGCCTTGTCGCCTTGCCCCAACTTTTCCTCAATGTATTCGGTGTGACCGGGGAAGGAGAATTCCTCCGACTGAATGGTATGCTTATTGATAGGCGCTGTTACTATAGCATCAATCAACCCGGCCTGATACTCTTCAACAGCTTTTTCCAAAGCACTCAAAGCAGCCTTTCCTGCATCCGGATCAGCTTTCGAGAATTCAACCTTGACTTCATCATCGGTGCAATTGACAACGCTCAATCTATCGGCGGAAGCCTCCGAAGCGGAATTGACGATACTAAAGTTTGTTGACAGATCCAATGATTTACGATGATAAGCTGCCACCTTAGGAGAGCCATAGATGATTGGCGTACACAACTCCAACATGGTAGGATCTTCGAAAGTCTTTAGTATGACTTCGTATCCTACACCATTGATATCACCTTGTGTGATGCCAATTCTTATTTTGTTATCTTCCATTCTTATTTCTTATTTGTAGTTGAATCATTACTTATCACAATATCCGGCATTGTTACTTCAACCTGTCTGCTGCTTGGCAGCTTCAACGTGTAAAGCGAAGCTTCCATCTGACGAACCAAATTGCGCTTTAACTTATCAGGTGAGTAAACAAAGATTTCTGAAACAATAATGCGTTGATTGGCACGGTCTAAACGTACATGAGAGACAAAGGGACCTCCCATAAAATCACCTTTGACACGCCACAGCCCACGAGCCTCCAAGGCATATTCTCCTTGCACACTAATTGGTCGCACCTCGGTCATCAGTGAATCTGTCATCATATACATTCCTTCACGTGCTCCAGGAATATTGATCTTCATCACAGAATCACGCTTGTGAACGAAATATTCTTTCGTGAAAGTATTCTTATCGGTATATGGATAGGAATATATAACGAAATTCTGATCGCCTGTTGCCGCATTTGTACCTGCCCAGAAGAAATTATCTCCCTGTTTGGTCGCTGTAAGCTCACCGGGAACCCATACGTCACAGTCGAACATACTTTTTACTTTGGTCGTCACATAGTCGTTATGCTTATTTTCCAGAACAGCAATCTGACGATTCATTTCAGCATGAGTAAAATAGTCAATAATAACCTGCTTGTTTTTCGTCACAAACTCACCAAATGTCTTCTCATCAGGCGCCTGAATAGTCAGAATTGACTGAGGTGCCGAATATACATTTTGCGCTGACTTGAATTTCGGTTGCGTATAAAGATCCTTGTTTACTTCGACAACAATAATGTTACGGATTATTTTTAAAGTGGCATCATAATTGGAGGGGGCGGTGTACATGATGCGGAATGAACGTTCTGACTGAGGCAGCCCCGGAACATCGGAATCAAGCACATCGAACAATGCTCTACCAGCCGGACGTTCCCACATATCCTGATCGATTACCACCAATATTTCATATGCACGCCCACTGGAAGTAGGAGTAAACATGCTCTTCTTCTTGCCATTGCCACACGCCACAAACAATGCAGACATGAGGAACATACATAAATAAACCAAGTGCCTTTTCATAATTATATTATTTTAGTTTCCACAAAACTACGAAAAATCAGTAAACCCTTTTGGGCAAAGTTAATAATTTATATTAATTCTTGTTTATTCTCTTCCTGCTTGGCCGTAGAGAGCATCCCGCAAGCAGCAAATATATCCTCGCCACGCGACGCACGTATGGTTGTAAACAGGCCATGAGAAGTCAGATAATCACGGAATGTCAGCATCGTTTCCATATCGGCTCCCTGCAAATCAACTCCTGGTATGGCATGAAAACGAATCAGATTGATTCTGCAATCCACCCCACGCAACAATTTCAGGAGTTCCTTGGCATAAGGTAACGAATCGTTCACTCCTTTAAAGACAATGTATTCGAAAGACAAACGACGCTGCTTGCTGAAATCATAATTACGCAACAGGTCAACGATTTCGGTTATGGAAAAAGCCTTTTCAGCCGGCATCAGTTCACGACGCTGAGACGGCACAGGCGAATGCAGACTGACCGCCAGATGGCAATCGGACTCTTCAATGAAACGCTGCAAACCTTTCCTAAGCCCCACAGTGGAAAGTGTTACCCGCTTAGGGCTCCACCCATATCCGTAATCCGAAGTCATTATCTCTAAAGCCTGCAATACTTCATCAAGATTATCCAACGGCTCACCCATACCCATCATGACGACATTGGTCAGCTTATCACGTTCTGGCAGTGAATTGATCTGATTGATAATCTGATTGGAAGTAAGATTGGCTGTAAACCCTTGTTTACCGGTCATACAGAACTTACAATTCATCTTGCAACCGACTTGCGAAGAGACGCACAACGTAGCACGATCCTCTTCCGGAATATAGACAGCCTCGACAAAATGCCCCTCGCCGGCACGAAACAGATACTTGACCGTGCCGTCAACCGAGCGCATTGCATCCACCGGCTTCTCGGCACCTACTTCATATTCCTCCTTCAGCAACTCTCTATGTTTTAGCGAAAGATTGGTCATCTCGTCTATCGAAAAGACTTTTTTATCGTATAACCACGAAGCGATCTGCTTGGCCGAAAAGCCCGGCATACCAACATTCTTTACAACAGCTTGCAATTGCGAAAGTGTCATTCCCAAAAGGGGGCGTTTTTGTGTCATATTCCTATTCCTTTTATCATGCAAAGGTATAAATAATGTAACACAAAGGCAACGATGTGAATAGAAACTTAAACGAATCGAACTGAAAAGTCATCAGACGAAGCGAAACGTAACAATGAGCAGATAAACATATAGTCATGAGTCATTAACTATTCACTTGCCAAGCCATTAGTTAGCGAGTAGGTATAGCCGCTAACTATTCACCCGACAAACCGTTAGTTATTCCCTTGAAACTCCTGTAAGCAGTAGCTTGAACACGTGAGATAAAATTGCGCTCGAACTGTGAACAAACCCCGTTATAGTCAGCAATATTTGTCGTGCTTACAAAATTTACGATCCGACCACAAAAAAAGAGAACCATACAATAAAAAAGAATCCGGGCTTCGGATTCCAGTAAAGCACTGCTGGAATTCAAAGCCCGGACTTATTTCGATAATTAACCAACCGTTATCCCTTTATCAGAAGAAGAGATAACGGGTATCTTTTACATCTGCTTTCAGATAGAGGTCGCTGATGAACTGAGCAGCCATACGAGCATGCATATTCTCCAAGGTAGTCTCTTCAGTATCCTTGTTGAAAGTCTCGTTCAACTTCTCCTTAGCATAAGGCTGAAGAACAAATACACCACCCTGACCCTTAATCGGAGCACTCAGCTTGTTAACTTCGGCTACTGAAGCGTAAGCACTGACAGCCGGTTCACTACTATGCAATGCAGCTACATATGCAGGAGCAGAGAAGGTGACATGTTTTACAGAATCGCTAACGGCATTTGCCATATTCTTATACTGATCGAATGAGGTTGCACCTGCAGCCTTCATGTCGGCCATGATCTTCTCAGCCTTCTTGTCACGAAGAACCTCATTCTTCAGCTGATCCTTCACCAAAGCCAACGGACGATAGCCCTCTTTTACGATACCGGCCAAACCAACAACCAGCATGTGATCGCTTTCGCCACATTCGTACAAACCGGAAACTTCACCCACTTTTGCTTCAAAAGCCCATTTCAAAGCATCCTTGGTGCCACGAATGCCACCGATTCCATGCTCAGAGCTATACAAATCATCTTTTGGGAACAGTCTGTAACCAGCATCTTCAGCGTTGGCAACCATCTTTTCAAGAGTGTTGTTAGCAGCGATAAACTGGCTGAATTCATTATAAGCCTTGTTGTATGTTTCTTTGCTAAACTCAACAGGGCGTTTGATAACGGCAACTTTATATTTGTCCTTCACAGCCTTTCTGTTGGTAACCTGCAGGATCACATTAGCCTGTCCCAAAGCAAGGTTCTGCAGTTCGTTCTGTCCCAGTGTAGTAACGGCAGTCACATACTTCAGATTGTCGCCATCCAGCTGAGCACCTTCGTAGTTGGCTGAAGTAATCCATACGGCTTCTCCCGTCTGACCATACTTCTTGGCAAGCTCTGCAAAATCAGCACCACCCTTGATCGCATTATAAATACTGTCGGCCAAAGTTTTCGTCTTGTCAGCATCTTCAGCAACGACCTGAATCTGACGATATTGAATTGAATCAGGAAGTGAAGCAACAGCCAACTTCTTGAACGAGTTCAACGTGTTGTCGCTTACATTATAATAAGGTCCAAACACTTCACCAACGTTTACTGAGTCCAAACGTGCCGTTACATCAGAAGGCAACGTTCTGGTCGTATAGAACAAATCAACATATGGAGTTTCAGAACCGGTAGAACGAACGAACGAGGTGTAATCAGAAGAAGCAGATGCCAGCTGAGCAGTATATTCTTCCATTTCTTTCTGCAAGGCAGCACGGTCTTCTTCGCTGGCAGTAACCTGAACGTCGATATAGCGAATGTTACGTGTTTCTACAAATTGTCTGAACTGTTCTTTCTTCTTGTCATACGCAGCCTGCAAATCAGCATCGCTTACCGTAATTGTCGAATCAGTAATCGATGAATAAGGGATAGCGGCCAGCAACAGATCTGTCTGATTGACACGCGCATCAAACGCATCTTGTGCCTCGACTGAGTTAGAGAACAGCGATTTGGAAATCAATGCTGTATATTTCTCTTGCAGACGAGCCTCAATCAGAGACTGTTCAATGAACGACCACAACTTATACATGGCATCATATTGCTCAACATACTGTGCGGGCATCTGTGCTCTATTCATTTTGGAATAGTCAACCAGAAACTTTTTCAGCATATCCTTGTCGAAAGCACCTGTCTGCGAATTCACAAAAGGAGTTCTTTGCAACATGTAGTGAGTTCCCTCATCAATGATAGACTGAATTTCTGCTTTCGAAACAGTCAAACCTAATTTCTTTGCTTCGTTCTCAATCAGCTTATTGTTTACATATCTCTGCCAAACTTCATCTTTGATTTGATTGGTTTCTTCGTCGGTTAATGCCGATCTTCCCGTAGAGAACTTAACGACTTCCGTATATTCTTCTACCATTGCCTGATAATCCTGAGCGGAAATCGTCTCTCCGTTCACTTCTCCTACGTCTTGTGACTGATGCGGCTGAAGCACCTTCCACGCATCTCCCGCGATGAAAGCAAACAGCGCCACACCAATAACAATCACCAATAAAGGTCCTTTCGACCGAATGTTTTGTAATGTTGCCATTTTTGTTAATTAGATTTATTTGTTTATTTATTTACTTTCTTTTCATTATTGATTTTAGCGCACGAAGATACAAAAAATGCTAATATGCATCTATTTATTCGCCGAAATTTTACACATAAATAGAATTATTCGACCACTTTGAGCCGAACCAGTTCGATTTTTGTGGCTGTAACCTTGATAATCTTAAACTGATAACATCCGATAGTCACCACTTCGTGCAACTTCGGGAAATTCTGGTAGCTGTTCAGGATAAGCCCTCCCACTGTCAAATAATCATCAGATTCAGGCAGCTTCAAGTCGAACATTTCGTTCACCTTTTCTATTTCAAGACGAGCGGACAGAATGTATTCTTTCTCTCCTATTTGCTTACATACATAAGACGTGTTGTCATGTTCATCTTCAATATCTCCAAAGATTTCCTCTACCAAGTCTTCCAATGAAACGATGCCGGAAGTTCCGCCGAACTCATCCACCACGACCGCAATCGTCTTCTTCTGTTGCATAAAGAGTTTCATCAGTTTGTGAGCCGCCATTGTTTCGGGGACAATAGGAACATCCTTCACATTGTTGCGCCAGTCGGCCGGATTGCGAAACATTTCGGACGAATGGATATATCCTATCACATTGTCGATACTACCGTCATAAACAATGATCTTTGAAATGCCCGACTCAATAAAAAGATTCTTCAATTCGTCCAGCGAAGCACTGACATCAACCGCTACAATCTCCGTACGCGGAACAATGCAATCGCGTATCTTGACGTTGGAGAAATCGAGAGCATTCTGAAAGATTTTCACTTCGGCATCCAAATTCTCCTCGTTTTCGGCATTTTCGATACTTGACTGAACAAAATAGTCCAAATCGACCTTACCAAACGCTTTCGCCCGAGCTTCCTTGTTAATTCTTACTCCCAAAAGATACAGGAAGACGGCCGAGAGTCCTGATGCCAACTTGGATATCGGGAAAAGTACCACATAGCATACAAACAAAGGCAATGCACACACGCGCAATGCCAGATTGGGATTGATCTTGAACAATGTTTTGGGCAAGAATTCACCGGTCACCAGAATGATCAGCGTAGAGATGATGGTCTGTATCAACACCATCACAAAGTGGTTCGAAATGACTCCTGCCAGCAATTTTCCTTCAATAATCTGCGCCATGAAAATACCATAGATGACCAGCGCAATATTATTACCCACCAACATCGTCGAAATGAAGTCATTGGGATTGCGGAAAAAGTAAGAAAGGATGGCAGAAGTAACTCCGGCCTTCTTATCCATCTCGAAACGCAACTTGTCAACCGATACAAAAGCAATCTCCATCCCCGAGAAAAAGGCGGAAAAAGCCATCGTTATCAGCAAATATATAATAGTATCCAACATATCCTTATCCGATAGTGTCCGTCTTCAAGCTGTCGGAAGAAGCTGTTTCGGCTTCTTCATCAATATAAAATATACCATCCGTCTTGAAGAAACGGTATTTTGTCATTTGTTCATTCGATTCGAATCCCCATGCATAGATTATCTGATCGGGCTGTTCGATGCGAACACGCTTATCCGAGTAAACAGTCTTTTTAGTCTGATCCCAATACAGCAATTCCGTATCAAATTTCTCTCCCTTCAGATTCTGTATATGCACATGTCCTATCAGCTTCCAAAGCTTCTGTTTGTCATAAAAATAAGCCGTATCTGCCTTGATACTTGCCTCAACCTTAAACAGGGTATCGAACTTTTCAAGATAGACTCCCTTTTCAAACGACCAATAAGAAGGTGACTTTCGGTCGAACACCTTCCATTCTTCGGTCAGAATGCGGTAGCGTGTCACGCCTGAGTCCGAAATCAACGTCGTCACTCCCCGCGTGTCCAACACAGGCATCGAGTCGCGCTCGGTAATAGCCGCCCCCAATTCTTTCTTTTTTCCCGAACAGGCCGAAAATAAAAGGAGCATAACCATTCCCCCTAAGACAATGGTTATGCTCAGATTCCTAAATAGTACTACGTCCTTCGACTCTGATATCTTCATATTATCGAATGGTTGTGGACTCGCCTATCCAGCCACCGATAGTTACACGGTCGCCTGCTTTGTAACCCAACATGAACAAATCCTTTGTATCCGGGGTATAAGCAGAATAGGTTGAAATAAGCTTATTGGCTTCCTCTGCCACACTCGGATCAACCGATTTAGCTCTCTGAAGCTTGTCGATGACGAGGAAGTAAGTACATTTGTTCAGCGCAGGTTCGTCGCTCCACTTCGGACTGGAAGCATAGATATGAGCCAGCAGAATATATGCCTGACCGTAGTCTTCCTTGAAGCTAAGTGACTTTTGGCAATATGATCTTGCCTGAGAGAGCTTCTTGGCACTGAACAGAGCGGCTGCAGTAGCATAGGCCATTTCTGCCTTCTTCGAATTATCGGTCTCCATACCCAAAGCCTCGTCGAAATACTTCACGGCATTGTCATAGTCACCTTTCTTATAGTACATGTATGCCACACCTACAGCAGCATCGGCACTCGGATCAATGCGATACAGATAATCGGAAGCCTTGAAGTAAACTTCGCTTTCGTTACACTTCATCATCTTCAGGATGGCAATGGTCTTTTTCAGGAAAGTAGAATCGTTCTGATTGGCTTCCACTTTCGGACCATAGATGTTCTGCAGAGATTCGCAATCGGCTACACCACTGTTAACGAACATGGCAACAAGGTTTTCCTTAATGGCTTCGAGATTTTTCTTCTTGTTAGCCTTAGTCTCGTTGGCAATGGCCTCGTCAACGTACTTGGATGCATCCAGATAATCCTGGAAGAACTGGTCGGTATGGTTGCTGTCGGCTTTTACCTTCTGCATGGAAACTTGCAGGAAGTAGTGAAGAACAGCACCTTGCGATTCTCCCTTATCACCTTGCACGGCTTCGCTCAACCAAGTATATGCCTGATTCAAATCAACAGAAGGAGCATAGGCCAAATAATCGATAGCCTTTGCACCTAAGGCTCCATTAACAGAGATAGACAATTTGGTTCCTTTAGCCAGAAACTCCGGTATATATTTTATACGGAGATCATGAACTCCCATCAGTTCGTCGAAATACTTTTTGTAATCGGCCGAATTACGGTCTTTATTGGTCTGCAAGAAATTCTGCAAAATTTCAATGGCATCCAAGAAAGTATAATATCTCAGTGTAGGACACTCTTTCAGCACGGCCATACAGGGTGCATAAGCGTCCTTATAGTTCTTGGCATTAACTGCCTCATGCGAAATACTACTGTTCGCATTACAATCGTTTTGAGCGAAAGCACTGGTTGCTCCACCCGAAAGGAGCAATACAGCAGCCACAAGCGTCTTAATCTTCATTGTATCAAAATTTTAGTTGTGATATTTTTGTCTATTCTTTAATCTACCTTACGCTTGAAGAACCAACGTTCGTTGAAGGTCAATCCGACGCAGAGACGGAACGTATTTTCGTCCAACAGACCGGCATGTTTGCCGGATACTCTGACGAACTGGCCCGAAATGCTCAGCACCGAACGTGTTCTTGGGATAGGCAAACCAAGACCGGCTGTCACGCCATACTCGGTAGCGGCCTGCCTTCCTTCTAATTTATAATAAGGTTGAGAGTAGTAAGCTCCCAAACGATACTTCACAACCGACAAATAGCTTCTGCCCATAGGGTTCGGCAAGTATTCGGCTCCTATGCTTACCCGACGGCGATTGCAGAAAGCATCGTCATTGTTCATAAACGACGTTTTGCTCCAATTCTGAAGCATTACATCGGCACCCACCGTCAGACGACCGTCGTAAACGTAAGTGAAGCCAGCACCCAACGTAGTGGGAATACCACACACAACCGTACTATCATTTTTTGACACAACGTATCCCATCGAACTGTTACCGGTAGTCACTTGTGTATAGGCATCGTTGTCCAGATTGTGGCCGGGCGAAAATACGACACCCAGTGTCACTTCGTGCTTCTTACCGAAATGGTGCGTATATTGCGCGCCCAAATCGAGCTTATAGCTTGTCACCGACACATTCTGCTCACGCTCGATGGTAAAAGCCGAGGTCGTATTAGGATAGTTCACATTCACCGTATGTGTGATATCTCCCCAAAGATACGAAATATTCGCACCAATCGAAAAGTTTTTAAATATTTTAAGTCCTGTTCCCAAATAAATTTGGTGCAGACCGCCATCACCGGAATAAGAGACCTGTTCTACTTCACGGGTTTCACTGATATTATACCCCACGTTGGAGAAGGGAATTAAACCCAGACTTATGCCTGCCCACTTGGCCGCACGGAATTGCATGGTGATATAGTCGATACTTGAGTTCTTGGCATTCTGCTTCAGCACTCCGTTACTGAAATTGGTATTCTGCAGCGATATGCCGCCATCGAATATAAAGGTAAGCGAATCGACAGCACTGTAGGAAGCCGGATTGGCAAAGTTGACCTGAGAGTTGTCACGCAAACCGTAGGCGATGCCTCCCATAGCCTTACTGTTTCCCGACCCAGGGTCGGCCAACTGCCCGTAACCGTATCTTGTATAGGGAGAGTTTGTATTATTCTGAGCGACTGCCACTCCGGATAACAACGTGAGCAAGAGCATCACAAGTGTTTGTCTATATCCTGTCATTATAGTTCAAAATTCGGTTTAATCCTTTCAACACTAAAAATTTGTCTGCAAAGATGATATTTTTTAAGTTTGTATCAAAAGAAAATTCATTCCCGCCCGTTAAAAAAACCAAAAGTTCAGGATATTTATGTTTCATGCTCTGGATATAGCCTGAAATCTCATACTCCATTCCCCGAAGGATGCCTGAACGGATGGCCGTTTCAGTATCTTTGCCTAAGGGGAGCAGACGACCGTCGGGTTCTACCAAAGGCAGGCGTCCCGTAAACTGATGCAAAGCCTTAAAACGCATCTGAAGTCCCGGAGAAATGTTGCCTCCGTGGTAACGCCCCAGCGCATCGATAAATTCGTAGGTGATGCAGGTTCCGGCATCGATTACCAGCAGGTCGCGACCGGGACAAAGGGCATTGGCGCCTACCACGGCAGCCATGCGGTCGTAGCCCAACGTGCGGGGAGTCTCGTAAAGGTTCTCGACCGGCAACGGAGTATCGGCTCCAAGATAGAGCACGGGCACGGGCAGATCGTCCAAACGGGAACGGACATCGGCAGTCAAGTCGATCACCGTAGCGAGTATCGCCTTTCGGAAAGGATATTTCCGGAAGAAAGCCGGCAGTTGTTCCAATGTTTCATTGGAATCGTGCACCACCTCAAGCAACTTATCGCCGTCGAAAGCAGCCAGTTTGGCGACAGTATTACCGATATCGATAATCAGATTCATTGAAAATTCCTTTTGTTAATCGGACGCAAAGATACGACTGAATTTTGAATTATCGACATAATCGAGGAAAGAAGATAACTTCACCGTAACCATTGCTCACGCACTGTCCGTCGAATCCCCAACCGGACACGGCCGCAGGAGCCGGTCGAAGCACTCCGGTCTATTGTCACAAACGCACCACTAGAAGCGGATTACCTACCAAAAAGTAAGCAAAACCCATCTTTTAATAACCGGACTTATTTCCGAAAAACGTGAAATAGAGTCCGAAAATCATAGAAAACAGCGCTAAAATGCATAAACATGCAACAAAACAGTCAAAAAACGCTTCGAATGAAGACCGAAAATACTTGCGCCGAACAATAAGATGGCTTGCACGGCTCGTCCGGATTGCTTGTGTCGCTCGCCCGGATTGCTTGTGACACTTGTCCGAAAAGCTTTTCCCCCTTGCAAACACCGTGTTTCGGAGCTGTCCGGAAGCTATTTTTCTCTATTTCAAATGTAAACATTTCGCTATCCTGCTATCAATAAGACTCATACGAAAAATCACTCGCAAAATTCCGACCAAGCGTCCATTCATCCGGAAATAACGGATTCTGAACGACTTCAGTCGGCAAAGTGTCAAAACGTCAAACCCACACAACCGAACGGACACACCACCGTCCACCGTCCGTAAACGGACAACGGAAGTGTCCGATTCCGAACCCCCACCCCGGCTACAAGCCACTCTGGGCGCTTGGCACGCTCTTTGCGATACTTAAGCGACTCACGGTAACTCCGGTTACCGCAAAAACAGAAAAAACAAAAGCCAAATAGAAATGAAGAAGATTTTACTTGCAGCCTGCTTGTGCCTGCCTCTGATGCTCCGGGCACAGAACGACACACTGACGTACGAACGGGACATCACCCTGAACGAAGCCATCGCCCTGGCACGCATACAGTCGGTAGATGCCGCCGTTGCCCTGAACGAACTGAAAACCGCCTATTGGGAGTACCGGACATTTCGGGCCAACCTGTTGCCCGAAGTCAACTTTACGGGCACCCTGCCCAACTACCGGAAGATATACAACTCCTATCAGAACGCAGACGGAACCTACTCATACGTACGCGACAACGTACTGGGACTTTCAGGCGAAATCTCCATCGACCAGAACATCTGGCTGACAGGAGGTAAACTTTCGCTCACCTCCTCGCTCGACTACCTGAAAGAACTGGGGTCAAACGGCAACAAGCAGTTTATGTCCGTCCCCATCAGCCTGGAACTGACACAACCCATCTTCGGCGTCAACACCCTGAAGTGGGATCGCCGTATCGAACCCGTACGCTACTCCGAAGCCAAGGCCGCCTTCATAACCGCCACCGAAGAAGTGACGATGAAAGCCATCACCTACTACTTCGAACTGCTGCTGGCCAAGGAGTCGCTCGCTACCGTACGCCAGAACAAGACCAACGCCGACCGCCTGTACGAAGTAGCCATCGCCAAACGCAAGATGGGACAGATATCCGAAAACGACCTGCTGCAACTGAAGCTCAACGCCCTGCAAAGCAAAGCCGACGTCACTGCCGCCGTAAGCAATCTGAACGCCAAAATGTTCCAGTTGCGCTCCTTCCTCGGTGTGTCCGAACAGGAAAACCTGAACCCGACACTGCCCACCACCGTCCCCATGCTCAACATGGACTACAAGAGCGTACTCGAAAAAGCCTTGCAACGCAACTCCTTTGCCCAGAACATCCGTCGTCGGCAACTGGAAGCCGATTACGAAGTAGCCACCGCCCGTGGCAACCTGCGCAGCATCGACCTCTTTGCCAGCATAGGATACACAGGTCAGTCAAACGCCCTGAAATCGGCCTATCACGGCCTGGTAGATAACCAGGTGGTTCAGGTAGGTGTCAAGATTCCTATCCTCGACTGGGGAAAACGCCGCGGACAAGTGCGGGTAGCCAAAAGCAACCGCGAAGTGGTGCTCTCCAAGATACGCCAGGAACAGATGGACTTCAACCAGAACATCTTCCTGCTGGTCGAGAACTTCAACAACCAGGCACAGCAGCTCAACATCGCCCAGGAAGCCGACCTCATCGCCGAAAAGCGATACAAAACCAGCGTAGAAACCTTTATGATAGGCAAAATAAGTACCCTCGACCTGAACGACGCGCAGAACTCGAAAGACGAAGCCCGACAGAAGCACATCTCCGAACTCTACTATTACTGGTACTACTTCTACCAGATACGCAGCCTTACCTTGTGGGACTTCGAACAGAACACCGAGCTCGAGGCCGACTTCGAGGACATCGTAAAAAGATAAATCCGCCCGTCCCCGTGCGTCCCACGCACGAAAGACGCTCCAAGAGCTTGCAACGTGCAAAGAGATTTGCTAACTTTGCACATACATTCAATTACACCTTATTATATATATAAATATGATTCTTGTTATTGACGACGACAGCGCAGTACGTTCTTCGCTCAGCTTCATGCTGAAACGCGCCGGCTACGAAGTTAAGGCCGTAGCGGGGCCGCGCGAAGCCATTGATGTAGTGCGTGCCGAAGCTCCGGCACTGATACTGATGGACATGAACTTCACCCTCTCCACAACCGGCGAAGAAGGACTCACCCTGCTGAAGCAAGTAAAAATATTCCGCCCCGAAACTCCCGTCATACTAATGACTGCCTGGGGTAGCATCCAGCTGGCCGTACAGGGCATGCAGGCCGGTGCCTTCGACTTCATCACCAAGCCGTGGAACAATGCCGCCCTGCTGCAACGCATCGAAACAGCCCTCGAACTGAATGTGCCGCAAACAGAAAGCACCGTCGAAAAGGCCGACACGCTGGATCGCAGCCACATCATCGGAAAATCGCGCGGACTGATGGACGTACTGAACACCGTGGCACGCATCGCACGCACCAATGCCTCGGTCCTCATCACCGGCGAAAGCGGCACCGGCAAAGAACTGATAGCCGAAGCCATCCACATCAACAGCCAGCGCGCCAAGCAACCCTTTGTAAAGGTCAATCTGGGCGGTATCTCACAAAGCCTTTTCGAAAGCGAGATGTTCGGCCACAAGAAAGGAGCCTTCACCGATGCCACAGCCGACCGCGTCGGCCGTTTCGAACTGGCCAACAAAGGCACCATCTTCCTCGACGAAATCGGTGACCTCGACCTCTCCTGCCAGGTGAAACTGCTCCGCGTATTGCAGGATCAGACCTTCGAAGTACTCGGCGACAGCCGTCCCCGCAAAGTCGATGTACGCATCATATCGGCCACCAATGCCGACCTGCGCAAGATGGTAGCCGAGCATACTTTCCGCGAGGATCTCTTCTACCGCATCAATCTTATCACCATTAAGCTTCCCGCCCTGCGCGAACGCCGTGAAGACATCCCCCTGTTGGCACGCTACTTCGCCGACCGCCAGGCCGAAGCCAACGGACTACCCCATACGGAATTTGCGGCCGATGCACTGAACTTCCTGTCGAAACTGCCCTATCCGGGAAACATCCGCGAGCTGAAGAACCTTGTCGAACGTACAATCCTCGTCAGCAGGAAATCCGTTATCACAGCTGCCGACTTCGACACCCAATATCTGCGTACCACCGAACAACCCCAGGCTGCCGAAAACGTATCGTATGCCAATATGACCTTAGACGAAATCGAGCGCCACACCATACTCCAGGCACTCGAACGCCACAAAGGAAACCTCAGCCAGGTAGCCCTGGCACTGGGTATCAGCCGGGCTGCCCTCTACCGCAGGTTAGAAAAGTACAACATCGACATCAACAATCTTCCTCAAAACTCTTAAACCGAGACCAACGTGCGCATCAAGTTCTTCTTCATCATCCTGGTCCTGATACTCCTGGCATTGTCCGGAGCTCTGGCATATTGGGTAACGCACTTGCCTGAAGACAACCTGCCCTATTATATAATGGAAGGAAGCATCGCATTCATTCTGCTCTACCTCATCGTCTTCTACAACAAGATCGTGAAGCCCATGCACACCATCGGCAATGGTATGGAACTCCTTCGCGAGCAAGACTTCAGCAGCCGTCTCAGCCCCGTCGGACAACACGAGGCCGACCGCATTGTGAACATCTTCAACCGCATGATGGACCAACTGAAGAACGAACGCCTGCGTCTGCGCGAACAGAACCATTTCCTCGACCTGCTGATACAGGCCTCACCCATGGGAGTCATCATCACCGATCTGGATGGAAATATATCTCAAGCCAACCCAATGGCCGTCAAGATGCTGGGCACCCATATCGAAAGTATCTTAAATAAAAAAATAGAGAAAATAGATTCTCCCTTGGCCAACGAACTGACAACCCTCAACAAAGAAGAGACACGGGTCATCCGGCTGAACGACGCCAACATTTACCGCTGTACCTTCACTTTCTTCATCGACCGGGGCTTCCAGCATCCGTTTTACCTGATAGAACGCATGACCGATGAAGTAATACGCGCCGAAAAGAAAGCCTACGAAAAGGTGATACGCATGATTGCCCACGAAGTAAACAATACAACTGCCGGTATCACCTCTACCTTGGACACCGTTGAAGAAGCGCTCTCCACCGAAAAAGGAATGGAAGAAATCTGCGACGTGATGCGGGTATGCACCGAACGCTGTTTTTCGATGAGCAAGTTCATTACCCGCTTTGCCGACGTCGTAAAAATCCCTGAGCCGGTTCTTACACAAGCCAATCTGAATGAAACCGCCAACACTTGCGTACGCTTCATGGAGGGACTGTGCAACGACCACCACATCAAGCTCACTCTACAATGCGCACCCGATGTAAAATACGTGAACCTTGATTCCGCACTATTCGAACAGGTACTGGTTAATATCATCAAAAACGCCGTCGAAAGCATCGAACAAAACGGTGAAATCAGAATCACCACTACAGCCCCCGCCACCATCGAAGTGGCCGATAATGGTCCGGGAATCAGTAAAGAGACTGAAGAAAAGTTGTTCAGTCCTTTCTTCTCCACCAAACCTCATGGACAAGGCATTGGCCTCATCTTCATCCGTGAAGTCTTGAATCGCCATGGATGTACCTTCTCCCTGCGCACTTACAAAGATGGCTGGACACGCTTTCAAATTACTTTCCCATAAAAGACGACTGCCCCCTGCACAAAACCTCCTCAGGACAGCGATGCAGAATTGAAACACGTGACAACCGTCTTGCACAAGAAAAGGAAATAGCCACATGACATAATAAAAGCAGGAGAGGGCAACTCTCTTCAAAATCACAACAAAGCATTGCGATGGTCGGGGAATACACCCCCGAAAATCTACCATTTTGCAACAGATGTTGTTAAATTGTTGCAAGAATATTAAACTTAAAATGAAAATTTAAAAAAATGCTGTAATTTTGCCGTGTAAAAAGAGAATGTATGGGAAAAGAATTATCAAATAGAATTCAAACTTCTATTCTTAACGCGGCAGAAAAAAAGGTTCTTATATGGTTGGCTAAAAGACAGCCTCAATGGGTAACTTCCGACATGCTGACGTACATTGGCCTCGGAGGAGCTTTTGTATGCGCGTTAGGCTATATTTTGGCCAATAAAAACCTCCAGTATCTGTGGATTTCATCCTTAGGTTTTGTGATCAACTGGTATGGCGACAGCTTAGACGGCACTATTGCACGTGTCCGCAACACCCAGCGACCCGTATATGGATTCTTCATCGACCATACATTAGACGCCATTACGATATGTATTATATGTATAGGCGCAGGATTATCTCCTATCTTCCGCCTCGACATAGCCCTGCTTGTTCTTGCCGGATATTTAGTTTTGTCCATCTATACTTATATCGGTACCATTCTGAAAGGAGAATTCCGTCTGACCTATGGCAGCTTTGGCCCTACCGAATTCAGGTTGGTCATTATACTTCTAAATACATTAATCATGTACACGCCATGGGTGAATATTTCCTATCACTTCTATGGATACGAATTCGGTATATTCGACATAGCCGGCATGGTTATCGTTGTCATTCTGTTCTCCATGCTGTTTATGCAGTTTGTCAAAGACCGCAACTTGTTGGCCAAACAAGATCCTTTGAAGCCTTATCATCCTGAAAAAAAGAACTAATTCAATCGATTATCTCGTGCGTACATATATTGAATTTGTTGTAAGTCGTCTGTTTGGTACCGGTGTCGATACTTTCGTACTGTGGATATGTTCCAAATTCCTGTTTCATGACTATTGGGGAATATATGTTGTTTCTCCGGTTATTTCATTCGAGTTTGCCGTATTCAGCAATTTCGTCTGTTCCTATTATTGGATATGGAAAGAACGTATCACCAACAAGAATGTCAAGGATTTCACTTACAGATTCCTCATATTCAACTTTTCCTCCGTATTAGGTTTTTTGGTCAAAATGCTGTTTTTGCTTCTGTTTCAAAAAATCTTCGGCTGGAATGTGGTTTACTGTAACCTTGCAGCATTGCTGATATCCGGACTATTCAACTATTTCTTAGCCGAAACGATTGTATTTGGAAAGCGTTCAATCGTGTCCAAAGCATCAAGATCGATTACATCTGATTGAATTTAGAATAGCCAGTTCATCCTAACAGCTGTAACATGTATAGCACATCCATACAATGAGACATACCCTTTTATCATTGATCGTGATTATTTGCTGTTTCCTGAGCATTCCCCATCAATTGGTCCGTGCTCAGGATATGCCAATGCAGGTAAAGCATTCCACACCCTCAACCATAACTGAAGACAGTATCCGGTTCAGTTTGCTGACTTGCGGCGCAGGTGAAGAAATATATTCTCTTTTCGGCCATACAGCTATTCGGTACGAAAACTTCACCCGTGGCATCGATGCCGTATTCAACTATGGCATTTTCAGCTTCAACACTCCCAACTTCATCCTCCGTTTTACATTAGGAGAAACCGACTATCAGCTGGGGGTAACTTCCTACGAACATTTTGCTTCCGAATACACTTGGACAGGACGGGACGTATGGCAACAAACCCTAAACCTGAATACTGAAGAAAAGAAGAAATTACTCATGCTTTTGGAAGAAAATTATCTCCCCCAAAACCGAGTTTACCGCTACAACTTTTTATACGACAATTGCGCCACCCGTCCTCGCGACCAAATTGAACGTGCCACTGAAGGAACACTCGAATACGCAGAAGACATGACCTCTTTACAAACGGGAACAAGTTTTCGCGACATCGTCCACCAATACACCGAAGGACATTCATGGGCACGTTTCGGTATCGACCTCTGTTTAGGGAGTAAAGCCGATGAAGATATCAACCGCCGTCAGATGATGTTCGCACCTTTCTATCTGAAAGACTTTCTGGCAAAAGCCAAACTAAAAGATGCACAAGGCAAAGAACGTCCATTGATCTGCCATGAAGAACATCTCATTCAAAGTGAAAAAGAAACCAATATGCCGGAAGGTATCACACCCCTCCAGGCTGCTACCTTGTTGTTGGTCGTTGTAATCATTGCTACGGCCCTTGGCCTGTATCGGAAAAGCAGCCTTTGGGCACTCGACCTCTTGCTGTTCCTTGCTGCAGGTATTGCCGGTTGCATCTTAGCATTTTTAACCCTATTCTCACAACACCCTGCAGTTAGTCCCAATTACCTGCTCTTGCTCTTCCATCCTTTCCACCTTCTGTGTCTGCCATGGATGATTTTGGCTGTAAAAAGGAAGAAGAAAAGCATCTATATGATGGCGAATTGCGTTGAATTAACATTTTTTATATTGCTTTGGGGAATAATACCACAAGAATTTAACTTAGCTATATTACCTTTGGCACTCAGTTTGTGGATACGTTCTGCAAGCAACCTTTATCTCACATATAAGAAGCTGTAATGAAGAAAGGACTGATCACTTCCATATTGGCGTTAACTTTCAGCGGGCTACAGGCTCAGCCGATGCCTGCTACCCCGAAGTTGGTGGTTTCATTGACCATCGACCAGCTGCGCACTGATTACATGGAAGCATTTTCCTCATTATACGGAGAAAAAGGGTTCAAACGTCTGCTACGGGAAGGCAAAGTATTCTGCCAGGCACAATTTCCTTTTGATGATGTTGACCGGGCATCCGCAATAGCCTCTCTTTACACAGGAACTACACCTTCCATAAATGGTATCGTAGCCGAGACATGGCTAGATACTCAGACACTTCGTCCTCGCAACTGTGTGGACGATTCGGATTTTATGGGCAACTACACCGATGAGAACAGTTCAGCTTCGCAACTGCTTACATCTACTCTGTCCGATGAACTTAAAATAGCTACTCGCAACCGTGCCTTGGTATATTCCATCTCACCTTTCCGCGATGCAGCCATTTTAGCAGCCGGACATGCCGGAAACGGTGCATTCTGGTTGAATAAGACTACAGGTAAATGGTGTAGTACTACCTATTATAATGAATTCCCGTGGTGGATCAGTCAATATAATGACCGAAACTCACCTGATTTCCGTATCAAAGATATGGTATGGAATCCTTTGTTTCCGGTCACCAGTTATACCTTTCTTCCTGAATGGCGAACCGATGCCTTCAAATATAATCTAAATAATGACCGTACCAATAGCTTCCGAAGATTGATTCTCAGTCCGTTTGCTAACGATGAAGTAAACTTATTGGCTGAAGAATTATTATCCAAAAGCACCATTGGCAAAGACGAAATACCCGACCTGCTGGCACTGACCTATTATGCAGGTAACTACAACCATAAAAGCACACAAGAGTGTGCAATGGAAATACAGGATACTTATGCCCGTCTGGATCGTAGCATTGCCAATTTGCTTGATATGCTCGACCGCCATATCGGATTGCAAAATGTCCTGTTATGCATCACGTCAACCGGATATGCCGACCCTGAAGCCGCAGACGTAGGAATCTATCGTGTACCAGGTGGCGAGTTTTATCTGAACCGTTGCGCTACTTTACTGAACATGTACTTGATGGCAACCTACGGTGAAGGCCAATATGTAGAAGGCTATCATGACCTGCAAATCTATCTTAACCACAAACTGATAGAAGATAAGCAGTTAGACTTGAGCGACATACAGGAAAAATCTGCGGAATTCCTCGTACAGTTCAGCGGCGTAAACGAAGTCTATTCCGCCAACCGTATCCTGCTGGGTCCTTGGTCTCCACAAATAGGACGCATCCGAAACGGTTTTCACCGTAAGCGTTCCGGTGATTTGCTTATCAAAGTATTACCGGGGTGGAGTATTATGCAAGAAAACAGTAACGACAACCGCGTCGTGCGTTCAGCAGAAATACCGGCTCCACTTATATTGTTAGGCGCTAACGTCAAACCCGAAATTATACGCACACCCGTCTGTACAGACCGAATTGCCCCTACACTGGCAAAATCACTGCGTATCCGTGCGCCTAACGCATGTAAATCGACTCCATTCGATTTCTGATTATCCACTCCACAGAAATCATAGGCATCCATTTCTTTTCTTAGTAGAGGATCTGTCTAAAATTATGGGATCCACAGGAAAAAACTATATGGAAAGGTAATGTCCTCATTGCCTAAATTATTACCTTTGCATCGCAAAGGATATCAATCACATAACGAATAATAATAAAAACAAATATATACAATGGGATTTAATGAATTTTTAAGCTCGATCTTTGGCAATAAATCCACACGCGACATGAAAGAAATACAGCCGTGGGTGAACAAAATCAAAGCCGCCTATCCGGAAGTGGCCAAGCTCGACAACGACGCCCTGCGCGCCAAAACAGAAGAACTAAAAGCCTATATCCGCAACTCGGCTGCCGAACAACGTGCCAAAGTCGATGAACTGAAAGCCAGTGTTGAATCGACTGAATTGGAAGACCGTGAAGCACTCTTCAACCAGATCGACAAAATCGAAAAAGAAATACTGGAAATCTATGAGAAAGCGCTTGATGACGTTTTGCCTGTAGCATTCGCCATCGTAAAGGATACAGCCAGAAGATTTGCCGAGAATGAAGAAATTGTAGTAACAGCTACAGACTTCGACCGACAGTTGGCTGCTACAAAAGATTTTGTACGCATCGAAGGCGACAAAGCAATCTACCAGAATCACTGGATGGCCGGAGGAAACGAGGTTACCTGGAACATGGTACACTACGACGTACAGTTGTTCGGTGGTGTCGTTTTGCACAAAGGTAAAATTGCCGAGATGGCAACCGGTGAAGGTAAAACATTGGTAGCAACATTACCTGTCTTCCTTAATGCACTGACAGGAAATGGCGTACACGTCGTTACAGTGAACGATTACCTATCCAAACGTGACTCGGAATGGATGGGACCGTTGTATATGTTCCACGGATTGAGCGTGGATTGCATCGACAAACACCGCCCGAATTCAGATGCTCGCCGTCAAGCCTATATGGCTGATATTACTTTCGGTACAAACAATGAATTCGGCTTCGATTACCTGCGCGACAACATGGCCATCAGTCCTAAAGACCTTGTACAGCGTCAGCACAACTATGCCATCGTCGATGAGGTGGACTCCGTTTTGATTGACGATGCGCGAACTCCGCTTATCATTTCAGGTCCGGTACCGAAAGGTGACGACCAACTGTTTGAACAACTCCGCCCCTTAGTTGAACGCCTGGTAGAGGCGCAGAAAGTTCTGGCAACCAAATATCTTGCCGAGGCAAAGAGACTGATCCCCTCCAGCGATAAGAAGGAACAGGAAGAAGGGTTCCTGGCTTTATATCGTAGCCACAAGTGTCTGCCCAAGAACAAGGCCTTGATTAAATTCCTGAGCGAACCGGGTATCAAAGCCGGCATGCTCAAGACGGAAGAAATCTATATGGAACAGAACAACAAACGTATGCACGAAGTTACTGATCCATTGTACTTCGTCATCGATGAAAAGCTGAACAGTGTAGATCTGACCGATAAAGGTGTTGACCTGATTACAGGCAATTCGGACGACCCGACCCTCTTCGTACTGCCCGACATTGCCGCCCAACTTTCTGCTTTGGAAAATGAGAAAGACCTGACCGACGAACAACGCTTGGCTAAAAAAGATGCCCTGATGACCAACTATGCCATCAAGTCGGAACGCGTACATACCATCAACCAGTTGCTGAAAGCATATACCATGTTCGAGAAAGACGATGAATACGTAGTCATCGACGGACAGGTTAAGATTGTGGATGAGCAAACAGGCCGTATCATGGAAGGACGCCGTTACTCCGACGGTTTGCACCAGGCCATCGAAGCCAAGGAAAGAGTAAAAGTAGAAGCCGCTACCCAAACGTTTGCTACCATTACATTACAGAATTATTTCCGTATGTACCACAAGCTTGCTGGTATGACCGGTACGGCAGAAACAGAAGCCGGTGAATTCTGGGACATCTACAAACTGGATGTAGTCGTAATCCCGACCAACCGCCCCATTGCTCGTAAGGATATGAACGACCGCGTTTACAAGACCAAACGCGAAAAGTATAAAGCCGTCATCGAAGAAATAGAAGCCATGGTAAAAGCCGGACGTCCGGTACTGGTAGGTACAACTTCGGTTGAAATATCGGAAATGCTGAGCAAGATGCTGACCATGCGCAAGATTCCTCACAACGTATTGAATGCCAAATTACATCAGAAAGAGGCTGAAATCGTTGCACAAGCCGGACAAAGCAGTACAGTGACCATTGCCACCAACATGGCCGGCCGTGGTACCGATATCAAACTGAGCCCCGAAGTAAAAGCTGCCGGCGGTTTGGCCATCATCGGTACGGAACGCCATGAATCACGTCGTGTGGACCGCCAGTTGCGTGGTCGTGCCGGCCGTCAGGGTGACCCGGGATCATCCGTATTCTTCGTTTCATTGGAAGACGACCTGATGCGTCTGTTCTCTTCCGACCGTATCGCCGGAGTAATGGACAAACTTGGTTTCAAGGAAGGTGAGATGATCGAGCACAGCATGATTTCCAAATCCATCGAACGTGCACAGAAGAAAGTTGAAGAAAACAACTTCGGTATCCGTAAACGCTTGCTGGAATACGATGACGTCATGAACAAACAACGTACGGTTGTTTATACCAAACGTCGCCATGCCTTGATGGGTGAACGTATCGGTATGGATATTGTCAACATGATCTGGGATCGTGCAGCCAATGCAGTGGAAGCTCCCGACTATGAAAGCTGCAAGATGGACGTACTTCAGGTACTTGCCATGGAAGTTCCTTTTACGGAAGAAGAATTTAAAAACGAGAAGAAGGAACAGCTGGCCGAACGCGTGTTCGACGGTGCAATGGAATTGTTCAAACGCCGCACCGAACGCATGGCTCAGATCGCCAATCCGGTCATTAAGCAAGTTTACGAGCATCAGGGACACATGTACGAGAATATTCTGATCCCCATCACCGACGGCAAACGCATCTACAATATTTCCTGCAACTTGAAAGCTGCTTATGAAAGCGAAAGCAAGGAGATTGTTAAATCGTTCGAGAAGTCTATTCTGCTGCATGTGATTGATGAAGCATGGAAAGAGAATCTGCGCGAATTGGACGAACTGAAACACTCCGTACAAAACGCAAGTTACGAGCAAAAGGACCCGTTGCTTATCTATAAGCTGGAATCAGTCAACCTGTTCGACAATATGGTGAACAAGATAAACAACGAAACAGTTTCTATCCTGATGCGTGGACAAATCCCTGTACAGGAAGCTCCTGCCCAGTCCCAGCAGCCACAACAGCCTCAGGAGTCCCAGCCTCAGCAACAACCGGCACCACAAGCTCCCCAACAGCGTGTAGAGGTTCGTCAGGCAGCTCCCGAACAACGCCAGGATATGAGTAAATACCGTGAGCAAAAGCAGGATCTGAATGATCCGAACCAACAGGCCGCAGCAGCACAGGATACCCGCGAACAACAGAAGCGCGAACCTATCCGTGTAGAAAAGACTGTAGGACGTAATGATCCCTGCCCCTGCGGAAGCGGAAAGAAATACAAAAACTGCCACGGTAGAAACGCATAAAACGTAACTTGATATAGCGGTAAATGCAAAAAAAGCCCCGGACTAAAAAAACAGTCCGGGGCTTTTTGTCTTATAGACATAAAAGCGTATATTTGTTTTATAGAATAATAGAATCAAATCAGAATGTTATGAATAAGTATATCCATTACCTGATATTGCTTTGCGGAATAGTAAGTGGTTGCCAAAGTATGGAGTCGATTTCGGTGGACTACATGATTCCCGCCGATATAAGCTTTCCCCCCGAACTGAAACGGGTAGCGATTGTCAACAATATGCCCAATATTCCCGAGCAAAATCCTATCAATAAAAAGCTGCCGATCAAGAATGATAGGGAAATGCTCCGGATGTCCCAATTTTACTATGGTGATGCCGCACAGGCTGCCGAATCACTGGCACAATCCATCGCTGACGAGAATTACTTCGATGAAGTGGTTATTTGCGATTCAGCCTTGCGTAGTCAGGATGTTGTTGCAGAGAAAACACCCCTCACCACCGAAGAAGTCAATACACTAACCCAACAACTTCAGGTCGATTTTCTGATTGCCATAGAAAATGTACAGATGGAAGCCCTTCGGAAAATAGAACGCTTTTCCTACGACGCTTATATAGGAACGCTCGATGTCCTTGTCAGTCCTACCATCAGCATCTATGTGCCCAACAGGAGCAAAGCGATTGCTACCTTAACCCTTTCGGACAGCATATACTGGGATAGAATCGAGAATGGGGTAGAAAGAGTGAACAACAATCTCATCAAGGACAAAGACCTGATCAGGGAAGCCTCCATATTTGCCGGCACCATTCCCGTCAAGCACCTGATACCTTATTGGACAACGCAACAGAGGTATATCTTCATTGGCGGTTCGGTTAATATGCGCGATGCAGCCATCTGCGTAAGAGAAAAAAACTGGCCGGGAGCGATTTCGCTTTGGAAGAAAGCATATAATCAAGGAAAAGGCAAACAAAAAATGTATGCTGCCTACAACGCGGCATTGGGCTACGAGATGCAGGACAGCATACAGAGTGCATTGTCCTGGGCACAAAAGGCACAGGCTGTAGCAGCAGAAATAGATAAGGTAGAACATAAGAAAACCGTCCGCGGGGTCGATGCCAGCCTTGTGCCCAACTATTTACTGACCAGCATGTATGTAGTTGAACTGGAAAAACGACTGTCAAGCATACATATGCTCGACATGCAGACAGGACGCTTCAAGGAAGAGGAAAAATAAAAGACTCCAGAAGTTTCCCCGCATTTTTTAACCGATTATTAATTATTTTCCCTACCTTTGACGCACGCATAAAGGAAAGATAATATGAAACTCAGCCAATCTGCATTATCGCTCATAGAAGAAACCGTCAAGAAAGCAATCGACAGATTTACCTGCGGTTGCGAACAAACCATTGTCACCGACATCCATCTGCAACCCATACAAAGTTCAGGCGAGTTGCTGATATTCGACGATGACGACAATGAACTGGCACATGCCACGATCGAAGAATGGATGACCTATGACGGCGACGACTTCTACGAATGCATCGAGCACATATTTGCCAATCTGCTTGGCAATATGAAGAAACAAGGCGTTTTCGACAAACTGACCATCATGAAGCCCTACTCCTTCGTTCTGGTTGATGAAGACAAAGAGACCATTGCCGAACTGCTCCTGATGGACGACGATACCTTGCTGGTAAACGATGAGTTGCTGAAAGGACTGGACGAAGAACTGGACGATTTCCTGAAGAAATTGCTGGAATAAGGCTCCGGCTCTTACCTCCTCCCCTCCTTCTTTTTCAAGAACATTCTGACTAAGAGAGATATCTATTAAAACAAAAAATTCACGCTGATTGCAGTTTTACCTTTCAGGTTGCTGCATCAGCGTGAATCTTTTTTATGGTCTTATGTCAGCTCAGGCTTTCTTCAAAGCTGCAATGCTTTCTTTCAAAGACTTGATGATGCTCTCGGCATCGGCCTGTTTCTTACGTTCCAGTTCGATGACAGCAGCCGGAGCATTATTCACAAACTTCTCGTTGCTCAGCTTCTTCATGACTCCCTGCAAGAAACCTTCCTTGTGCTTCAACTCGGCTTCCATACGGGCTATTTCGGCTTCCACATCAATCAGGTTACCCAACGGAACAGCATATTCCGTAGTGCCGACCATGAACGAAGCAGCGCCTTCGGTCTTTGAGGCTACCGACTGAATGGCAGAAAGGTTACACATCTTAGTGATGACTGCCGTATAAGCGGCTACCGGATTTTCGCCTACTACCTGCAACTCCAGTTCTTCTTTCTGGGCGATGTTCTTCTGCAGACGGATGGCACGGATGTTACTGATCACTTCCTTTACAGCCTCGAACTGCTTAAGCAGCTCTTCGTCGTAAGCAGCAGGAGCTGCCATCGGGCTTACCATCAGGCTTTCGCCGTCCTTGCGGTCGGCAATGTGCTGCCACAGCTCTTCGGTGATGAAAGGCATGAACGGATGCAGCAGGTGCAGCAGGTTGTCGAAGAAAGCAATGGTCGTATCATATACCTTGCGGCTGACGGGCTGTCCGTAAGCAGGCTTGATCATCTCCAGATACCAGGCCGAGAACTCGTCCCAGAACAGTTTGTAAACTGCCATCAGCGCTTCGCTCAGACGATACTTGCCAAACAAGTCTGCTACTTCGGCTGCTACGGCATTCTGCTTGGCATCGAACCAGCGCATAGCCAGCTCGGCAGCCTCGGGCACAGCGGCATCGTCGCTTACTTCCCAACCTTTGACGAGGCGGAAAGCATTCCATATCTTGTTGTTGAAGTTACGTCCCTGTTCGCACAATGCATCGTCGAAGAGGATGTCGTTTCCGGCAGGAGCCGAAAGCATCATTCCCATACGTACACCGTCGGCACCGTACTTCTCGATCAGATCCAGCGGGTCGGGCGAGTTACCGAGCGATTTGGACATCTTACGGCCGAGCTTGTCGCGCACGATACCGGTGAAGTAAACGTTGCGGAATGGCATGTCGCCCATGTATTCGTAACCGGCCATAATCATGCGGGCCACCCAGAAGAAGATAATATCGGGTCCTGTCACCAGGTCGCTGGTGGGATAATAGTATTTGATTTCTTCGTTGCCGGGATTGTTGATGCCGTCGAACAGCGAGATGGGCCACAACCACGAAGAGAACCACGTATCCAGAC
Organism: uncultured Bacteroides sp.; assembly: GCA_905201685.1. Classification (GTDB taxonomy): domain Bacteria; phylum Bacteroidota; class Bacteroidia; order Bacteroidales; family Bacteroidaceae; genus Bacteroides. The sequence goes on along the minus strand of CAJKOW010000008.1, from coordinate 490 downwards.
AGTCCTCGTCCTGACGCAGGTCGGCCAGTGTCAGTTCGGCATTGCCGGTCTTGGCCTTGGCCAGTTCCAGTGCCTGTTCGGCAGTCTCGGCTACAACGTATCCGCCTTCGGGCAGATAGTAGGCCGGAATACGGTGTCCCCACCACAGCTGACGGCTGATGCACCAGTCCTTGATGTTCTCCAGCCAGTTCTTGTAAGTGTTCTTATATTTGGCGGGGTAGAACTTCAGTTCGTCGTTCATTACCGGCGGCAGAGCCATGTCGGCAAAGTGCTGCATCTTGAGGAACCACTGCATGGAGAGCTTCGGTTCGATGGGCACATTGGTACGTTCGGAGAAACCTACCTTGTTGGTATAAGCTTCCACCTTCTCCAGCAGTCCGGCGGCGGCCAGGTCTTTCTCAATCTGCTCGCGCACGTCGAAGCGGTCCATACCTACGTACAGGCCGGCGGCTTCGCTCAGGGTGCCGTTGTCGTTGAAGATGTCGATGCT
>CAJKOW010000007.1 GCA_905201685.1 uncultured Bacteroides sp. | reverse complement strand
TGTTGATTCACATTTTTGTTATTAAAATGTGTCTACCTATATCAGTACAAGACACCCTCAATAATGATTGTAACTGATGACTTTTTCTGCCGGCTTCCTCGACTTCGGGCGTTTCTCTTTTGCAGGATATCCGATCGTAATATCAAGCAATAACCGTTTGCCCGAAGGAATGCCGGTGAGTTTCTTGATCTCTTTCTCGTCGAACCACCCTAAGATGCACGAGCCCAGACCTTCGCTCTCGGCAGCCAGCACAATGTGGGCAGCGGCGATGCCGATGTCGATCAACGGGAAGTATTTATCCTTGATTTTAGCACCGAGAAACGAGGTGATGTTCATCGACTCTTCCACTACCAGAATGTGGACGGGGGCGTTGCGGGCAAACTTGTTCATGCCCAGTCCGGCTGTGGCCTTCCCTACGGCTACGGCCAGTTCGGGGTCGGTGACAACCACAAACTTCCACGGTTGGGCATTACACGCCGACGGAGCCAGACGGGCTGCCTCCAGGATGCGGTCGAGCTTTTCCTGTTCGACCGGGCGTGATGCGTCGTAAGCACGGTCGCTCTGCCGTGCCTCGACTAAACGGAGAAAATCGGATTCAGCTAACATAATCGATTGGACAGTGACTTATTTAATTCAACTGAGTCCACTTTAAAAAGTACAGTTTTTGTCTTAACGCATAACATAGTTATCATTCTGTCATCCTGAACGAAGTGAAGGATCTCTTTCGGAGGCTATTTGATAACAGATCCTTCACTTTGTTCAGGATGACAGAGCAAAGCGATAGTAGCTATAAAGCGACTCATTAGGAAACAGACTTTTTAAAGTGAACCCAACAACTTACGTAAACGGATGGGCTGGACAAGGTACAGGTAAGGATTACCTGCCCTTGACCGCACCCTCTGAGGGAAAACCTCAATACTGTATCATCCGGCTAATGTACTTCCCTATAATGTCGAACTCCAAATTGACGATGCTCCCCACCCGAATGGCATGGAAGTTGGTATGTTCGAAGGTATAGGGGATGATGGCTACCTGGAAGGTGTCGTCGGTGGGGTTGCAAACCGTCAGGCTGACACCGTTCACCGTCACCGAACCTTTATCGACCGTGATATAGCCGCGCTTCGCCATCTCCTTGTCGAAGGCATAGCGGAAGGTGAAATAGTAGCTGCCTTCGGCATCCTGAATGTTGATGCACGTGGCCGTCTGGTCAACATGCCCCTGAACGATGTGCCCGTCCAAGCGTCCGTTCATCATCATGCTGCGTTCTACGTTCACTTCGTCGCCCACCTTCAACAGTCCGAGGTTGGAACGTTCCAAGGTTTCCTTCATGGCCGTCACCGTGTAGGTGTCGTCGGTCATGCTGACTACGGTGAGGCATACACCGTTGTGAGACACACTCTGATCGATCTTTAATTCATTCACAAACGAACAGGTGAACGTGAAATGCACATTTTCCTGCTCCTTCACCATCGCCACCAACCTGGCGCATTCTTCTACGATTCCGGAAAACATATACTATAATATATTAAGATGTTAAGTTTGACCTTGGTGGTTTCCGATTCGCAATCTGCGAAATCCGAAACCCGAATTATACTTTGCGAAGATAGGTATTTTTTCCATTTTGAGCTACGGGAAGAGTACAAATAAAAAAGGCAGCTTTTCACAAAGCCGCCTTTTTCAGTTTTCAATAGGTATTAGTTTTTTTTTAAGGTAAAAAGATTGTTTTCAGGATAACGATGCAAATATAGCGGCTTTTCTGGATACCAACCAAATTAAAAAACATGTCTTATAACATCTTTTTGAATTTTCTTTTGGATTTGTTATCATTTGAAAGCAATTTTCCACATCTGCATCCTTTTCAAGAAACAAATATAAGATTTTTTTTCTTGAAACACTAAATTTATCCTAAAAAACATCTTCTTCCCTTGATGTTCATTCGTACTGACTCAAGTCGGTCATTGAGGGTAATGCTCGTCCGTGCGACCGCTATGCTTCAGAACCTTGGCATCGATGAAGAAGACAATTTCTTCGGCAATGTTCGTGATGTGATCGCCCGAACGTTCGAGCTTACGGAACACACTAATCAGGTTCAGACAAGTCAGGGCACTGTCGGGATGCTCGACGATATATCCGGCCAACACCTCTGTGACTTCCGCATTGATTTCATCCAGCAGATTGTCTTTGGCAAAAACAGACGTAGCCAGATCCAGACTTTCTTCGTGAAGAGCCTTCTTGGCCAATTCGAGCATGGAGAGGACTTGTCTGATCATCTCATCCAGACGCAACTTCTTTATGAGTTCGGCATCCAACGCCGGCTCCTGACAATGAATGGCAAAACGGGCAATGCCTTCGGCAAAGTCGCCCAACCGTTCCAGATTGGTATTGATCTTGAGCATGGCGAGAACAAAACGCAAATCGATGGCCACCGGATTGTACAAAGCAATGATGTCTTCTACATCACTATCGATTTTCAACTCCAAGGCATTGACACGGCGCTCACGAACCAATACTTGCTGAGCCAGTTCGCGGTCGAGGGTAAGCACGGCCTCCCCTGCCCTGTCAAGCTGGTTGTACACCAGATTCCACATCTCCTCAATCTCCTTTTTCAGCAAGACGAGTTCCGATTCGATAAATTTTACCATAACTTTTTTGTTTTTATAATTGATGATTGATACATTAGCAACAACTTGAACTTGCGAAAGTTAAGCCTATTACATTGGATATGCAAAGAAACGGCCGGAATGTTAAGAGAATGTGACTGCACTTTGAAAGATCTGTTACAAAAGTATTACATTCGTGTTACAAACCCGCAGGAAATGGTACCAGCAGGCGCTACGGTCGATCTGAACAGAGTGGATAAGCGAATGACCCGGCACACGTGTCGGCTGTCATCGGCCGACAGACAGCAATCAAGAAATCACTAAAAGAACGTATATTAATCCGACAAAATAGCAGCATACAAAAAAATTAATCGTATTTTTGCATCCAGGAAATAGTGGAAACTACGAAAAGATAGAATTATGGCAGAAATGAAATGCGAAGAAACAAGCGAGAAGAAAAGCTTGAACTTCATTGAACAGATAGTGGAGAAAGACTTGAAAGAAGGTAAAAACGGCGGAAGAGTACAAACCCGCTTCCCGCCGGAGCCCAACGGATACCTGCACATCGGACACGCAAAAGCCATTTGCCTGGATTTCGGCATTGCAGCCGCTCACGGTGGTGTGTGCAACCTGCGATTCGACGATACCAATCCGACCAAAGAAGACGTAGAATATGTAGAAGCCATTAAAGAAGACATCAAATGGTTAGGTTATCAGTGGGGACACGAATACTATGCTTCGGACTACTTCCAGCAACTGTGGGACTTCGCCATCCGCCTCATCAAGGAAGGGAAAGCCTACATTGACGAACAGACCAGCGAAGAAATAGCTGCCCAGAAGGGAACGCCTACCCAGCCCGGAACAGAAAGTCCCTACCGCAACCGCCCCATCGAAGAGAACCTGGAGCTGTTTCAGAAAATGAACAGTGGCGAGATAGAGGAAGGAGCCATGGTGCTGCGTGCCAAAATAGACATGGCCAACCCCAACATGCACTTCCGCGACCCGATTATCTACCGCGTAGTGAAGCATCCGCACCACCGCACGGGTACGAAATGGAAAGCCTATCCGATGTACGACTTTGCCCACGGACAAAGCGATTTCTTCGAAGGCGTAACGCACTCGCTCTGTACGCTGGAGTTTGTGGTACACCGCCCGCTGTACGACCTGTTCGTTGACTGGCTGAAAGAAGGAAAAGACCTGGATGACAACCGTCCGCGCCAGTACGAGTTCAACAAGCTGAACCTGAGCTACACCCTCATGAGCAAACGAAACCTGCTGACGTTGGTCAAAGAAGGACTTGTCAACGGATGGGACGACCCGCGTATGCCGACCATCTGCGGATTCCGCCGTCGCGGATACTCGCCGGAGTCTATCCATAAATTTATCGACAAGATAGGCTACACTACTTACGACGCCCTCAACGAGTTTGCTTTGCTGGAAAGCGCCGTACGCGAAGACCTTAACGATCGGGCTACCCGCATATCGGCTGTGCTGAATCCGGTGAAACTGATTATCACCAATTATCCGGAAGGACAGGTAGAAGAACTGGAAGCCATCAATAACCCGGAACATCCGGAAGAGGGAAGCCACCTGATTGAATTCAGCCGCGAACTGTGGATGGAACGCGAGGACTTTATGGAAGATGCCCCCAAGAAATATTTCCGTATGACACCCGGACAGGAGGTACGCCTGAAAAATGCCTATATTGTAAGATGTACCGGATGTAAGAAAAACGATGCAGGCGAGGTAGTAGAAGTATATTGCGAATATGACCCCGAATCGAAAAGCGGTATGCCGGGCGCCAACCGCAAGGTAAAAGGTACGCTGCACTGGGTGAGCTGCGCACACTGCATCGAAGCCGAAGTACGCTTGTACGACCGCTTGTGGAAAGTGGAAAATCCGCGTGACGAACTGGCCGCCATCCGTGAAGCCAAGAACTGCGACGCACTGACTGCCATGAAGGAAATCATCAATCCCGACTCGCTGCACGTGCTGCCCTGCTGCTACATCGAAAAATTTGCAGCCGGTATGAAGCCGCTCACTTATCTACAGTTCCAACGCATCGGCTACTTCAACGTAGATAAAGACTCTACTCCCGACAAGATGGTCTTCAACCGTACCGTCGGACTGAAAGATACATGGGGAAAAATCAACAAATGAAACCAAAAAGGATCCAATAAGATTAAATGAATAGAAAAAACCTGCTGTCTGGAAGAGATAAGGAACTGTACGAACTGGCAGAACAATACGAAAAAGCCCAAAGGGAAAAGACGCCCATCTATATGGACGCCGAAGACCTGGCGGACCTGGCCGATTGGTATGCCATGCGTAATAAATTCCAGACAGCCCTCGAAGTCACCGAATATGGTCTGAGCCTGCACCCCAACAACACGGCATTGCTGGTGGAGCGGGCTTACCTGTTCATGGATACACAACGCCGAAGTAAAGCCAAAGTTATAGCAGACAGCATCCCAGACGACACCAGCGATGAGGTGAAAGTGCTGAAAGCAAACATCCTGATGGGCGAAGGCAAGCTGAACGAAGCAGAAGAACTACTGGACAAAATAAAGGACAAACATGAACTGGCCAACATTGTGGAAGTGGCATACTTGTACAATGATATGGGCTATCCGCAGAAGGCATCGCAATGGCTGAAAAAAGGGGAAGGCCTATATGATGAAGACGAAGCATACTTGGCCGTTATTGCCGACTGCCTGTATGCCAACAGAAAATTTGAAGAAGCATCCGTCTATTACAACAGACTGATCGACAAGGATCCCTACTCTGCTCCTTATTGGTTTGGGCTGGCACGTTGCTATTTCGAACTGCAACAATACGACAAAGCAATTGACGCTTGCGACTACGCCATCATCTCGGATGAAGAATTTGCCGAAGCCTACGTCGTCAAAGGACATGCCTTCTACCAGCTTGGGAACGACAAGAAAGCACTGGAAAATTATCGGAAAGCTGAAAAGATGCAAGTGTTGACCCATGACTTCATCTATACTTTCATTGCCATGGGACACATCAGCCAGAACGAATGGGACAAGGCTTATGATTATCTTGAAGCGGCCATAGACAACTACCAGGAAAAGACTATTCCACTGTCCATGCTATATTCGAACGCCGCACTGTGCCTACTGAAAATGGGAGAGAAAAAGAAAGCATATCAATATTGCCGGAAAGCCATCAACGCCGATCCGAATGATGTGGAAAACTACCTGATGTCGGGACGAATCTACATGGAAGATCAAAAGCCACAGGAAGCTGTAAGAGAATGGGCCAAAGCACTGAACATGTCTCCTTATCCGGAAACATGGAATGAGATAGGACTGATCTGCATGGAAATCAATCAGATTGAATATGCACAAGTGGCCTTCGAACACGTCAAGAGGGAAGCGCCGGACTTTGAGGGTATCAACGAAAGGCTGACTTCCATCTATCTGCTGTTGCACGACAAAGAAAACTTCATGAAGTATAACAAACTCTGCAAAAAGCCGATCAGTCAGGACGAACTGAAAGAATTGCAACAGATGATGAACAAGGAAGAACGGGAAGAAATGGCCAAAATAATGAAAGAAATTTTCGATTCACTGAAATAAACCGTAATCAACCAAAATAAAAATGGAATCAGTCGCAGAACTTCTTAAATGGGTATTAGAAAACCTGAATTACTGGGTAGTCACTGTCTTTATGGCCATCGAAAGCTCGTTTATACCATTCCCATCGGAAGCAGTAGTGCCACCAGCCGCTTGGAAAGCCATGGCAGACGACAGCATGAACATCGTGCTCGTAGTGGTATTTGCAACGATAGGAGCCGACCTCGGAGCTTTGGTCAATTACTATCTGGCACGCTGGCTGGGACGCCCTATCGTCTATAAATTTGCCAACAGCCGTTTCGGGCACATGTGCCTGATCGACGAAGAAAAAGTGCGCCATGCCGAAGAATACTTCCGGAAACACGGTGCGGCTTCTACGTTCTTCGGCCGCCTGATACCGGCTGTACGTCAGCTTATCAGCATTCCGGCCGGACTGGCAGGCATGAAGATGGGTCCTTTCCTGCTCTACACCACATTGGGAGCAGGAATCTGGAACACGGTACTGGCTGTGCTGGGATACATGATCTATCGCTTCACGGATCTGAAGACAACAAACGACGTCTATGTTATGGCTACCAAATACAGCCACGAAATAGGATACATCATTCTGGCTCTTGCCGTATTTGTGGTAGCTTTCATCATCTACAAAGGGCTGAAGAAAAAGTCCGAGAAGAAGCAATAGAAAGAAGAAGAGCTACAATAAAAAACTGGAGGCTGTCACAAAACAAGGAGTGGCAATGATATATGTGTCATTCAATACATTCCTTGTTTTGTGACAGCCTCCTGTGTTCATCCATCAGCCGGGATTCAGCCCAATGCCTCGATGGCTTTCGCATAGTCGGGCTCCTGCGTAATCTCCGGAACCAACTCGGTGTAAGCTACTCGCCCATCCTTACCGATGACAACTACTGCACGTGCCAGCAATCCCTTCAACGGTCCGTCGGCCATACGTACACCATATTCTTCGTCGAATTCGGAAAGCCGGAAATCGGACAGGGGGATAACGTTCTTGATACCTTCGGTCGTGCAGAAACGTGCATGCGCAAAAGGCAAATCCTTGGAAATAGCCAACACAACCGTATCGGGCAAACTTGCTGCCAGCTCGTTGAACTTGCGTACGGAAGTGGCGCATACAGCCGTATCAAGACTGGGGAAAATATTCAATATCACACGCTTCCCTGCCAACTCGCTTAACGAAAACGAAGACAGGTCTGTCTTTACCAACTCAAAATCGGGAGCTACTGCACCCACTTTTACAAACTCACCGATCAGCTTGACCGGTTGTCCCTTAAAACTTGTTATTGCCATAATTCAATCTGTTTTTATACATTATACATTGCTTCGCCTTACGCACTCCTGTCATGATGACGGCTACCTCCGACCGCATACCTGCCAGCACTATCAACTTCCTTCGATCACATCCATTGTTGCCTGGTATGCCTGCACGGGAAAAAGGCGAATTCTTGTCTTCTAAACAAACATATCGGCTGAATGGTTCAGACAAATGGCTTTTTCCTGAGTAATGCTTACCGAAAACGTCACTCCATCCCGCCTTCCAAGACAACATTTCCCCGAATGCTTTATCTTTTTTATTACACCGTCACACCATAATCACGGATTTTTGTGTAGCTTTGTAAGCTATTTAACAGTAACAAAAGAATTATTGAATCATTAAAAACTAAAAATCAGAAAATTATGGCAATGCATACTTGGTTTGAGTGTAAAATCCGCTATGAAAAAACAATGGAAAACGGTATGAATAAAAAAGTTACCGAACCATATCTGGTAGATGCACTCAGCTTTACCGAAGCGGAAGCCCGCATCATCGAAGAAATGACTCCGTTCATCACGGGAGAATTTACGGTTTCGGACATCAAACGGGCCAACTATAGCGAACTCTTCCCCTCGGAAGAAGAAGCTGCCGACCGCTGGTTCAAATGCAAACTGATATTCATCACGCTGGACGAAAAAAGCGGTGTCGAAAAGAAATCATCGACACAGGTACTGGTTCAGGCTGCCGACCTGAGAGATGCCGTCAAGAAACTCGACGAAGGCATGAAGGGTACCATGGCTGACTATCAGATTGGTTCGGTAGCCGAAACAGCCATCATGGATGTCTATCCCTACAGTGCCGAACCGGATGACAAACCAGAAGTATAAACAACTAAATAAACAGAAAACATCAAAGTATTATCACCCATGATTGCAGAAAATCTGAAAAAAGTATTGAACGAATTGCCAGAAGGGGTGCGACTGGTAGCCGTTTCCAAATTCCACCCCAACGAAGCGATAGAAGAAGCTTACGGGGCCGGACAACGAATCTTCGGCGAAAGCAAGGTACAGGAAATGGATGCCAAACATGAAAGTCTGCCCAAAGACATCGAATGGCACTTCATCGGGCATCTGCAAACAAACAAAGTGAAATACATCGTACCCTACGTGTCACTGATACACGGCATTGATTCCTATAAACTGCTTGCCGAAGTCAATAAACAGGCTGCTAAAGTCAACCGAATCGTATGCTGCCTGCTGCAACTGCATATTGCTCAGGAAGAGACCAAATTCGGTTTCAGCTTCGACGAATGCCGGGATTTATTGAGAGCGGGCAAATGGAACGAACTGAAAAACGTACAGATATGCGGACTGATGGGCATGGCTTCGAACACTGACAACGTTGAGCAGATACGGAAGGAATTTCGCTCGCTGCACGACTTCTTCCAGGAAGTAAAAAGCATCTGGTTTGCTGATAACGACTGCTTTAAGGAACTTTCCATGGGCATGTCGCACGACTATCATGAAGCCATTGCAGCCGGTAGCACCATGGTGCGCGTAGGTAGCAAGATTTTCGGAGAAAGAATCTATTAAAAACATTTTTCACCTATAAAATTTACTATCATGGCAACATTAGAAACAACTTTTGCAGGGTTGAAACTCAAAAACCCGATTATCGTCAGCAGCTGCGGCCTGACAGACAGTGCGGACAAGAACCAGAAACTCTGCGAAGCAGGAGCAGGCGCCATCGTGCTGAAATCGCTGTTTGAAGAACAGATTATGATGGAAGCCGACTGGATGGGAGATCCCAATATGTATCCCGAAGGCAGCGACTACTTGGTCGGCTACATCCGTGAGCACAAGCTGGGTGAATATCTGCGCCTCATCAGCGAAAGCAAGAAAGTGTGCGACATACCCGTCATCGCCAGCATCAACTGCTATCAGGATGCAGGTTGGATAGACTTCGCCAAGAACATAGAAGAAGCCGGAGCTGACGCGATAGAGATCAATATCCTGGCTCTGCAGACCGACGTACAATATACTTATGGCAGCTTCGAGCAACGCCACATCGACATTCTGCGCCACATCAAGAATACGGTCAAGATACCCGTCATCATGAAACTGGGCGACAATCTGACCAACCCCGTAGCACTCATCAACCAACTCTATGCCAACGGTGCAGCAGCCGTTGTCCTGTTCAATCGCTTCTATCAGCCGGACATCAACATCGAAAAGATGACCCACACGGCTGGCAGCATATTCAGCAATGAAGCCGATCTGTCCAAGTCGCTCCGGTGGACAGGCATTGCATCGGCCGCCGTCAGCAAAATCGATTACGCCATCTCGGGCGGTATCCATTCGGCCGAAGGCGTAGTAAAAGCCATATTGGCAGGTGCTTCAGCTGTGGAAATCTGCAGTGTCCTCTACAAAGAGTCGTCCGCTGTCATTGGCGAATACACCCGATTCCTTGAGAAATGGATGACCAGCAAAGGCATGGAAAAGATAGCCCAATTCAAGGGTAAACTGAACGTAAGCGACGTAAAGGGTATAAACACCTTCGAACGTACGCAGTTCCTGAAGTATTTCTCCTCGCACGAATAAGCAACAGCTTCGGCTGACCGGCCGACAAAAGAATATGCCAAAACAGATAAGCAAGCTCTTATCCGTTTTGGCATTTTTTCGCATTTACCACAGAACTTATCCATTTGCTACAAACAGCTTGCACACAACAGTTTACGACCGATCTGGAACGAAAAGCATATTCTACAAACAGGTGAAACATAAAACACTTGCATTACTCACGAGCCACACTTGCATTACAGAAATGGAATGCAAATGTTACAGACGAGCAATGCAAGTGTTACAGAAACGTCCAGTTACATCAGGTTGCTGGCCAGTTCGCTCAATTCGCTACGCTCGCCTTTCACCAGATTGATATGGGCAAATAGATTCTGGTCACGCATACGGTCGATCATGTAAACCAGACCGTTGGACTGGCTATCCAGATAAGGCTGGTCGATCTGCTGAATATCGCCCGTAAATACCATTTTGGTTCCTTCGCCCGCACGGGTAATGATGGTCTTGATTTCGTGAGGGGTCAGGTTCTGCGACTCGTCAATGATGCAATAAGTCTCGCTCAGGCTACGCCCACGAATGAAAGCCAGTGCTTCGATAACCAGCTGGTCGCTCTTCTGCATGTCTTCCAGCCGTTTCACTTCACTGGAGTTGGCGGCAAACTGATGTTTGATGACATTCAGGTTGTCGAACAACGGTTGCATATATGGCGCCACTTTCTCTTTGGCATCCCCCGGCAAAAAGCCCAAATCCTTGTTCGACAACGCCACAATGGGCCGAGCCAGCAATATTTGCTTATATTCTGCCATATTGCTCAGAGCTGCAGCAAGTGCCAGCAATGTTTTTCCGGTACCAGCCTTTCCCGTCAGGGCAACCAGCTTGATGTTCGGATCGTTCAATACTTCGAAAGCAAAGCTCTGCTCGGCGTTTCGCGGCTCGATGCCGTAATTCTTCGACTTATTGACGCGGCAGACAGCATGTGTAAACGGATTGTATCGGGCCAGCACACTGTTGCGATCGCTCTTCAGGATAAAGCATTCGTTGGGATGAAGGATATCCTTAAAGTCGAACTCGCTGATGTCAATGCCCTCGCGTGAAGAATAGATACGGTCGATCAGTGCCGGATCAATTCCCTCGAACACCTCGTTCGATTTTTCAAAGATATCGACATTCATCACCTTGTCGGTGATATAATCCTCGCACAACAACCCGATGGAACGTGCCTTCATACGCAGATTCACGTCCTTCGTAACAAGTACGGTCTTCATGTCGGGATGCTTCCGAGCCACATAGTCGGTCACTGCCAGAATCTGATGGTCGGGAATGCGTTCGGGAAATGAATCATGAACCTTAGGCGAATCGACCGTACCAGCCACTACGAACAGACTGCCCAGCCCTTCACCCAAAGGAGCACCTTTCGTAAAAAGATTATCATCGGTAATCTGGTCGAGTTCACGGACAAACTCGCGTGCATTGAAGTTAATCTGCTCATTACCTTTCTTGAACTTATCCAGTTCTTCGAGAACAACGATAGGAAGATAAATGTCGTTTTCCTGAAAATTCTTCAAGCAATTATAATCGTGAAGAATCACGTTCGTGTCAATCACAAAATTTTTCTTTGTTCCCATATCCGTTAGATTTAAATAGTTAATATCTTTGTTGCTTATAAAGATAACAAATTAATAGAGGAATATATTTTCCTCCGCCGTTAAAGTTTATAAAAGATGGATTATCAGCATACTTTAGAGTACTTATACAACAGCGTCCCCATGTTTCAGCAAGTAGGAAGTCGTGCCTATAAGGAGGGATTGGAGAATACCCTGGCATTAGACGAACACTTCGGACACCCCCATCGCAACTTTCGTACCATACACGTGGCAGGCACTAACGGAAAAGGCTCGTGCTCGCACACCTTGGCAGCCATCCTGCAGGAAGCCGGATACCGTACAGGACTATATACTTCACCCCATTTAGTGGACTTCCGCGAACGCATCCGTGTCAACGGTCAGCCCATTCCGCAGGAATATGTCGTACGCTTCGTCGAAGAGGAACGCAACTTCTTCGAACCACTGGCGCCCTCGTTCTTCGAACTGACCACCGCCATGGCATTCCGCTACTTTGCCGACGAAAAGGTTGACGTGGCCGTCATCGAAGTAGGATTGGGCGGCCGGTTGGACTGCACCAACATCATCCGTCCCGACCTGTGCATCATTACCAACATCAGCTTCGACCACACCCAGTTCCTCGGCAACACACTGGCTCAGATTGCCAGCGAAAAGGCAGGCATCATCAAGCAGGGTATCCCTGTAGTCATCGGCGAGACCACTCCCGAAACCCGACCCGTCTTCGCAGAGAAAGCTCAGGCTGTACAAGCTCCCATTTATTTTGCCGAAGATCATACGCCGGAAGAATATCCGAACATGGATTACGAACTGAAAGGACTCTATCAGGAGAAGAACCGCAGGACCCTGCTGACAGCCTTGCCGCTACTGAAAAAAGCCGGTTACCGCATCAGCGAACAAGCTGTACGCAACGGCTTTGCCCACGTGTGCGAACTGACAGGATTGATGGGCCGGTGGCAGAAGCTGCAAGACTCCCCCACCCTGATATGCGACACGGGACACAATGTAGGCGGCATCACCTACATAGCCGAACAACTGAAACAACAAACCTACCGGAAACTGCACATCGTAATGGGAATGGTCAACGACAAGGACATCCGCGGCGTATTGGCGCTGCTTCCACGCGATGCCTCCTACTACTTCACCAAAGCCAGCGTGAAGCGTGCGCTGCCCGAAACCGAACTGGCTCGCTTAGCTGGTGACGCCGGTCTGCAGGGCGAATGCTATCCCGACGTTCCGACAGCCGTCCGAGCCGCGCAAGAAAAAAGCCTCCCCGAAGACTTTATCTTCGTAGGAGGCAGTAGCTTTATTGTGGCCGACCTGTTAGCGAGCCGCGATGCACTCAATCTCCACTAACGCATCCTTCGGCAAAGCCTTGACAGCAACAGCCGAACGTGCCGGATAATCACCACTGAAATAAGTGGCATACACTTTATTCATATCGGCAAACAGAGACATATCGGCCAGGAAAACCGTCGTCTTTACAATGTTAGCCATACTCAATCCTGCTTCTTCCAGAATGTGCTTCACATTCTCCAGTGACTGGCTAGCCTGGGCTTCTACGCCTTCAGGCATCACACCGGTAGCCGCATCAATCGGCAGCTGACCTGAAACAAAAACCATTCCGTTGGCCTCGATAGCCTGGCTGTAGGGGCCAATGGCACCCGGTGCCTTCTGACTGCAAATAACTTTTTTCATATTCTACTAAATTTGATGATATAATATATTGATGTTTCGCAAGTTTATTAATAGGTTGTAGTTAAGGAGTTAAGAAGTTAAGGAGTTAAGCCAATACCTTTGTGAAAAGGATACAGGCCATACACTTCATCTATTGGCTTTAACTCCTAGCCCACCATAGTGGGCGATAACTTCTTCTAACTCCTTTAACTCCTGCAAGTTTCGCACTTGCGAAACTTGAGTAATATATTGATGTTTCGCAAGTTATGAACTGAAATACGAGAAACAGAGTTGTGCAAAATGCGTTAGGGAGCAATTATCCGACAGAAAAACGAAAAAAAATCCTATCGCAATGCAGTATTTCCCAAAGGTGTGCATTTCATCTTATGAACGCAATAATAAATACGCATCACACCTAAACTTAACTCTATATAAAACAGACCTAACTTTAAAGTAAAAGCAGGAAGAAAATCCTGCGAAGAAGAGGGATGCCCGAACGGATACATTCCTCTTCTTTGTTTTTACTACCGGCCGCGTCTGCTTACTTGCAATGCTTACTAATCAAAGAATCTACATTCGGATCACCCAATTCCTTCGCCTTGGCAAAACTTTCGCAAGCCTCGGCATTCTGTTTCAACTGCAATTGGGCGATGCCCTTCAGACGATAGGCTTCTGCGTACTTAGGATCGATCTTCAAGGCCTCATCAAGCACCTTCATCGCCTCTTCGTTGCGCCCTACCCGCAGATTAATGACAGCCAGCTCGGCACGGTAAGTCAAGTCCTTCGGATTCAGTTCGATGGCCTTTGCCATATCGTCCAAAGCACGCTGATATTGTTTCGACTTCAAAGCAGCCTGCTCTCTGTAATAGTAAAACACGTCGTTAACCTGACCGTTCATAACCTTGAAGTATTCATCGTAATCAGTCAACGCTTCGCGTGGACGTGCGGCATTCATGCGCGCCTGTGCACGTCCCAGCAAATAAGGAGCAGCAGCCTCGGTATAAGGGAGAGTAAAGCGTGATACACAACTGTCCATTAATGCCAGAATTTCCTCCTGCGGTGCCCCCATCACTTCCTTGATTTTGGCTGCAGTGAAAAAAGTTGCCGGAGAAGCCATGCTGCTGCGATTTACCTGTTCGTAAGAAGCAAGCGAAGCAGCATAATCCTGCTTGGCAAACTGGATATCGCCCTGCAGTTGAATATATACCGGAAGCGGATCAATCTCAATAGCTTTGTCCAACTCTTCCAACGCCTTGTCGTACGACCAATCCTTATATACCTTTTCCGGATTGCCGAGCATATAGCCATACATCAGTTTTGCAATGTTGTAATAGACATCGTCCTTTTTGGAAGCTACATCCAATGCCTTTTCCAAGTCTTCCTCCACCTTCTTCATCGAAGCCTCGTCCTTCGACCGATACAGCTGATTGGTAGCGCGGCGCACGTAGCCGTCTGCACTATCCGGATAACGGGCTACGAAGTCGTCCAACAGTTCGGCATACTTATCAGGCGTCACCTGCGAAGAAATCATATACAGGAACACCAATGCTTCTTCTTCCGTATCGGGCAAAGCCTTCTTGATCCGCAAATCGCGCAAAGCGGCATCGTTGAAAGCCAACGGACTAATCTTCAATGCCATGACAAAACGGGCATCTACGGCATAGCAGATGGTAGCCGTATCCTCGCCGGACGATTGTTGTGCCAATCCGAAAACCGCACCTTCCGTCGTCACCACAGGACAGCTTACCATTTTATCTTTCAGATGCATATCGAGCGTGTAATAACTGTAATTATCGGCCACTTTGTCAACTCCCTTCACCTTGCCGGGGGTAAAAGAGCGGTCTTTCTGAGTGGAATATGGCAGCAAAAGCACTTCGGAACCTATAGCAGGAGCTGTAGCAGCTACCTCCAATGCAGGTACTTTTTTCTCGGTAATGGCAACCTTGAACTTTATGACATCGTACATGTCATCGGCTCCCATAATAGACTCGACCGGCATTTGTTTCCCTTCCGAGTTAAGGATAATCGCACGCTCGGCTCCCTTAAACAAGGAATAGTCGGACATGGCCACACCGTCTTCACTGACGAAAAAACCGTTGCCTGTGTTCAGTATCTTGTCCTCCTTGTCGTAAGTAATCACCGAAAAGACAGCCTTCTTGGCTTTTTCTACCCATTTGGGTGCCTGAGCCATACTCCATTGAGTCAGCAGGCACAGGACAAACAATAATAAATATCTCTTTTTCATTCGCATTAATTTATTCTTTGTTTCACAGCTTCATAAATCAAAATGCCGGCGGCTACGGAAACATTGAGCGACTCGATGCTGCCCAGCATAGGAATCTTTACCCACTCATCGCACAAGGCCAGATTGTCGTAAGAGACTCCCTTGTCTTCTGCCCCCATGATGATGCACATCGGGCCTGTATAATCGGCTTTCGTATAATCGTAATCGCCTTTTTCGGTAGCGGCTACAATATGAAAACCGCTGTTCTTCAGATACTGCAGCGTATCTTTCAGACTTTGTTCGCGACAGACGGGCAACGTATGCAGTGCTCCTGCCGAAGTCTTTATGGCATCGGCATTGACGGTCACACTGTTCCGAGCAGGAATAATCACCGCATCGACAGCGGCACACTCGCAAGTACGCGCGATGGCTCCGAAGTTGCGTACATCGGTAATGCCGTCGAGCATGACGAAAAGCGGATTCTTCCCCTGTTCGAACAGGAAAGGGACCAAGTCCTCTGTCCGCTGATAGGTTACCGCCGACATAAAAGCGACCACACCCTGATGGTTCTTGCGAGTAATCCGGTTAATACGTTCCACCGGTACACGCTGCACCGGTATGAGGGTTCCCTTCAAAGCAGCAAACAGTTCTTTGGACAAATCGCTCTGAATATCCTTTTTCACTAATATCCGGTCGATGTCTTTCCCTGCCTGAACGGCTTCTATCACGGCGCGTACGCCAAAAATCATTTCATTCTTATCAATCATATCGACTTTTATGCTTTGCCCAACAGTGCCCGTGCATTGTTCAGAGCAGCTTCGGTCAGCGTAGCACCGCTCAGCATGTGAGCCAGTTCTTCTACCCTTTCCTCGTCTGTCAGCCGACGGATGTGGCTGTTGGTTTCGTTTTCGTTATCTTCCTTATATACTTTGTAATGAACACGCCCGCGAGCAGCAATCTGAGGCAAGTGGGTGATGCTGATGACCTGTCGGTTGCTGTCGCCCATTTCCTGCATGATGTCGGCCATGCGGTCGGCTATCTCGCCCGACACTCCGGTGTCTATTTCGTCGAACACGATGGTCGGCAGCTTAACGGCTCCGGCAATCATAGCCTTCAGCGACAGCATGACACGGGCAATCTCACCACCCGAAGCCACCGAAGAAATGCTTTGTAACGTGCCGTTCTTATTGGCCGAAAACAGGAAACTCACCGTATCGGCTCCATGAACTCCGGGCTCTTTGCGGGCACCTATTTCCACCTGAAAACGCACGTTGGGCATTCCCAACGGCACCAGACGGGATGCCATCTGTCTTTCAACTTCGCGGGCGGCCGCCACACGCGACTCAGTCAGTACAGCCGCCTGTTGTTTTACCTTATTATATAAGTCGGCACACTGCTGCTTCAGCTCTTCTATCTGGTCGTCGGACGAAGTGATGGCCGACAGACGCGAAGCGTATTCTTCCTGCAAGGCCAACAGTTCGCCCACCGTAGATACACGATGCTTCTGCTGAAGGGTATAAATCAGGTTCAGCCTTTCGTTCACTTCATCCAAACGGGCAGGGTTGAATTCTACCTCTTCTTCCCGACCTGCCACTTCCTGCGCAATGTCTTTCAGTTCGATGTAGGAACTTTCCAAACGTTCGGACAGTTCTTCTGCCGCAGGATAGACATTCCGCATGGATTGCATCGTGCTGAGACAATCGTTCAGCAAGGGAAGCAAGCCGCCTTCATCGGCAGACAGTCCCTGCCCCACCCGATAGAGTCCGGCTTTGATGTCCTCGGCATGACTCAGCAGCTCGGCTTCCTGCTCCAGTTCCTCCTGCTCGCCGGCTGTCAGATTGGCTTCTTCCAACTGTTCCAACTGGAAGCGCACGTAGTCTTCATCAGCCTTGTCGCGTTCGGCACGGGCCATCAGTTCGTCCAACTGCTGCTGTGCCTGCTTCCAGTTGCGGTAATATTCGGTGTACAGGGTTAAAGCCTCATCGTTGTGCGCCAGGATGTCCAGCACGTTCAACTGGAAACCCTCTTTATTCAGCAGCAGGTTCTGATGTTGCGAATGGACATCAATCAGCATCTCGCCCAATTCTTTCATTTGTGCCAGCGAAGCGGGAGTATCGTTGATAAAAGCACGGCTCTTGCCCGAAGCATACACTTCGCGCCGCAAGATGCATTCGTCTTCGTACTCTAAGTCGTTGGCCTCGAAGAAGGGCTGCATTCCGTAAGGTGCTATCTCGAAACGGGCTTCGATAATGCATTTGGAGGCTCCCCGACGGATGGCTTTTACGTCGGCACGCTGCCCCAACAGCAAACCTATGGCACCAAGAATAATGGATTTTCCGGCACCCGTCTCTCCGGTAATGACCGAAAAGCCGTTTTCCAGCCGGATATCAAGTTTCTCGATCAGCGCATAATTCTGTATGTAAAGTGAACGCAACATAACTTCTGCTGATTACGGTTGTACATTCTGTTTCAACACAGCAGCCAGATGGTCGATGATGTCGGCTGCCACTTCAGCCTTCGACTTCAGCGGATAGTCGGTCTTTCCGTTACGGTCGATGATGCTGACTTTATTGGTATCGTAACGGAAGCCTGCACCTTTATCGTTGAGCGAGTTGAGCACGATGAAGTCCAGATTCTTCCTTTGCAGCTTGTCTTCGGCATTGTGCTGTTCGTCGTTGGTCTCGAGCGCAAAGCCCACCAATACCTTGCCAGGGAATTGTTCTTTCTTCATCAGCCCCAAGGCGGCGGCAATGTCCTGTGTAGGCTTCAGCGACAGCGTCATGTCGCCCGTCTTTTCGCGCTTGATCTTGTGGTCGGCCACCTGCTCGGGCGTATAGTCGGCCACAGCAGCCGACAGGATGACGGCATCGGCCTGCGGAAAATGTTTGCAAGCCTCTTCGTACATCTGTCCGGCACTCTCTACATTGCACCGCTGCACGGGGAAATAGGTGTTCCGCTGTACAGGGCCTGCCACAAGTATCACCTTTGCCCCGCGCGCCGCACATTCGTCGGCCAAGGCAAAGCCCATCTTGCCCGATGAGTAATTCCCGATGAAGCGTACCGGGTCTATCTTTTCGTACGTTGGTCCGGCTGTTATCAGAATGGTTTTGCCCGTCAGATCGCCTTCCTTGGCAGCGAAGTATTCTTCCAGGTGGCGGATAATGTTCTCCGGCTCTTCCATCCGGCCTTTGCCCACCAAGTGGCTGGCCAGTTCGCCGGTTCCCGGCTCGATGATGTGATTTCCGTACGAGCGGAGTATCTCCAGATTCTTCTGGGTGGAAGGATGAGCATACATGTCCAGGTCCATCGCCGGAGCCACAAACACCGGTGCCTTGGCCGACAGGTAAGTGGTGACCAGCATGTTGTCGGCCACTCCGTTGGCCATCTTGCCAATGGTCGAGGCTGTGGCGGGAGCTATCAGCATGGCGTCGGCCCACAGTCCCAGGTCAACATGGCTGTTCCAAGTCCCGTCGCGCTGAGCAAAGAATTCGCTGATGACGGGTTTGCTGGTCAGGGCAGACAAAGTGATGGGCGTAATAAATTCTTTGCCTGCAGGGGTGATGACCACCTGCACTTCGGCTCCCTTCTTAATGAGTCCGCGGATGATGAGGCAAGCCTTGTAGGCAGCGATACTGCCCGTTATGCCCAATACGATTTTCTTTCCTTTCAGTATATTCGCCATCATTGCTTCTGAGTCATTTCACGCAGACGTATCTTGGTCAGCATGGCTTTCGTATTCAATGTAAAATCGCTGTTCAGTATCCAGCCGTAGTATCCGGGATCGCGCTTCAGCACTTCGGCTACGGGCATCCCCTTGTATTTGCCGAAATTGAAGATTTCCACTCCTTTGTCGTCGTACACCATCCGGCCGGCAAAATCGACATTGCGGTTGTAGCTTGAGAAATCGGAAAGGAAAGCCACATCGTTCTGCAACTCCGGATAGCGGTCCAGCTGTGCCATCAGAACTTCGTAAGTGGCACGCGTATCGGCCTCGGCCGTATGGGCGTCTTCCAGATTTTTGCCGCAATAGAACTTGTAGGCAGCCGACAGGGTGCGTTGCTCCATCTTGTGAAAGATGACCTGCACATCGACAAACTTCCGGCGACTCATGTCGATGTCCACATTGGCACGAAGAAATTCTTCGGCCAGCACGGGAATATCGAAACGGTTGGAATTGAAGCCGGCCAGGTCGCATCCTTCGATGTCGTTGGCTATGCCGCGTGCCACTTCCTTGAAAGTAGGACAGTCGGCCACATCGGCATCGTAGATTCCGTGCACAGCCGATGCTTCGGCCGGAATGTGCATTTCTGGGTTGATACGCATGGTTTTGGCTTCCTCGTTGCCATTGGGATATACTTTCAGATAGCAGATTTCTACAATCCGATCTGTATTGATGTTTGTCCCGGTAGTCTCCAAATCGAAGAAGACTATCGGATTTTTCAGATTCAGTTTCATTCTATGAATTGTTTATAGTATGGACAAGGAAACGAGTCGGCACGCTGCCAAGTGGAGAAAGTATCGCTTCCGGCGCCACTTGCCAACTTACCAACTCGTTTTCCCGTCAAGCCTTCATTGGTTTATCAATCGTTCAGCATCATCGGCATCAGCAACATCAGCAGGTCTTCGCTCTCTTCCTGTTCGGCAGGAACGATGACTCCTGCACGCGACGGATCGGCCAACTCAATGATCACCTCCTCGGCCGAAATATTGTTCAGAATGTCGATGAGGAAAGTTGACTTGAAGCCGATACTCATCGGATTGCCTACATACTGGCACGTCAGACTTTCTTCGGCCGAAGTAGAAAAGTCGATGTCTTGAGCCGAAATCACAATCTGATTGTCCTGCATACGCAGCTTGATGAGGCTGCTTGCCTGAGAAGAGAATATCGAGACACGACGCAAGGCACCAAGCAGCTGCATACGATCGACCGTCACCTTGTACGGATTATTCTGAGGAATCACAGAATTGTAGTTGGGATAGCGACCTTCGATCAGACGGCAAACCATGCGGTAGCTTTCAAGCGTGAACACAGCATTGCGCTCGTCAAACTCAATCACCACCGTTCCCTGCTCCTTCGGCAGCAGGTTCTTCAACAGCGAAGCCGGCTTCTTGGGCAGGATAAAAGCGGCACGTTCGTTACCTTTGGCAGCCAGCGTCTTGCAACGCACCAGCTTATGACCATCGGAAGCAACCATCGTGATATCCTCGGTCGTAATGTCGAAATAGATACCATTCATTACAGGACGGAGTTCGTCATCGGCCGTCGCAAACACTGCACGGTTGATGCCTCCCAACAGAATGGAAGCCTCCATCTCCACCCGGACAGCACTATCGCCCAGCATGGCCGACTGCGGAAACTCATCTGCGTTCTGTCCCATAAGACTGTATTTACCATTCTGATACTGCACCGTCATCTCCAGCGTATTCATATCGATGTCGAAAGTCAGAGGCTGTTCGGGGATTTCCTTCAAAGCATCCAACAATGTTTTGGCTGTAATGGCGAAGCGTCCGTCGGCATCGCTCTCGTTCACCTCAACCGTAGTGACCATAGTAGTTTCGCTATCGGATGCCGTTACCGACAATGTTCCATCCTGAAGTTCGAAAAGGAAACAATCCAGAATGGGCAATGCATTTTTCGAATTAATCACACGACTGACAGCCTGCAAATGACTGGAGAGTGCAGTACTTGAGACGATAAATTTCATATGTTCCGTATATTTAAGTTTTTATAATTCAACATTCAAGCATCAGGGCAGAGTGCATCCGCCCCCATTTTAACTAACGGACAAAGTTAAAAAAAGAATTTCCTACGACAAAGAAATAAGGAAAGAAAAAACAGGCATTTACAGTTTCCTTCCGTTCCCACAAGTGGAAACGGGAGTTTCCCAGTTAGGGAACTGCAGTTCCCACATACGGGAACCGGCGTTCCCCTTTGTGGGAACCGATGCCCTGACAAATCATTGTTTTCCGGATACATTTAACGGAAAAATCAAAAAAGAAGCATTTATTCGTCGGATATTCCCAAAAAATTGTAACTTCGCCGCATCATTAAAACATATAGAGAACAATGGAATTTACAGGAAAAATCATCGCTATACTCCCTGCAAGAAGCGGAGTTTCAAAGACAGGCAATGAATGGAAAGTACAGGAATACGTGATTGAAGACCACGGACAATACCCTCGCAAAATGTGTTTCGACATTTTCGGAGCCGACAAGATAGAACAATTCAACATCCAGATGGGAGAAGAGCTGACCGTATCGTTCGACATCGATGCTCGCCAATGGCAGGACCGCTGGTTCAACAGTATCCGTGCATGGAAGGTAGAGCGTGTAGGCGCAACAGCCTCAGCACCCGCCGGCACCGGAGCACCCGTTCCGCCGCCCGCACCGACCGCAGCGCCTGAATTTACAACGGGCGACGCCAACGACGACCTGCCGTTCTGACAGACAGGCAACAGCCAACATTCAAAAGAAGCAACGCAGAAACATACAAGGCACAAGCCTTATCAGCAGAAGGGGATGGCCCAAGAAGGCACATTCCCTTCTGCCGTTTCAGACGGCATGACTCTGCTCACAAGAATCACTCACCCTTATAAAGCAGAACGACATTGGGATAGACCACCCCGTCGGTACACGTAAACTGAATGGACAGCATGAAATGCCGGAAAAAGTCGGCATGACGGAAAAAAAAGTTGGGAACCAGACGTACATGTGATTCAGACTGACGCACGAGAGCCTCCATATCCGCCATCATGACGAAGTTGTAAACAGGAGCCAGACTTTCCACACTTGCCTCATACATCGGTATTTTCTCCAGCGAATCCCCTTCCTCCATTGCATTGATGTATGCTGAAAGGCTGCGTGCATCGGGAGCCAGCAGAAACGAGCCCTTATAGAAACAGGCATATGCATACAACGCCGATTCGGTGAAGCCCGTCAAGCGGGTCAGCAACGTATTACGAGGCAACACATACTGCCTGTAAGCGCGTGCATGCGGATAAAGCCCATATTCCGGCGAACTGCTTTGGAAACGGGGAGCATTACTCTCCTTCGGAGTAGCATACAGCAACGACTGAAACTTGCGTTCGGCAGATGCTACGTCTATCATCGGCACCCGCATCACCGCACATGGAAGACTGCTTACCGTATCACCCGGATGAAACAGACACGACATGATCTGTCCGCTGCCATATTCGCCCATGAAGCCAATCCACTCGCTGTCACGCGCCTTGACATAATCCGAATTGCCATCTGCACACCAACCTTGCGACCGGGCAAACTTCCACATCGCCGCCCCGTCGGAAATAGACCAGAAATCATAGAAGAACGTCTTAGCAGGAAGGATATGCCCCGGAAAGACCTCAATCGGTTTTTGTCTGCGCAAGGTATTGACAAATGTCAACGACGAATCAGCAACGTGACTCACCCCTGAACAATATATGGCATTGCCACTCAACTTCAGATCAAACTCGCCCCAACCTCCCAGTCGGGCAGCAGCCGGAATGCTGTCATCGGCAACTTTTCCCATCCCGACCGACTTCATACGGACATAAAGTGTAGCGGCCACATTAGCCCGCTTTCCCCAATACATTGACTTAAACGATGGAAGACTTTTCAACGACTGCTTACTTACGACGGCATCGATGACCTGCTCCACCAGGCGTTTCTGAAAACTGGCCACCAAATAGTCGTCCGTAGAATAAGCCGCAAGGAAACGCCCACCCGACATCGGATAAATAGAAATCGTTTTCCCCTTGTAATCCGTCTTCTTGGCCGGATACCGACTATAAGTATATTTTTGAATGAATGTCTCGACCAGTTCCGAGTCGCCTGCGCCAAGGCTGCAATACAGAACCTGATTCAACCGATTATCCGGCTCATGAAAACTAATCAGCATCTTGCTCATCTGATTGCTTAACCCATGAGGCGTATCATCAACAAAAGACTGAAGATACCTTTTCAGATAAGTAAAGAGTTCGGAAACATACAGATAACGGCCATCCTTGCTACACTGCAATTCATTGACATCCTGAACGAGTTCGGCCATCCGATCTGTCTGAAGTACGGCAATCGCATCTTGAGGAACTAATGTATAAAGATCGAAATCCTTCTGCCGTTCGACGGTGTCCAACCATAAAAAAGAATACACGCCGAAAACCGTGCACACCAACACTACGGACACGATCACTATTATTCGTATGAGCAGACGGAATTTCATAGCAAACACTCATCTTGTTTTGGCAAAAATAAAAAAATCAACTAACAAAACAAAATAAATGTTGAAAAAGTTTAGAAAATCACTTCTAACCCGTCGTAAGCAAAATGAATGTGAGGAGGTAATTGAGTACTTATCACCTGATGTAAGCCTGCATGATGGCTCATGTGGATGAAATACGTCTCTCGCGCACCAATACGGGCAGCAGTCTCCAAGGCTTCGGAAATGCTCTGATGAGTAGGGTGTGACTGAGGACGCAACGCATTGACAACAAGTATATCGATTCCCTTCAACAGTTCATACGACTCGTCCGGCATCACCGACATATCGGTAATATATCCAAGACGACCGGCAATGCGGTATCCTAAAATAGGCAGTTTTCCGTGCATCACCCGCAACGGCATTATTTCTGTCCCACGGACATAAAACGGCACTCCCGGTTCTGCCCTCTTCAGATAAATACGAGGAATGCCCGGATACTTCTTATCGACAAAGCAATAAGGCATTCGGGCACGAAGATGATCGGCCGTATAGTCGTCCGAATAAATCGGTATCTCTCCAAAACGACAGAAAGGCCTTAAATCATCGAGTCCGCCCACATGGTCATAATGTTCGTGTGTAATCAGAACGGCATCTATTTTCTCAAAAACAGGAACCCTTAACATCTGCTCCCTGAAATCCGGTCCACAATCAATCAGAATGACGGCATCATCGGTATGTATCAGAGAAGATGCCCGCAACCGATTATCCCTGGGATCGGACGATGTACAGACCGGACATGTACATCCTACCTCCGGTACCCCCGTCGAGGTTCCACTGCCTAATATTCGTAACTTCATGCCAATACCATTTTATCGATAAACAACGATGCAAATATATCCGATTCTACAGAAACATTCAAATCATATTCACCTCCGGATGAATCTCGACTCCAAATTTATCGCGTACGGCAGCACATACAGCATCCGACAAGGCTACAATATCCGCCCCCGTAGCTCCACCACAGTTCACCAGAACCAACGCCTGCCTGTCGTGTACGGCAGCACGGCCCATTCTTTTCCCCTTCCATCCGCATTGTTCAATCATCCATCCTGCCGGAATCTTTACATGTCCCGCATCGACCTGATAAAAAGGCATTGATGGATATTCGTGTTGCAAAGACTCGAATTTCGCACGCCCAACGATGGGATTCATAAAGAAACTGCCGGCATTGCCAAGCACCTGGGGATCGGGAAGTTTACTTTTACGTATCTCAATAATCACACGTCGGACAGTTGCAAGGTCAATCTTAGGATGCTTCTCCAACTCCTGACGAATGGTACCATAATTCAATGTGTAATGCTCTACCTTACTCAAAGCAAACGTGACATGCGTGACGAAATAAGATTTCATTTCCGGTCTTTTGAATACACTGTTCCGATAAGAATACGCACATTCTTCCACTCCGAACACCCGTTTGTCACCGTGAATATCCAACGTCTCCACACATTCAATCAAGTCCTTCACTTCAACGCCGTAAGCACCTATGTTCTGAACAGCACTTGCCCCTACCTCACCGGGAATGAGAGACAGATTTTCTGCTCCGTAATAACCATGATCGACACAATAGGCCACAAAGTCATCCCATACGACACCCGCTCCTACCCGAATCCAAACTCTATCAGCCTCCTCCCGGATCACCTCAATCGATTGGATGGCAGAATGCAATACTGTCCCTTTGTAATCGCCCAGAAACAACAAATTACTTCCACTACCGACATGCAGATAAGGAACCGTGATACATCCGTCAGCAATCAACTTCTCCAACTCTTCTGCCGACGCATACTCTAACCATCTGTCAGCCTTAACGTCAAGACCAAATGTATTAGGTATATTTTTCCCGCTTTCACAAATCATATCTGATGGTTTAAATGCTGGTATCCTCGTATTTATACAATTCCCATTCTCCATTCCTTTTCTTAAAATAGAAAACGTTGGAATAACCGTTTCCTATTCCGTTCACCTTAAGAATCTTCGAATCGGATAAATCTTCATTCTTCTGTCCGTAATTGATGTTCGACAGTTTATCTGTCGGCAGACTGGGACGGAATGCAAACCATTGGTCAACATCCAAAGTAGTTTCCAATATAGAAAATTCATCATCCGGATCGATAGTCACAAACTGTAACGGATTTCGGATATGCTCCCGTTGATACAGGCTGTCCGATGCAAAATGGGTATAAAAATCTACAAAGTTCTCATTTTCGCCTTTTTCCATATGACGCAGATTTATGGCTTCAAGCATCCACATCCCCTTTTTCCGCTCAAAATAATACTTCTTGACCATGTGGGTTTGCAGGAAAATCCACTCCACCTGCACCGAGTTCAATGTTGTATCGCCAATCAAGTCCATGTCCTCTTCATTATCGAACAGCATGGTGTAGTAACTCTGACGGGTGAACAAATAATCATGCTTCCAATACTTCTTCTCAATGCGCGAGGGAGTATCTACATTATAATAAGGTAAGGGGAAAACAGTCCTCTGCCGCTGCAATTTCTCATCGGAAGCATAATTGAATATAAAATCATCGAACAGCTCATCAGCCTCCATCGGCTTGGGGGCTTCCTTCTCAGCTATTCGCTCCAAAGAATCAGCCCCGCTATTCATATACGAGGCTGAATCCACCAAATCTGTGATAGAAGTAAAAGGATCTATTTTCACTCTTTTGTTCCCACAAGAACAACAAACAGCTAAAAATAAAATCCCTGCAAATATTTCTTTCATCTTGTGCGGACCTCAAGGTCACTTATTAAATTTAGCTCTTAACTTCTCAAGCATATCCACAGTCATCGACTCGAGATCGTACTGAGGCTTCCAGTCCCATTCTTCACGGGCACAGGAGTCATCCAACGAATCGGGCCAACTGTCGGCTATGGCCTGTTTCAGCGGATCAACCTTATACTCCATCTCGAAATCGGGAACATGTTTCTTAATGGCTGCATATATTATCTCCGGCGAAAAACTCATAGATGCTACATTGAAGGCATTACGATGCTTCAGCCGTTCCGGATCGGCTTCCATCAGCGAAATGGCTGCATTCAATGCGTCAGGCATGTACATCATATCCATAAAAGTGCCTTCCTTAATCGGACAAATAAACTTCTCGCCTTTCACAGCCGAGTAATATATGTCAACGGCATAGTCAGTTGTTCCACCACCCGGAGGTGTCACATTGGAGATGATACCGGGGAAACGGACAGCCCTCGTATCTACCCCATATTTAGTATAATAATAATCGCTAAGCAACTCTGTCGTGACCTTGGTCACACCATACATCGTACGCGGACGCTGAATGGTATCTTGAGGTGTCTTGACATGAGGGGTAGAATCACCGAACGAACCAATAGAGCTCGGCGTAAACACCGCACAGCCGTACTCGCGTGCTACTTCCAGCACATTCCACAGACCATCAATGCCGACTTTCCAGGCCATAGCCGGACGGCTTTCGGCTACAACCGACAACAGTGCAGCCAAGTTGTAAATCGTATCAATCTTGAATTGGCGGGCAACCACCTCGATGGACTGACGATCAGTTACATCGGCTATAGCCGAAGGTCCTGACGCCTTTAACTCACCCTGCGGCATAGCACTTGGAATGTATCCGGCTACCACATGGTCATCACCATAACGTTTACGCAACTCTAATGTAAGCTCTGAACCGATCTGCCCGGTAGCTCCAATTACCAAAATATTCTTCATACGACTTATTTATTAAGGTGTTGTTAGTACTGAACCGCAAATATACGCACTTTTTTTTCATTATTCTATCATCTTGCTATTGTTTATTTAGAGAAAAATGATGTTCTTTGTAGAGGATGTAACAAAAGAACATATCACCCCTAAAAGATAAAATTATGTACGGTAAAATGCAAAATTATCTCAGCAATACACTTGCAGAGATCAAGGAAGCCGGACTTTATAAAGAAGAACGGCTTATTGAAAGCCCCCAGCAGGCAGCAATCACAGTAAAAGGAAAAGAAGTGCTGAACTTCTGTGCCAACAATTACCTTGGATTGTCCAATCATCCCCGCCTGATTGCCGCAGCTCAGAAGATGATGGAACACCGCGGATACGGTATGTCGTCCGTACGTTTCATCTGTGGAACACAAGATATCCATAAAGGGCTGGAAGCTGCTATCTCCGACTACTTCCATACCGAAGACACCATTCTGTATGCTGCTTGTTTCGATGCCAACGGCGGTGTTTTCGAACCCCTCTTCACTGAAGAAGATGCCATCATATCCGACTCGCTGAACCATGCTTCCATCATCGACGGCGTACGCTTGTGCAAAGCCAAACGTTACCGTTATGCCAACGCCAATATGGAGGAACTGGAAAAATGCCTGCAGGAAGCACAAGCCCAACGCTTCCGTATCGTGGTTACCGACGGAGTATTTTCGATGGATGGCAATGTAGCACCGATGGATAAGATATGCGACCTGGCAGAAAAATACGACGCGCTTGTCATGGTGGACGAATCGCACTCGGCAGGTGTGGTCGGCGCCACAGGACATGGAGTCAGCGAACTGTACAATACGTATGGACGAATAGATATCTATACCGGCACCCTTGGTAAAGCCTTTGGTGGTGCCATGGGTGGCTTTACTACCGGACGCAAAGAGATCATCGACTTGCTCCGCCAACGCAGCCGTCCCTACCTGTTCTCCAATTCAGTAGCCCCTGCCGTCATAGGTGCCGGCTTAGAAGTATTCAAGATGCTGAAAGAAAGTAATGCCCTGCACGACAAGCTGGTAGAAAACGTCAATTACTTCCGGGACAAGATGACTGCTGCCGGCTTCGACATCAAGCCGACCCAAAGCGCCATCTGTGCCGTCATGCTCTACGATGCCAAGCTGTCACAAGTGTATGCCGCCCGCATGCAGGAAGAAGGAATTTACGTCACCGGATTCTACTACCCGGTGGTTCCCAAAGGACAGGCCCGCATTCGTGTACAAATCTCAGCCGGCCACGAAAAGGAACATTTGGACAAATGTATTGCCGCATTTATAAAAGTAGGCAAAGAACTGAATGTGCTGAAATAACGTAACCCACTCACCTGATAAAAACAAAGAAGCGGTAAAGAGAGCCGGACACATCCGACGACTTTACCGCTTCCTGTTTTATTGGACTTGCTTATTTACGCTCTCCCAACTTAGCGTCAACGAAGAACAGACCGGCAGCTCCGGCTTTCTTGATCATATCGACAATGCCGGCAGCAGTAGCTTCTTCTTCTACCTGTTCGCGAACAAATCCCCACAAGAAATCCTGTGAAGCCTTATCCTTCTCGGAAGCAGCTACATCCACGAGCTCATCAATCAGTTTGGATACACGGCATTCATGCTCATATACCTGTTCGAACACTTCCAACGGAGTTCCAAAGTCGTTCGGAACTACATCAACTTTATCCAGAACAGCCTTTCCGCCACGCTTGATGGTATAAGAAGCCAGCTCACATGCATGAGCACGCTCTTCATCAGACTGCTTTTTCAACCAGGAAGACATTCCGCAATACCCTTCCTTTTCCATATAGAAGGACATTGCCAAATACAGATTAGATGACCACATTTCAGCCGTAATCTGCTCATTGATTGCATTTTGTAATTTCTCTGTTAACATAGATGTATATATTAAATAATTAGTTTTTGAAACCGTTACAAATATAGCAATGATACAACTTCATTGTTCTTAAAAAAACATTATTTATACAAAGAAATTATATTCATCGGATGTGTAGCTTTGCGGCAATTCACGGCAGTTGTAACTTGAAGCCATAATTTCGCCGTAAGCCCCTGCTGAACGCAAAGCCAACAGATCACCACGTTTCACTTTATTCAAATCGATGGCCTTGCCGAATACATCCGAAGACTCACAGATAGGTCCTACCACATCGTACGTCTCGGGAGCTTCATCCGACGTTATATTTTCTATTTTATGGTAAGCCTGGTACAGGGCCGGACGAATTAAGTCGGTCATGCCGGCATCCAGAATAGCAAACTGCTTGTTGGTGCCCTGTTTCACATACAGGACTTTGGATATCAACGAACCACACTGTGCTACCACCGAACGTCCCAATTCAAAATGCAAAGTCTGGTAAGGACGCAGTTTCAGGCAGTTGTCATAAGTCTCGAAATAGCTCTTGAAGTCAGGAATGGGCTGGCGGTTGGGGTGCGCATAATCAATGCCCAGGCCTCCTCCAACATTCACATATTCGATCTTGATCTGTCGGGCTTCCAGCTTGTCAAGCAATTCATTCACACGATTGCACAAAGCTGCAAAGTCACCCATATCCAGAATCTGCGAACCGATATGAAAATGCAGACCTATAAACTTCACATTCTTAAGCCCCTGAGCAATATCAATCACACGGTCCATATCGGCCATGCTGATACCGAATTTGTTCTCTGCCAATCCCGTTGTAATATTGGCATGAGTATGGGCTCCCACATTGGGGTTGATACGGAAGGCTACATTGGCCACCTTGCCTTTCGCGGCAGCCAGTTCGTTGATAACCTCCAGCTCGGGGATGGACTCTACATTGAAGCAGTAAATGTTGCAATCCAGTCCCAGTTCAATTTCCCAATCGGCTTTGCCAACACCGGCATAGACAATCTTATTGGCAGGGAAACCGGCCTTTACCGCTGCACGTATCTCACCGCCACTCACGCAGTCGGCACCTAATCCACTCTCGCGGATAATCGTCAGAAGTTTAGGATTGGCATTTGCCTTAACGGCATAATGCACCACATAACGATCGTACTTTGCTACTTCCCGCCGGATACAATCCAACGTATCACGCAGCACTTTCGTATCATAATAGTAAAAAGGGGTTCGCAACTCGCGAAACTTGTCAACAGGGAATGTTCCTTTCATAAATCGATAATACTTTGTTCAGTTACATGTAAAGAACGCGGATTATACAAACTCCACGGCGACGTTTCCTGTCATCAGTCCGTGCAGTCCATATAATGCGCGTTCCATATCAGTGTTGATATTCACTCCGGCTTATTCGTTGAATAACATGTCGCTAAGCGATTGCAACGCCCGCTTCTTATCACATTCACGAATAAGGAATGAAATATTATAATTACTTCCTCCAAAAGAAATCATACGGACAGGAATATCACGCATGGCATCGAGTGCCTTGGCTTCAAAGCCAACGTTCTCCCATTCCAGATCGCCCACGACACAGATGATGCACATGTCTTTATCGACCGTCACCGTACCATACTTCTTCAGATCGTCCAAAATCTCATTCAGGTGCTTCGTATTGTCGATCGATACGGAAACCCCTACCTCGGAGGTGCAGATCATGTCGATAGAAGTCTGATAGCTTTCGAAGATTTCAAAGACCTTGCGCAGGAAGCCATAGGCCAACAGCATGCGGCTCGACTTGATCTTGATGGCCGTGATGTTGTCCTTGGCGGCAACAGCCTTGATCTTGCCTTTCTCGGTATCGTTGGAAATCAGTGTGCCGGGAGCCTTCGGATCCATCGTGTTCAGCAAACGCACGGGGATATTGGCGTATTTCGCCGGCTGAATACAGGTAGGATGCAGAATCTTGGCACCAAAGTAGGCCAATTCGGCAGCCTCTTCGAAGTGCAGATGACGAACGGGCGATGTCTTATCGACCACGCGGGGGTCGTTGTTATGCATGCCGTCAATGTCGGTCCAGATCTGTATCTCCTCTGCATTCACCGCAGCACCGATCAGCGAAGCGGTATAGTCGCTTCCTCCACGCTGCAGGTTGTCAATTTCGCCATATGCATTGCGGCAGATGAAACCCTGCGTAATGTAGATTTCAGCATCGGGATACAGTTCCAGTTGCAGCTGCAGTTTCTCCTTTATGTAAACCGGATCCGGTTCTGCATTCTTATCGGTGCGCATGAACTCAAGAGCCGGCAGCAAAACCGATTTCACCCCGCATTCCTGCAGATAGTAATTCATCATGGAGGTAGAAATCAGTTCTCCCTGAGCCAGAATCACCTTTTCTTCGAATAAGGTAAAAAGATCCTTTGTATAAGAACGGATATAATCGAAATGCGATTTGATTAATTCCAAGCCTTTTTGCTTATACTCAGAAGTAGCATAAAGCTCATCAATGTGCTGGCGATATTTAGCTTCCAGCTTATTGATAATCTCATTAGCACCCTCCGGATTCTTCTTGTACAGATAATCCGAAATCTCCACTAATGTGTTTGTGGTACCCGACATGGCTGAAAGGACCACAATCTTACGTTCACCATCGGTAATCAATTTGGCCACTTCTTTCATCCGTTGAGCCGAGCCTACTGAAGTACCTCCAAACTTTAATACTTTCATTTTCGTTCTTATATTTATTTTAGTTTATAGTTTCAAGTCGAAAGGCATGTCTGCCTACAACTTCTTATTCATATTCCTTCTTTTTCTGTCACTTCCTCGATGTGATGTTCGGAGCAGCGATATATCCGTCCCGAAAATTCACGAAGCAACTGCATATTATGTGTTGTCATCACCACCAGCGAGCCCTGCTCGCTCAAGCCGTGCAGCAGATTCACAATGGCATGCCCGGTTTCGGCGTCCAGATTGCCCGTCGGCTCATCGGCCAGAATGATTTCCGGTGCATTCAGCACGGCACGGGCTATCACGATGCGCTGCTGTTCGCCTCCGGACAGCTCGTTGGGAAATTTGTATCCCTTATTGCTCATCCCTACCAAATCAAGCACTTCGGCGATGCGCTCTTTTATTTCGGCCTTGTTCTTCCAGCCGGTAGCCCGAAGTACAAACTCCAGATTGTCATTCACCGTCCGGTCGATGAGAAGCTGGAAATCCTGAAATACGATGCCTAACTTGCGACGCAGCTGGGGAATGTGTTTTCGTCTGATATGGCACATGTCATACCCCAACACCTCGGCATGGCCGGCTGCGATATCCAGTTCTCCGTAAAATGTCTTCAGCAAACTGGTCTTGCCCGACCCTACCTTTCCTATCAAGAAGATAAACTCTCCTCTGCGAAACTGAAGGTTCACGTCGTTCAACACACTCAGCTCCTGCTGGCGTATTTCTACATGCTCGTATTTGATCAGTACATCCTCCATGATTCTACTGTCCGTCTTCGGCCTATACCGCCCTTCTTATCAATGTTTTTTCCAGGTAGCACTGTGACGTTCCTGCAATTCGCGTGCCAGATCTTCGATGCGGTATCCCTTGGATGTCAGCAGAACGATGAGGTGATACAGCAAGTCGGCTCCTTCGTAAATCAGCCGTTCGTCGGTACCGTTGCAAGCTTCGATCACCGTTTCGACTGCTTCTTCACCTACCTTCTGGGCCATCTTGTTGACACCGGAACGGAAGAGGCTGGTCGTGTAGGAGCCTTCGGGCATTTCCTCATGCCGCTTATCGATGAAGTCCTGCAACGTCTTCAGGAACATGACCGGTTCTTCGTTCTTGTCGCCCCAGCAGGTATCTGTCCCAAGATGGCATACCGGACCTACCGGATGGACCTGAATCAGCAGTGTATCCTTGTCGCAATCTTCCCTCATGGAAACTACGTTCAGGAAGTTACCGCTTTCTTCACCTTTTGTCCACAAGCGGTGCTTTGTCCGACTGTAGAAGGTTACTTTTCCGGTTTCTACCGTCTTGTCATAGGCTTCTTTGTTCATAAAGCCAAGCATCAGGACTTTTGCCGTATCGGCGTCCTGTATGATTGCCGGAACGAGTCCGTTCATCTTATCAAAATCCATTTCTATTCAAAAATTTAGTTATTTACAGACCAACTTAGCGTCTCATTGCAATACCTTGGGTGCAAAGATACGATTTTAATTCGGGAATCTTTATTTCTCCGAAATGAAAAACACTGGCAGCCAACGCGGCATCGGCCTTTCCTTCTATAAAAACGTCTCTGAAATGTTCCTTTTTACCGGCACCACCCGAAGCTATAACCGGTATGGACAAGGCTTCCGACAAGGCCGAGAGGGCTTCGTTGGCATAACCGTTCTTCACGCCATCGTGGTTCATGCTGGTAAACAGCACCTCACCCGCACCCCGCTCCTGAGCCTCTTTGGTCCAGGCAAACAATTCTTTGTCAGTCTCCACTCTTCCGCCGTTCAGGTAGCACCACCAACCTTTCTCAGACAGTTTGGCATCGACTGCGAGCACACATACCTGCGACCCGAAGTGCTTGGCTATGTCGTCAATCAGTTCCGGCTGACGGATGGCAGCCGAATTGACCGATATCTTATCGGCACCGGCGTTCAGCAAACGGTCCACATCGCTCAGTTCGTGGATGCCGCCACCTACCGTAAACGGAATGCTGATGTTGGCTGCGATACGCTTTACCAACTCGACAAAGGTCTTACGTCCCTCGAAGCTGGCCGTAATGTCCAGAAAGACCAGTTCGTCGGCTCCCTGCCGGCTGTAGGCGCGGGCCAGTTCGACCGGGTCGCCCGCCTGGCGCAGGTTCACGAAATTGGTACCTTTCACGGTCTGCCCGTTCTTGATGTCAAGGCAGGGGATTATTCTTTTCGCTAACACAATTCTATTATTTTAGATTCACACTTCTCTGATTCATATACCGCCCACCATGCGGGGGTTGCCTTCAGGCCAATTTCCGTTCTATCTCCTTCAGCGTGATGCGGCCTTCGTACAATGCTTTTCCGAAGATGACGGCCGGTACTTTCGCCGCCTCCAGTGCATCGACGTCGGCCATGCTGCCCACGCCTCCACTTGCTATCAGGTGAAGATCGGGGAAACGGTCCAATATCTTCTTGTACAACTCGACCGACGGGCCCTGCAACATGCCGTCGCAACCGATGTCGGTACATATCACTTTCGTGACCTCTCGGGCATGGTAGTCTTCCAGAAAGGGGAACAGCTTCCAGGCGCTCTCTTCCTTCCACCCGTTGACTGCAACCTTTTCATCCTTCACGTCGGCTCCCAAGATGATTTTTTCCGGGCCATAGGCTGCGAGCCAATGGGAGAACAGTTCCGGATCGGTCACGGCCACACTGCCGCCGGTGACCATCTGCGCACCGTTCTCGAAGGCTATCTTCAGGTCTTCGTCTGTTTTCACTCCTCCTCCGAAATCAATCACCAACGATGTTCCTGAGGCTATCCGCTGCAAGGTGTGATAGTTGACGACGTGCCGGGATGCGGCTCCGTCCAGATCGACCACATGCAGGCGCCGGATGCCATGAGCTTCCAGTTCTTTCGCCACTTCCAACGGGTCGTCATTATATACCTTCTTGCTGCTATAGTCGCCCTGCGAAAGGCGCACACACTTTCCACCTATAATATCGATGGCCGGAATGAGTTCTATCATGGATATTCGAAAATAAAAGATATACGATTATAATATGATGTCACAACGCTAAAAAGTTGCTCAATATGCGCTCGCCCACACTGCCGCTCTTCTCCGGATGGAACTGGGTGGCATAGAAATTATCCTTGTGCAAGGCAGCACTGAACGGATGGATATAGTCGGTCACAGCAGCCGTACAATCATTGACCGGCACATAGTAGCTGTGGACAAAGTAAACGTACTCTTCCTTTGTAAAGCCGTCGA
The DNA here is from genome assembly GCA_905201685.1 of uncultured Bacteroides sp. GTDB lineage: Bacteria > Bacteroidota > Bacteroidia > Bacteroidales > Bacteroidaceae > Bacteroides. The sequence goes on along the minus strand of CAJKOW010000007.1, from coordinate 18,389 downwards.
ACAGGTGGCTTCGCGTACGTTCTATCGTATTCCATCCCATGTGGGGCACTTTGTCTTCGTGCTTCGAGGGCACAAAGCGTTTCACGTCGGCATCAAAGATGCCCAGGCAGTCCACATCGCCTTCTTCGGAATGGCGGCACATCAGCTGCATGCCCAGGCAGATGCCCAATACGGGTTGCCTGAACTCCTTTATCAGACGATCCATCCCGCACGAGCGCAAGAACTGCATGGTTGTTTCCGCCTCGCCAACACCCGGAAAGATTATCTTGTCGGCTCCGAGCAACTCTTCCTTATCGGCCGTGACTACCGGCTCCACTCCCAAGCGCTTCAGCGCATAATCGACCGAGCAAACATTGCCCGCATTGTATTTGATAATTGCAACCTTCATAGCTACTTACCTTTTTGTTCTACCGAGCTGTATGCTGACGACGTCAGCTGAATATGACTGTCTTGTTCTTATACGTCAGCACTTTTCTTTCGATATGCTTCTGCACAGCCCTCGACAGGACGATTTTCTCCAGATCCTTTCCCTTGTTCACCAGGTCGTTCACCGTATCCTTGTGCGAGATGCGCACCACATCCTGTTCGATGATGGGTCCGGCATCCAGCTCGGTAGTGACATAGTGGCTGGTGGCTCCTATGATTTTCACACCGCGCTCGAAGGCCGCATGATAGGGCTTGGCGCCGACAAAGGCCGGCAGGAAGGAATGATGGATGTTGATAATCCGATTGGGATAAGCATTGATGAGCTGTTCCGAAATGACTTGCATGTAGCGTGCCAGCACGATGAAGTTCACCCCATGCTTGGCCAGTACCTCCATCTCGCGCTTCTCCTGCTCCTCCTTCGTCTCCTTCGTGATGGGAAACAGATAGAACGGGATGCCAAACCGCTCGGCCACGTGCTGCAGATCCGGATGATTGCTGATGATAAGCGGCACCTCGACATTCCATTCGCCTGCCGTATAGCGTGCCAGCAGGTCGAACAGGCAGTGCGACATCTTCGACACAAAAATGGCCATACGTGGTGTCATGTCCGAGAAATACAAGCGGAAATACATGCTGTACTTCTGTGCATACAACGTTTCGAAATAATCTTCGATCTTTTCCTGAGGTATCAGAAAGTCTTTCAATTCCCACTCTATCCGCATAAAGAAGATGTTCTCCACATGATCCACATGCTGGTCCAAGTAGATAATATTGCCCTTATTCACCGTAATGAAGTCCGTCACCTCAGCTAAAATACCCGGCCGGTCAGGGCAATACAGCAACAGTTTGGCTGTTTTCATCGTTCCTATTCTCTTTTATTAATTACTTCTTTGCAATATACTTATTTTTAGGCTGGCAAAAATAACGATTTATTGTTAAATGACGAATTTTTCAAGCAATAAGTTTATAAAGTCACCTTTAAAGTTCCGTTTTCCTAATTTTATCACCCAACAGCTTTCTCGGTCATACCGCATTTCTTCCGATGCGAAATTGTAAGCATTTCATACCTTTTGAAGCAAAACCGTAAAGCGTTGGTTCCCAATATCTTGCGAAAGGCAATCACAGTCCTATACAGAGATAGCCTCAGTCCTATACTTAGACCCCCTAAGTCCTATCCTTAGATACCCTAAGTCCTATCCTTTGGTCCCCTGTGCAGTCAGACACATCGGCCTCCACCCGCTTTGTAAACAAAAAGTACACAATCATGCAGACAAAAGAGAAAAAAAGTGCATAAAGCTATTGCAGATTCAAAATAAATATCTACCTTTGCATCCGCAATCGAGAGAGATAGCAACCCAACAATGAAATTCTGGTGCGTTAGTTCAGCTGGTTAGAATACATGCCTGTCACGCATGGGGTCACGGGTTCGAGTCCCGTACGCACCGCTTCGGTTCGCAATAAACAAAGAATCCGAAAGCGATAAAGCCCACAAGTTCAACGACTTGTGGGCTTTGTTTATATCCGCCGGGCAGCAACACCCGTTGCCCCAACCCACCGGCGCCGCAAAGCAAGCACACCTGCACAAGCAAAGGCCTGAAAAACCAAATGACACCATTTCCTGATAAAAAAGAGCATATTTTTCCAATACCAGTCCAAAAAATAGCAATATTATCCGTATTTTTGCCCCAACTAATCATCACCAACAATAGGAATCATGAAACAATTCTTGCTACATACCGACATTTATACCTATTATAATATAGTCATCCAACTCCATCAGGGCCATATCCGCCTGAAGTAAGAAACCTGACGGGAAAAGCATCGGGAAGTATTCCTTCCAAAGAAACACCTTTCTTCATCTTTCACCCCTAAACCCGAAACCGCAATGAAGACTTACGTTGCAAGCAGACCCCATACGCATTTCTGCACCATCCTGTTCATGCTTTTATTCTGCTGCTCCCCCCTGCTGCAAGCACAGGAGAAAATACTGAAAACCATGAACAACCTGTCGCAAGTAGCCGACTTTCAAGGCATCATCGACTATTCCAACGAAATACTGCGAGCCCCGTCCACCCGCAAGAGCCCTTCCTTGCAGCTGTTCTGCCTGGCACAAGCAGCCCAAAGTTACATCAAGACCGACTGGCCGGAAAAAGCAATGGAATACCTGAGCAAAGCTACCACCATCATCCCCAACATACCACCCGATGAAAGAAAATCGGAGTACTACACCGAGGGATTCTATACCTACTCCAACGCCATGCTCATGTACTACGTCTATGCCCACATCGACTACCAGCAGGCACTGACTTATGTCACCGAAGCCCTGAACTTAGCCGAGCAACGTGGAGACACCAGACAAAGCGTGATTTTCGGTTTAAACTATGCAATCCTCAACACCATGTTGCAGGAAAGCTTTGCCTACGAAGGCGCCGAAGAGCTGTACAACAAAGCATTGAAACTGAAAGACGGCAAGCTGATATTCAACGCCGCCCAGATATGCGCCTGGCGATTCGACTACCTGGGGGACAACGCCAAAGCCAAACAATACATCGAAACCGCCATTGCCAACATGCCCAAAGGATACATGGACGCATCAACCACCTATGCCGACTATGCCAAGATATTCCATGAAATCGGATCAGACGACCAGGCCCAACACTACTTCGAAAAAGCCCTTGAGCAATCAGACCATAAAGTATCGTCCTCTACCCTATTGGTATATCTGTCCTACGCCCAATTCCTCTGCGACACACACCATGAGACCCTCGCCGAGAAACTCTACCTGAAAGGGCTGTCGCTGGCCGACTCTGCCAACACACACTGGAACCGGAAAGACTTCTATGCCGGCCTGTACAAACTCTACCGCCAGCAAAAAAGATATGCCGAAGCCATCGACTACATGGACAAATACATTCAGGAAACAGACAGCGTAACGCGCATGCGACAGAAAAAAGAAATCACCGAACTAAGAATCAAGTACGAGACAGCCGTCAAGGAGAAAATCATAGCCAGCAATGAACAAAAACTTGCACAGCAGAACAAGCAGTTCATCGTCATCCTGTCAATAGCCATCCTGCTGGTAGCTGTCTCCGTCTTCCTCACCATCCTCTATCTGCAAAAACGGGCGTCCTATATCACCTTGTTCAAACTCTACTCGGATACGCTGTCCGAACAAAAGCAGACAGAACAGGCCGCGCTGAGTTCCTCACCATCGGACTCCGCTCCACCACAAGAGACGGACAACTCCAATACCCTGTTCAGGCACATCGATAAAAAGATGAAAGAAGAACACATCTACCGCGAAGCAGGACTGACTGTGGAAAAGGCTGCCGAACTCATCAACACCAACCGCACTTACCTCTCGGCTGCCATCAAGCAGCAGACCGGTCTGTCGTTCATCTACTACATCAATTCATATCGCATTCAGGAAGCCATCGAACTACTGTCCGACACCCAAAACGACAGCCCCCTGAAAGCAATCCTGGCCGATGTAGGATTCAAATCGCCCACCACTTTCTATAAGCTATTCCAGGCCACAACAGGTAAAACCCCACAAAAATGGCGCGAAGAAATACGCCAGAAACAAGCCGGATAGCACCTGTGGCGACTAATTTATCCATATCCTACAATTTGTAGAATATGGATAGGGGGCTGCCATACACCGTTCATGATTAGTCATTATTTTCGTGACCGAAACATAAAAACAAAACTATCATGAAAAAGAATGTATTATTTCTGACCATGGCTCTCGTAGCCATGATTTTTACGGCATGCAGCAACGAGGATGATCAACCGTCGCTGACATACTCGTTAAAAGCAAACCCCACCTCTCTGGCCTTTGCCGCTACAGGGAATGAAGCTAAAACGATCACGGTGGAAAGTGAAAATGTAACATGGTCGGCCACGAAGGAGGACATGTCCGCCGACTGGTTAACCGTAGAATTCGATGAGCAGCAGGTGACCGTCACGGTGGCAGACAACAACCAGACCGCCGAACGCAGCAGTCGCATCATCATCACCCCGACCAATTCCGAAAGCAATGTGGACGACATCTACATTGAAGTAAAGCAGGAAGCCGGAGAAGAGCCCAAACCGGAAGCCATCAAGCTGAAAGCCGAAGGACTGATTACTTATTACACCCCCAATTTCCTGTATTCGACAAACGGATGCGACTGGTTCAACATACAGCTGTACACAGAAGAATGCAGCGACTTGGAGTTTGAATGGATCCCTTTCGGGAAGGGAGGATACTGGTCTGACCAACTCTCGCAGGGACGGTCCATCAACCTGGAACTGTTCACCGAACACTCGGACGACTTCTTTAATCCTGCCATTACCCCGGGTACCTACACGGCAAGCAAACTGACTGAACTGCAACCGATGACGATGGGTATGGGCGAATACCTGCTGGGCAATCCCTGGCCGGAAGGCTCACGTCTTGAAGATCACGTCGTAGAAGATGGCATGGCCACAACCAAATACACCGAAATTACCGGTGGTAAAGTTGAAGTGAAATATAATGGAGAATCCAACTACGAATTATATATCGAAGTCACACAGAAAGATGGTACACTGCTGGTATATGAATTCAGTGGCGAATTGAAAATGAGCAATCTGGGTACACCTCCTTATTACACCGACCTGACCGATGACCTTATCCTCGATAAAGGCACATTCGGGACTATGCTGATGACCAACATCTTCACCTTCTGCGAAGGAATCACTGCCTGGGACCTCGAATTGATAGACAAAAACGTAGAAGTACTCCCCAACGGACAACTGCAGGGCTATGGCCACCGAGTACCGTTCCGCCTGTTCGCACCCAGCAATGAAGGAAGCGACAAACTGCCGGAAGGCGACTATCAAATAGCCCCCAGTCAATTCGTGACAGCTGATCCATTCACAGCCTTGGAAGGAACATACGACGCCTTCATGGGCAACAGCGGCAGTTATTGGGAACAAAACACAGAAGACGGCGTTAAGTTTGCACCCATAAAGAGTGGAACGATATCAGTGAAACAATTGCCCGACGATAAGTACTCTATCATTATTGATGTACTCGACGATAACGAAAATAAAATCAGTATCGAATACGAAGGCGAAATGACACCATTTACCGCCCAACAATAAGCGAATTGTAGTCCTTGCGGACCGGTAATTGCAAAAACAGTTACCGGTCCGCATGAATATTCAAACACCAAGCGTATGAATCTTAAAGTAGCAACCACAGCCTGCTGTCTCTTTCTTCTGACAGCCTGTGTGGACGATAATTCCATATCCGTCCTCTCAACCTCGTCCGCACAGAAAGAAGGACCGGTAATAATCAACTCCTCACCCGAAGCACTGTCCAACGTCATTCTCGTCAAATTCCAGGACGACGCCATCGACGAAGTAGAAAACACCCTGAATGCCAATCCGGGCATGTGTGTAGCCACACGGTCAGGCATCAGTCGCTTTGATAATTTTTTGGATGAAGTAGGAGGTACAGGCATCGAACGCCTTTTCCCCGTAACCAAATTTGAAGAACGTACCCGACGCGCAGGTTTGCACCGCTGGTACAAGATCACGTTCGACTCTTCCATCTCTCCCAAAGATATTGAGAATAAATTGAAGAACATCACAGAACTGTCTGTCGTACAGTTCGCACTTCCACTCGTCGTAAACGACGGAGATAAGAAAATCATCCTGCGCGAGAATGCCCAACCGGTCACCCGCGCCGATAACAGCGAAACCCCGATAGCCAACGACACATACATTGACCTGCAATGGTCACTCCGCAACGATGGCACATTGGTAGAAGGTGCAAAAGCCGGTGCCGACATCAATATTGCCGATGCATGGAAACGTTGTACCGGCGATCCTCACGTGATCGTAGCCGTCCTCGACGAAGGAGTACAGGCCAAACACCCCGTTCTGGCCGCAAACATGTGGATCAACGAAGCCGAATTGAACGGAGAGCCGGGCGTTAATGATGACGGAAACGGCTACATAGACGATATACACGGAATGAACTTCACAAGTGACGACCCTGACATACCGGTCGGTTCTCACGGCACTCATGTAGCCGGCACCATCGCTGCCGTTCGCAACAACAACATGGGTGTTGCCGGTATAGCCGGAGGAGGTGATAAAGGCGAAGGAGTACGTATCATGACCTGCTGCATTTCATCCAGCAATTCAAGCAACCCCTTTGCCGTTTCCGAAGCCGTGAAGTATGCTACGGACAACGGTGCCGTCATTTGCCAGAACAGCTGGGGTTATAGTGGATACACAGATTGGTTGAACGATACTGACGAAAGCATCTCGGCTGAACGCGAAGCGTATCAATACTTCATCGACTATGCAGGAAAAGATGAAAAAGGCAACGTAACCGGACCATTGGACGGAGGACTGGTTGTCTTTGCAGCCGGCAACTATGGACACATCTACGGAAAAGATCCATTCTGGCCTGCAGCCTATCCCGATTTTATCAGTGTAGCCAACATCGCTGCCGACTACAATCCCTCATACAGCACCGGACATGGCAACTGGGTGAAACTGTCTGCCCCCGGAGGCGACATGACCTTCATGCCTGACGACCGGGGCTACAGCGGCATTATCAGCACCTGCATCGGAGAATCTGCCGAAGACTATGTATTAGCCTTCATGTCGGGTACCTCCATGGCCTGTCCTCACGTATCAGGAGTAGCTGCACTGGCTGCATCATACGCCTATCAGCAAGGACGCATTCTTACTGCCACTGAATTGAAAGACATCATACTGGAAGCTACCAATCCGATTGACGAATACTTCAACGGTACAAAATCAGACAACAGCAGCCTGACAGGGTACGTATTTCGCCTTGACATGGCCGACTATAAAAGCCTTATGGGCGTAGGCCTGATAGATGCCTCGAAAGCACTGGACAATGTGGACATTCTGATAGGAGGCGTCCCCCCCACCCATACTGCTCCTGCTGCCGTAGGCGAAATACAGCTGGTAGAAGCTACTTCCACTACACTGACTTTGAAATGGAAAGTAACTGCCGACTGCGAAGGTAACCCGCTTCCTCTGTACAAAGCCTATATAGGATTAAAGCCAATCGAGTATAACAACCGAGGCGATATAGCTGACGTGGAATATTTAGGTCCCAGCCTAATTAATACAACAGGTCTTAAAGTTGGAGATGAAGTGACGTGGACCACCTTCCCCGTACCTTCCGATCTGGATTATTATGTAGGTATCATAGGTATAGACAAATGGCGCCAAGTGTCTTCCATCACCAATGGAGGTACATTCGCTACCCTACCCGAACCTAATATTCCGCCCGTCATCACCCCCGAAACGAGTCTGCCAGCCGAAATAAAGATACAATACTGGCAGGACTACACTCTTACGTTCAACGTGACAGATGAAGATGACGAGGAGTGGGAAGTAGCCCTGAACGACGCTACCGGCACCTGGAGCTTAAAACGTCAGGGAACAAGAGTGACACTGACCTATGACCGTTCGAAAGGCTATGTAGGAAGTTCCGTCATATCGCTTGTGGCAACCGACCAACGTGGAGCACAGACAGAACTTAAGATACCGTTCACGGTAGTGGCCAATGTGGCTCCCGTCCTCAACAGCAAACTGCCCGATGTCACCATACCAAGTTCGGGACAAACAGCTACAGTGAACCTCGACAGTTACTTCACTGACGCCAACGAAGAGCCCCTGCAATACCTATGCACCACCAGTAGAGTTGCAGCCACTGCCACAATCAAAGACGGAATACTGACACTGAAATCCAAACAAAACGGACAGTCCACCGTCAATGTGCAGGCCAAAGATATTGCCGGCGAATCTGTAGAAACCTCGTTCAAGGTTACAGTCGGACCAATCGACCCAGCAACTGCGCTCACACTCTATCCTAATCCCGTAAGTGACATACTGAACATACGCATCAATGCCAACGTCACAGGAAGTGCTCAAATCAGGATATTCAGCGCAACAGGTTCCCTCGTTTGGGAAACTCAAACAGAGTTTGCGACCGACAAAGCCACAAGCCTGAACGTGTCTTCCCTGAATGCGGGTAGCTATATTATTGAAATCAAACATCAAGGAAACCTTTATAAAGGCAACTTCATTAAGAAATAAAATCATCAGAACATGAGAAATCTTATCCATACCATCAGCTTGGCCGGCGGTCTGCTTTGTACCTCTCTGCTCAACGCTCAAGGCATATTTTCCACTTCTGAATTATACAAGAGTACCCGCAGCATTGGTATGGGCGGCATCACTGCCGTCAGCGCCCCCAACGCATTTTCCATCTACGAAAATGCATCGTCCACTGCCTACTCCGATCGAAAAGTAGAAGCTGGAGTCATGTACAGCCCCTGGGCCAAGAATTCAACCAACAATATGGAACGGAACAACCTGCTCATCAATGCTGCAGCCTACTATTCGCTGGATGCAGATAACAAACTTTTGTTGGGCATTGGCTACTATGCTCCAGGGGGGAACAATCTGTATCCCACCGACAATGAAGGCAACATTACCGGTGACCGGCTAAAACCTCAGTACATGTCTGTCCATGCCGGCTATGCACGCCGCCTGTCTTCTGCATGGGGTATTTCCGCCGTTGTCAACTATGCCCATTGGAATCCGGGATACGATGGATCTGCCAATGCCATAGGTATTGACTTAGGTACGACCTATCGTCTTCAACTCGATGCGGATGCCTCCTTTCTGGACGTCGCACTAAAAGCTACCGGATGGGGAGGAGTTGTCTCTGACGAAGGAGACTACAAGTTACCCGGCATAATAGCTGCAGGCATTCTGTGGAACAAACCGGTTGCTGAAAAGCATCAGGTGAACGTAGGAGGCGAAATTGGCTACCGCTGTCTGGACGAGCAAGCCCTGAGAGCATCAGCCGGAGCAGAATATAGCTACAACAGCTTTGTGTTCGTCCGTTGTGGTTATTCATACACTAACCTGTACAGCAACCTGAACAGTTATGCCACAGTCGGAGCCGGTATCCGTCTTTTATCGCACATCCAAATGGATTTCAGCTATTTACTGGCCAAGAATGAAAGCCCGTTCAAGAATACATATGCAGTAGGATTAAGCGTATTGTTTTAATACTCTTGCACCTTCATACTAAACAAGTGTCCCCCATTGGCATTATTCAAACTGCTTCTGTAGCTTTATATCCCATAAACCTTCGAGCAGTTCAGATGGGTCAATGGGGGATGTTGTTATCTCAAACCTATACAACGACTCAACGACGAGTGTCCCATTCCACACACCATGAAGCAAGTCTTGCTGATAAGGTCAATAAAGTCACCTCCCAAATTGGATGCTTCAACTCCCATTTTGAACGTTTCAACAGCCATATACAGTATAGCAAATGTAAAGACACTAACTTTGTAATCATTATAAATTTAGTATCTATCATTTATGTTTGCAAAAATCGTACATTTTTCAATCCGAAAGAAGTTATTCGTGGTCCTGACCACATTACTGCTTCTGGCGGGCGGCATATATTCCATGCTGACACTGCCCATCGATGCCGTACCAGACATCACCAACAATCAGGTGCAGATTGTCACTGTGTCGCCCACGCTGGCTCCCCAGGAAGTGGAACAGCTTATAACTTTTCCCATCGAAATTGCCATGAGCAACGTGATGAACGTCGAAGAAATACGTTCTGTATCCCGCTTCGGACTTTCACTGGTAACCGTTGTTTTCAAGGAAAACGTTCCGACGTTAGATGCCCGGCAGTTAGTCAACGAACAAATTCAGATGGTTTCAGGAGAAATTCCTCCAGAGTTGGGAACCCCTGAACTGATGCCTATTACCACCGGTTTAGGGGAAATCTATCAATATGTCCTCAAAGTGGCACCCGGATATGAAGACCGCTATGATGCCATGGGACTGCGAACCATACAAGACTGGATTGTTAAAAGACAACTCTCAGGCATCCCCGGCATTGTCGAAATCAACAGCTTCGGCGGCTATCTGAAACAATACGAAGTAGCCGTTGACCCCGATGCCCTTTATTCGCTGAATATCACCATCGGTGAAGTCTTTGAAGCCCTGAGTCGTAACAACCAGAATACAGGCGGAAGCTATATCGAAAAGGTAAATCGTGCCTACTACATCCGCTCTGAAGGTATGATCAATGATCTGCATGACGTAGAACAGATTGTAATTACCAACCGCGGTGGAATACCTGTACACATCGGTGACATCGGCCGCGTACAATTCGGTGCCCCCAAGCGTTTCGGTGCCATGACCAAAGACGGCGAAGGCGAATGTGTAGGTGGTATTGCCATGATGCTGAAGGGTGCAAATGCCAATGTCGTTACCAAAGAACTGGAAAAACGTGTGGCCAAAGTGCAACAAATGTTGCCCGAAGGTGTTACTGTAGAACCCTACTTGAATCGTTCGGAACTGGTTAACCGCAATATTTCTACCGTTATTCGAAATCTGGTTGAAGGAGCTATCATCGTATTTGTGGTGCTGATTATCTTCCTGGGCAACGTTCGAGCCGGACTGATCGTCGCATCAGTCATCCCTTTAGCCATGCTCTTTGCCTTTATCCTGATGCGTATTTTTAATGTATCTGCCAATCTGATGAGTTTGGGTGCTATCGACTTCGGTATTGTGGTTGACGGATCCATCGTTATTCTGGAAGGTATTTTGGCTCATATCTATGGCCGTGAACTGAGAGGTCGTACTCTGACCAGTGAAGAAATGGACCACGAAGTAGAGAAAGGAGCCGGACGTGTTGTAAGAAGTGCTACTTTTGCCGTACTCATTATCCTGATTGTATTCTTCCCCATTCTGACCCTGACCGGTATCGAAGGAAAATACTTCACTCCTATGGCAAAAACATTGGTATTCTGTATCATAGGTGCACTGATCCTGTCAATCACTTATGTACCCATGATGGCCTCCCTTTTCCTGAAACGCAATATAACGGTGAAAACTACCTTGGCCGACCGATTCTTTGAACGGTTGAATAAGGTCTATCATCGGGTACTCCGATTCTGCCTGGCTCACGTATGGGGCATCATCACTGTTTCTTTCGTTGCTTTATTGCTTTCACTTTTACTCTTTACAAAACTGGGAGCAGAATTCATCCCGACCTTGGACGAAGGCGACTTTGCCATGCAGATGACTCTCCCGGCAGGTAGTTCTTTAAGTAAAAGCATCGAGGTTTCGCTTGAGGCAGAAAAAAGATTGAAGAGCCGCTTCCCCGAAATCAAACACGTCGTAGCCAAAATCGGTACTGCCGAAGTGCCGACTGACCCGATGGCCGTTGAAGATGCCGACGTCATGATTGTTATGAAACCGTTCAGCGAATGGACATCCGCCTCAAGTCGCGCAGAAATGGTAGAAAAGATGAAGCAGTGCCTTGATTCGATCCAAGGAGCAGAATTCAACTTCAGCCAACCCATCCAACTTCGCTTTAATGAATTGATGACCGGTGCCAAAGCCGATATCGCAATTAAACTTTATGGAGAAGATATGACTGAATTATACAACAAAGCCCGCGAAGCCGCCCGTTATGTTGAGCAAGTACCGGGGGCTGCAGATGTATTGGTAGAACAAGCAATGGGTCTGCCACAACTGCTTGTCCGCTTTGACCGTGCCAAGATTGCCCAATATGGTATCGACATTGAAGAGCTGAACACGGTCATCCGTACCGCCTATGCCGGCGAAACGGCAGGAGTCGTTTTTGAGAATGAACGACGCTTCGATCTTGTTGTACGCCTTGACAAGGAGAAAGTGAGCGACTTGAACATCGACAAGTTATTTGTACGTACCAAAGATAACATTCAGCTTCCCGTCAGCGAAGTTGCCAGCATCGAACTGGTAAACGGTCCTCTTCAAATCAACCGTGATGCCACGAAACGGCGTGTGGTTATTGGTGTGAACGTGCGCGATGCCGATATCCAGCAAGTAGTCAACCAAATCAGTGAATCGCTTGACAAGAATGTAAAACTGAAACCCGGCTATTATTTTGAATATGGAGGTCAGTTCGAAAACCTGCAGAATGCCATCAGTACACTGACGGTGGTTATTCCCATCGCCCTGTTGCTTATTCTGCTCCTGTTGTTCTTCGCCTTCCGCAGTGTCATCTATTCATTGGTCGTATTCTCTACTGTCCCCCTTTCGCTCATTGGAGGTATCGTGGCTCTATGGTTGCGTGGTTTGCCATTCAGCATTTCGGCCGGCGTAGGATTCATAGCCCTCTTCGGCGTAGCTGTGCTCAACGGTATTCTGATGATCAATCACTTTAATGATATCCGCAAGCGGAATAAATATCACTTGTGTACCGACCATATTATCTCCGAAGGTTGCCCACATCTGTTGCGTCCTGTCTTTCTGACCGGATTAGTAGCATCGTTAGGTTTCGTACCCATGGCTATTGCTACTTCAGCCGGTGCCGAAGTACAACGTCCGCTGGCTACCGTAGTAATAGGAGGCCTGATTGTATCCACCGTACTCACACTGATTATCATACCCGTATTCTACCGATTGGTAAACAGCATTGCAGCCAGAAGATTGCGCAGAAGAAATCGCTTGAATATACGTAAGGCAACGATAGCCATAGTTCTTCTCGCCTTATTTACGACAACAGCTCAGGCACAACAATCTGTAACACTGGAACAAGCCATTGAAACAGCATTAAGCAATCATCCGCGTCTGAAAATGGCTGAATCTGAAATACAGAGGGCTCAGGCTTCGAGAGGAGAGGTATGGGACGGAGGAAGCACATTTTTCAGCTACTCTTGGGGGCAGCTGAATGGTGCCAACCGCAACGACAACGAACTGGCTGTAGAACAATCACTCGGTTCTTTGCTTACTCCATTCTACAAGAATGCCCTGACCAATACACAAATCAACAAAGGTATAAATTACCGAGACATGGTGAAAAAGGAAATAACAGCAGAAGTGAAACGAGCATGGGCGTTCTACCAATATGCTTTCCATATCAATGCCATGTATCGTGGACAGAAGGAATTGGCCGAACAGTTGAGAAACAGTGGTGAGCAACGTTATCAGCAAGGCGACATTGACTTGGCCGAACGAAACATGATAACGGCACTGGCAACCGACTTGCATACCCGTTGGTTGGAAGCATCAGAAGAACTTACGCTTGCCGAACGTCGGTTTACATGGGCCTGCTACAGTGATCAGCCACTGCAACCGGCTGACACGTCGCTAACTGTTATGCCCATACAAACAGAAGGCCGCATACTTTCGTCTCATCATCTGAACTACTTTAATGCCCAGATACAAGAAAAGAAAGATTTGCTGAAAATAGAGCGCAGTCGTTTCTTCCCGGAACTGTCCGTCGGATATGTACGCCAGAAGATAGCTCCACTTACCGGACTGAACTCGTGGATGGTAGGGGTATCCTTCCCTATTATCTTCTTTCCACAGCAAAGCCGTACCAAGCAGGCACGTATTAACCTACAGATTGCGAACTGGGAAGCTGAAGACAATCGCCGCCAGCTATCAAATAAGGTAACTGAACTGCAAAACCAACTTGCCCGCCAACGAGAAAGGCTGACCTACTATCAGCAAGCCGCCATCAAGGAAGCGGAAGCCTTGCAAAACAGTGCCCTGAAAAAATTCCAGGCAAACGAAACTGACATCAGCGAATTCATTCAGAGCCTCAATGCAGCCCGTGAAATCAGACGGGGATATATAGAAACGGTGTATGCCTACAACGTCACCCTGCTCGAACTGGAACTTTATACCGAGTAATGGCATGCTCCATCTTTTTAATAACCAACCTCAAAAACTCAAAGAAATATGAATAATAAAATGAACCTGATGAAACAACGAATGATGTATCTGATGCTTGCATTGCTGGCAGCATCATGCTCAACCTCCTCCGACCGGCAAAGTGACACCGCTCAATCAGCAGAAGCAGTGGAACAAACCGGAGCTGACAGTACACAAATAACCGAAGTAGATGGTGTAAGCGGTGCAACCAATGTATCCAACCCACCATCGTTCAATGGAACTATTGTAATGCCTCCACAAAATCATATCACCATCACGTTAAGCATGGGTGGTTCTGTGAAAGATATCCATATCTTGCCCGGCGAATATGTGCGCAAAGGAGAAATCATCTTAACTTTAGCCAATCCGGCGTTCATCGAGCTGCAGCAATCCTATCTTGATGCTGCAGCACAAACCGAATTTCTGAGAACGGAATATGAACGCCAGCAAAAGCTGGTATCCGGTGAATCGGCTTCATTGAAGCGTTTGCAACAAAGCAAAGCAGATTACCTCTCCATGAAGAGCCGGATGGAAGCTGCCGCTGCCCAACTTACCCTATTGGGCACAGACACTACCATGCTGAACCGAAAAGGCATACGTACTTATATGGATATACGTGCACCACGCAACGGATACGTAACCAACATGAACATTAACGCCGGAAAATATTATGCCGAAGGTGAACCTGTCTGCGACATTATAGATAAAAGCACCTCCATGCTACAGCTGACTGCTTATGAAAAGGATCTGGATAAACTACAGCCAGGCACTAACTTTACATTCAAAGTGAACGGCATGCCTGACACAACATTTACAGCCCAGCTCGTTTCTGTAGATCAAATGGTGGATAACGCCAACCGTTCTATCAAAGTCTATGCACGAATCACGCAGGCATATTCAAAATTTCGTCCCGGAATGTATGTCGCTGCTAAAATTACAGATAAAAAGCACTAACTTTGTCTCATGAAGTTGTTCCACATCCACAAGAGGTTTATTCTGATGCTGAACGCCATCTCCATTCTGGTGGCGTTCCTCATGCACCTGCCCGAACTGATCGCACTGTCCGACCCTGTAGCGGACAGCCATCTGTTCCCAGATGTGCATTGGGTGAATGTCAGCTACGAAATACTGTTTACCTATCTCTCCATTCTGCTGCTATTTCTTTTGAATATCGGCATTATGATGCCGAACAACCCCGTATCGGATTTAGGATGGAAAAAAGTTGTCGTGACCTTTTTCATCACACTGATCTCATGCAATTTGTTAGGTAAAGGCTTTGTTTACATCCATCAACATTTCGATGTCCCAGCCATTACAGCCACTTTGCATCACTACCTACACCCGTTGAGGGACATTCTGATAGCCTGCATCGTCACCGGAACCTGTTATTTAGACCATCAGAACCAACGTAGCCGGCGGATGCTGCTCGAAAACGAACAGTTGCGCTCAGAGAATCTCGTAAACCAATATGAAGCCCTGAAAAGTCAGCTCAACCCACACATGCTGTTCAACTCACTCAACACTCTGTACTCCCTTATACGGGAATCTCCCAACAAAGCACAAAACTATCTACAGGAACTATCACGGGTCATGCGCTATACCCTACACGATAATCTGTCGCATACTGTGACTTTGAACGAAGAAATGAGCTTCGTGCGTTCATACATATATCTGCTACAAATGCGTTATGAAGATAATCTGAAATTTGATATTGATATCCCACAAGAATTGTCACAGCGACAGGTTCCACCAATGGCCATACAATTATTGGTTGAAAATGCTGTGAAACACAATGAAATCAGTAATCGGAATCCGTTTACCATACGTATCTATGCTGAAAATAACAAACTCTGTGTCAGCAACCGCATACAGCCTAAACTGTCAGACAGTAGCAGTACGTGCATCGGACTGGCCAACCTTTCCAAACGCTACCGGCTACTCTTCGGACAAGACATCACCATTGAAGAAAATGAAAAGACTTTTAAAGTAACCTTACCCCTTATATGAAAACCTTAATCATTGAAGACGAAAAAGCCGCCCTTCGAAATTTAAAGGCGGCCATGAAAGAAGTAGATATCCAGTTTGACATCATTGGCGAGACAGACAGTGTAACAGGAACGTTGGAATGGTTCGCTTCGCATCCTATGCCCGAACTTGTTTTTATGGATATCCACCTGGCCGACGGTTCAGCTTTCGGCATTTTTGATCATACAGATATTACTTGCCCCATTATCTTTACGACAGCTTACGATGAATATGCTCTTCAGGCGTTTCGTGTAAACAGCATAGCATACCTTCTGAAACCTATCAGCAGCACCGATCTGCAAAAAGCCATCGATAAACTAAAAATATTCGGAGGTTCCAATAGTCAGCCGAATGCCACCGATCTCCAAGCCATAATGCGGGCTCTGAAGCAGGAAGAAAACTATAAAACACATTTTTTAGTTCCGATAAAAGGAGATCGTTTTATACCCGTCAGCGTTGAGCAAATTTGTTATTTCTACATTGACGAAGGAGCTGT
Organism: uncultured Bacteroides sp.; assembly: GCA_905201685.1. Lineage (GTDB taxonomy): Bacteria > Bacteroidota > Bacteroidia > Bacteroidales > Bacteroidaceae > Bacteroides. The sequence goes on along the minus strand of CAJKOW010000007.1, from coordinate 1,675 downwards.
CAAAGCTGTTACACAATCAGCCGACACCTTTGACTTCCAGCAAACACTCGACGAACTGGCCGAACAACTCAATCCTCGCCAGTTCTTCCGTGCCAATCGACAATACATCATAGCTCATAAAGCCATTACTGGTGTAAGCCTGTGGTTCGGAGGACGCATGGTTTTACAACTCACGCCTCCCACAAAAGAAAAAGTTATCATCAGCAAAGCCCGAGTATCGGCTTTTAGAGATTGGTTTTAAGACGAAGAGAGTATTGTTATCCGGAAAACTGTATGTATAATCAGCACAAAATCAGCCGATTGATTGGCATACTATTCATTCCTTTATGTACAATGACTACTTCAGTTTACCATATTCTTCATCCGTAACGGGTTCCAACCACTCATTGGAAGTTCCTTCACCCGGTACCTCAAAAGCCAGATGAGCAAACCAACCATCTGCTGCGGCGCCATGCCAATGTTTTATATTTGCAGGAATATGAATCACAGTACCAGGAAGTATTTCAACAGCAGGCTTCCCTTCCTCCTGATACCAGCCTCGCCCGGCTACACCAATCAGCATTTGTCCTCCACCAGACTTCGCACGATGAATATGCCAATTATTCCGACAACCGGGTTCAAAAGTCACATTCGACACCAAGACCTGTTCCTTAGATAAGGAAGCCAGATAACTATTTCCAATAAAATAAGCCGCATAAGCTGTATTAGGCTCACCAATAGGGAAAATCATTTCACGTTGAAAAGCAGCTTTATCATCATCCACTCTAACCATGTCTTCAGCCCATACATCTTTAGCCAAGCGAAATGCGGCCCATGCTTTGGGCCATCCGGCATAGAAACTGATGTGAGTAAGAATCTCTGCAATCTCTGTACGTGTTACTCCATTTTGCTTTGCTGTCTGAAGATGATACACTAATGAACTGTCAGTAATACCTTGACTAATGAGCGAAGTAATAGTAACGATACTGCGATCACGCAGTCCTAATTTGTCTGTACGACTCCATACCTCACCAAAAAGGACATCATCATTAAGTTCCGCAAATTTAGGAGCAAAATCTCCAAGCTGTTCGCGTCCAGCTGTTTGTTTCATACTTTTCTGTGCCATAATGCTTGAACTATTCATGATTAAAACCAATAACGCAATTATTAATTCGAATTTCATAAATTTCATAGAATAACCGTAGAATAATCGTTTAACTTTGAATCTCTGCAAAATTACTCTATCAGCATGATCCATCATGTATATCATTTACAGATATTATTACCAAAATCATTGATATGAAGCTATATTTTGCTTATAAGAACTCATCTTACATACTCAGTACGTCAAAAACTGACAACAGAATCAGAATGACTTTTAACAAAATTGTACAGTTAAGCAGGATAAGTTTCGAAAACAGACTACTGTTATAGCTTATAAAAAACATAAGCGACTAGTTAAATCAGGAAAAGTCAAATGCCCAGTTATCCCCAGTAAGTGCACCAGTTAGTGCACTCGCAGTGCAGTAGTTAATGCACTCTTAGTGCAGTAGTCAGTGCACTCACAGTGCAACAGTTAGTGCACTCGCAGTGCAACAGTCAGTGCACTGGAACGGCGCAGTCTGCGCTTGAAGAAAAGAAGGGTCAGCGGATATTTCAGGTTGGTAATCCCTTAATATATCAAGCATATTGCGTA
>CAJKOW010000006.1 GCA_905201685.1 uncultured Bacteroides sp. | reverse complement strand
TTAGCCATAGGCGAACTGGTGCGGGCATCGCTTGGCTGATAGACGGCCTTCTCGTGACACCAGTGGTTCACTTCGAGGATGGCGTCGTGCAGCGAAAGTTGCTTCACGCGGTCTTTCAGTTCCTTATAAAATACGACACGTGCACTGTCCAGATGCTCGTTGTTCACCCGCGCCGGAAGCACAAAGTGACGGAACAGCTCTTCGGGAATATCGCCGCCCCAGGGCATTTCGTCGGCTGCCTGACGCGATGCACGCACGTTCATCAGGTGGAATTCGCCCGGATAATCGGTAATGTCGGCCAGGGGCATGTAGGCATAAAGAAACTCCAGTGCCTCGCGCTCGTACGTGTCAAGGTCGGTGTCGAGCACGGCAAACAGGTCGCCCTGCGGCATCTGTTTCTTTTTCAGTTCCAGGTCTTGTTCTACCTTGGCACGGTATTCGGCATCTTTGATAAAATGGGAATTGCCGCACGCTGCAAGCAAGCACGACAGCAATAAGAAGTAAAGGGGAAGAAAACGAGTTCGCATAAGATTAAATTTACGTTGGTTACTCGGACAAAGATACGGAATGATGAGCGCAATACAAAAAGAAGCTTACTTATTTTTTCTTGCCGATTCGCATCCAGCCCCTTCCGTTTCCAAATCAGCAAACTGCTATTTATCACGGAAAAGGCAGGCATCTTCGCCCGGAACTCCAGGCCTTTCGGACAGTGCACGCAGGCTGCACAGCCACTGCAAACAGGTTGCAGCATCACTGCAAAGGCGTTGCAGCGTCGCTGCAAACCGCTTTGCAGCGACAGTGCAACGGGCGTGCACCGCTTCCAATGCCGGCGGAACGTCACTTCAACGTCAGCACTAAAGTGGTGTCGGCCTTCAGCTCGAAGCGGCAATCCTTATAGACCGGCGGCCCCATCACGCCTTCGGCATCGTTGCTGAATCCGTACTTCTCCAACGGGATGCCGTAAGTGCCTGTGTCCAACCGACCGTTTCCGTTGGCGTCGTGAAAGACAGAAATGGCGTAACTTCCTGCGGGAAGTCCCTGACAGGGAATGCGGACGGTGCTGTCTTTTGCCCCGACCTGAAACCCGGTCAAAGGTTTCTTCAGAAAAGTTTCTTCCGACGCGTAAACGGCTACGAAGAGGGAACCCTCCGGCCGCTCGATGCCGCGTACTTCGATTGTCAGATTCGGTGTGCCCGACGTGCCGGCAAATGCTTCGGCCAGCAGGAGGCATCCAAGGGAAATAAACCATGTTTTCATAAGCAGTGTAAATGATGATGTGAATAATATAAAATGAATAATATGATGCATACAGCCGGACTGCCCCGCCTCAGAAGTTGGAGACGTCATAAGCCGCCTTCTTGCCCAAGGTGATGAAAACGCCAACATAGAAGAAATGATCGTCCGACGCCCATACGGGCTGCCCGTCCACCCGACCGAACTCGTTGCGGCGTCCCAGAATGTTTGTGGCCGAGGCGTGGACGATGACTTTCTTACTCGGGAGGAACGTCAGCCCCAGGTCCAGGCTGTTGTAGGGCTTCACTTCGTCGTTCATCAGGCCGGGCAGCTGCGGATTGTGGTACGGACGACCGCTGCTGAAGCGGTTGGTCACACCGATAATGGTGCGCAGGCACGGCACGGAGTACTTCAGTGTGAGCGACGCATTGTGGCGGGTGGCGTATTGGGGCGTCGTCAGTTCGGCATACTCCCGATACTTCCTGCGGGATATATTATAGGTATAGGAAAGATAATACTCGAAATGATGCAGCGACACGTCGTCGAAAAAGAAGAGGTCGAAGCCCTTGCTATAGCCGTAGCCGTGCGAAGTAACCTGACGGACACCTGCCCCGTCGGTCTCGGCAAGCGCCAGCCGGCTATAGTCCTTGTAGTAACATTCGGCTTTCAGCAGGCGGCCATTACAATCGTACCGGGCACCCACGTTGTATTGTACACAGACCTCCGAGGCCGGACGGGACTGCTGTACCAGCCAGGCATTCTCGGGCAACTGCGTGTAGCGGCCCGCCGTAGCCGAAAACATCCAGCGGTCGCGATAGTAATTCAGTGCCACACGGGGCGAAAAGTTCCACGTACGGCCGGCCGACACATATTCCGTCCGGCAGGAAAGCTCCGCTTTGAGCGACTCCCACGGATAGTAAACGGCCGAAAGGAAGCCCGCCCCTATAGTGGGGCTGATGCGGTTGCGGCTGTCCACACCGGCCGAAGCGAAGGCGTAAGCATCCTCGTAGTGCCGGAAGAATCCTTCCATGCCCGCCTCCATGCGGAAAGTCGGCGAAAAACGTTTTCCGGCCTTTGCCTTCAGGTGCCACTCCTGCTGTTGCTCCTGCCAGCGGTCGCCTGCCACGGCTGCTCCGCCTATCTGTCGCGAATAGCGCGAATAGGTCACTCCGCCAAACCACTCCCAACCGTCGGTTGCCCGGCGGCGAAACGTCGAGTTGAAGTAAACATTATCCTCGCCCAAGGCAAACAGTCGCCGCTCGTCTCCCTCGTACAGGGAGAAGTCGGTGCGGTCGTACTGGGCATAAACTTTCAGCACCGTACGCTCGTCGGGCGTATAACGAGCCTGCGAGGCGGCCGAGTACATCCGGTAAGGCTTCTCGAAGTCGCGCCGCCCGCTGAAGATCCGGTCATAAAGGCTCAGATTCTGGTAATTCAGATCGACCGATACCGAACCTTTCCCGAAAGCACGTGTTCCCCCGCCCCCTGCTCCTACCACCGAAGCATTCACTCCCAACTTGGTGACGGGGCTGTGGTCTTTCGTCTCAAGCGGCAGCACGGCCGACAAGGCTTCACCATACTCCAGCGGCGCACCGCCCGAAGCCAGATTGACCCCACTGAACATAAAGGTCGAATAACGGCTGCGTGCCGGAGTGTTCAGACTGACCGAGGTATAAGGATTGAGCACGTGCATACCGTCGATGTACGTCTGCGTCTCGTAGCTGCTGCCACCGCGCACCAATAAACGTCCGCTTTCGCCCTCGACCTGCGTCCCCGGCAATGTCTGCAAGGCCTTGTACAGGTCGCCGTTCGCACCGCCCACGGTTGCCAGTCCGACGGGTTGCAAATCGTTCCACCGACTGTTGGCGGCCGGAGTCCTTTGGCCTTCGACCACCACTTCGCCCAAGTCCACACTGTCCGTAAACAGTTGCAGGCGTATCGTATCGGTCGTGACCGTCTGCGCACGGGCAACAGCTACGCACGCAAAGGCAAGGAAATATCCCATCCATAGAATTGCTTTTCTCCTCATTGTCTTCATCGTTTTTGTTTGATTCCGACAGCAAACATAGACGAAGAAAACAAGGCACAAAAATATCCGGGACAGACAGCCCGGATATGTGACCGGCAGACGTCCTCGTGTGACGAACGGCCTGCCTCTGTGACGAATGACTAAGCGTTCATCCCCTTCTCTATCATTGTCTTAACCTGCTTTGCATACGCCCGCGACACCGGCACTTCGTCCCGGCAACCCTCTAAGCGCAAGCGGTATCCCTGCGAATTGCCCGACACATCGGTCACCTTGCCGATGTTGACCAGAAAAGCCCGATGGCAACGCACGATGAACGGACAGCCTTCCACCGCCTGTTCCATCTGCTTCATGGTGATGCGCAACGTCTTCCGCACGTCTCTCTCTACGCTTCCACTCTCCGGAACATTATGCTGCCCTGCAGGGCGACAAGTAATCTTCACGTAGTTGCCTTCGGCTTCGGCAAACAGGAAGTCGGCCGCCTCCATTTCGAGCACTTCCTTGGTAGTTCCGGCAAAAACCAGGTGCAAACTTCCGGCATCGGCATCCCTGCTTTCGGCCACGGCAGCTGCCCGTCCCGGATGCTTCAGACAGGCATTCAGCTCGGTAGCCTCCCTCAGATTGCGCGCCAGCACTAAGTTGCGGTTCCACATAATAAAGAAAACAATGGGGAAAGGCGCCAACAAGAGTACCCAAACCATGCTGATACCCAGCAAACGCCAGTCGGGCGACAGGCCGAACACCCACGCCGTATACAGCCAGTTGAACACCCCTATCAGCAGACAGACAATCAGCGTATGGAGCAACTCCTTGCCCACCGTCCAGTTCTGTTCCTTGTGATAGGCGGGAAACAGCCAGGGCAACAGATAGACCATGATGCCCAGTGCTGCGGAAGACACCACGGCATAGCCCAGCAGCACAGACAGCTTGCCGGTCTCCATCCGCGAAATGCCGAACGGCTGCAACAGATAAATAATCAGAAAGACGATCAGCGAAGGCACCACTACCGTTTTCCAACGTTTGCACAGCGCCGGATAAGGAGTTTGCAGAAGTTTTATCAGCTTTTTCATTGCTTTTTATATAAGACGGGCAAAGATATACAATATATTTGTAATATCCGGATAGCAAAACAGGGTTTCTTCAAAAGAAAATAGAATATACAAGCATTATTTTTATGTTCTACAACATATACCTTGCGAACAATTTGTATCTTTGCAGTGTTATTAGAGAAAAGAAAAAGAAGTAAGAACCGCTTTCCGAAACGCGGGAAGCACAAAAAGAAGATGATTATGAAAAAAGACGTAAATGAAATTATGATGTTGCAGTACCGTATCAAACGTTATCAGTCGATGAGAAACGGTGCCATGTGCCAAGCCCTTAGTGGAAAACTCCAGAAACTGCTTGCCAAGCAGTAATCGGAACTGAATGTAAAAGCGCTTGCCTCCGCAAGCCTGATAAGATGTAAATAAACAACCCTTTAAATAAAATGAGTGAAGAGGATGTATCGCAAAAAGATACATTCTCTTTTTTCTTTATCCCTGCACAAGGAGAAGGTAACAACTACCAACCTCGCCCCGACCTTCACTTACTCCCAGTCGCTGAACTCGAAACTGAGCTGCTCCCATACTCCTTTCTTCGCCTCTTCCTCGTGCGGATTGGAGATGGAAAGGCCGATGAGCCGGATGGGATGCTGCTCGTAATCGACTTCCTTCAGCAGTTGCTTGGCCAATGGCAGAATCTCGTCGAGCGTATGAAGTTCCTGCGGACGGGTCGTGCTGCGGGTTATCTGACTGAAGTCGTGAAACTTAATCTTCAACGTCAGCGTATTCCCCTTGAAGTTATGACGCTCCAGCCTGCCTGTCAGTTCCACCGCTACATGATACAGTTCGATGATTACCGACGAACGGCGGGAAATGTCCTTCTCCAACGTATGCTCGCAACCCACCGACTTACGGATGCGCACCGCCTCGACAGGACGCAAATCGATGCCTCGGGCAAAGTCGTAATAAACGTTCCCCATCTTGCCAAATTCATGCGTCAGCATCGCAAGCGAACGGGTACGAAGCTGTTCGCCGTTGTGTATGCCCAGCAGGTGCATCTTCTTGGCTGTGACAGGCCCTACTCCCCAGAAACTTTCGATAGGCAAACGGGCAATGAAGTCGAGTGCCTGGTCGGGATGAATGGTGCACAGTCCGTCGGGTTTGCGATAGTCGGAAGCAATCTTGGCCAGAAATTTATTGTAGGAAACACCGGCTGAGGCCACCAGATTCAGTTGGTCGCGTATCTTCTGCTTTATCTCGCGGGCTATGTCGACAGCCAGTTCCATGCCCGGCTTGTTATGGGTGACATCCAGGAAAGCCTCATCCAGCGAAAGAGGTTCTATCAGGTCGGTATATTCATGGAATATCTCGTGTATCTGACGCGACACTGCCTTGTACACGTCCATCCTGCCGGGAATGAAAATCAGGGAAGGGCACAAACGTTTGGCCTTCTGCGACGACATGGCCGACCGCACTCCATAGCGGCGAGCCTCGTAACTGGCCGTAGCCACTACTCCCCGCTCTTCGGCACGACCTACGGCAATAGGTTTGCCCCGCAACTCGGGATGGTCGCGCTGCTCTACGGATGCATAGAAGGCATCCATGTCGATGTGTATGATCTTACGTTCCATTGTCAGCTTTCCTTTTTTCGGCAAGGCAAGGACAAATATAGTGCACTTTTACGAAATAAAGGAATGACGGAAGTCAAATACAACGGAGGGGATGAGAAAAAAATGAAAGGATAAAAAAAGAACTTCCTGCCCGTCTCCGGATGCATGTGAAGAGCGGACAGGAAGTTTATAACCGATTATTTCGACTTGAAAATAATCTTATAGATCTTAGGCATACCGTTATAACGGCATGTTACGGTAGCAAAGCCTTCGTCTGCCTTGGCCTGGTCGATCTTGATATCAACTTTCTTATTCGATGCCTTGGCAGTAACTTTGGGGAACGCCTTGCCAGCTGCGGCAACTTCGTAGACTACCTCGTAGTGCGAATAGTCGGCAATACCGTTTTCGTTTGTCGAGCGTACCGGCGTCTTGGGCAGTTCGATTACTTCGCCCCCTACCTTCACCGTCACTTCGGGTACTACCGGACGGACAATCGGATGCTTGGCCGAGCTGAATCCCAAACCGGACATATCGAACAGCGGAGCCTGGCCTTCGCCCTCGGCCACCAGATAGATGGCATGTTTCTTATCCAGATGATCTACCACATCAGCCACATTCAGCGTGAACTTGGTTTCTTTCTGTGCAGCACCTGCCGGAACTTCGATCACGCCAATCCTCTTGCCTTTCCATACGGCATTGTCCCACGGAGCATCCAGCCATACATTTACCTTGAATGCCTTGTCGGTACGCGGAGTGATGAAGAGGTTGAACACCGTACCGTTTCCGGGCTTCGTGCCTTCGAAAGCCTTGATGCCGTTCTTGTTCTTATCCAGTCCGCCAAAACCAAAGTACTTATAGCCGATGATGACACCGTTGCGTACTCCTGTTATCGGCATGTGGTTGTCCCATACGTCCCAGGAATCCTGCTGAACGCCGGTATCGGACAGATAACAGGCATAACCGGCCGAGTAATAACGATACGGATCGAGACCGAAGATGTGGAATCCCTCGGAGGTAACTTCCGCTCCAGTATATTCGTGGCCGTTGCTGTCTTTGGCTGTCCACTTATGGTCGTCGGCATAAGCGTCGTAACCGGTAATGGTCACTTTACCGCCTTCGGATACCGGTTTCTCGTCCCACTCTACCTTGATGGGAGCCACTACAGCCTGACGCGCAAAACCGAAGTTACGGGGCGGACGGTGATAGAATACATACCACTGACCGTTGATTTCCTCGATACTGCCGTGCGTATTGTGTCCGCCATTGGTAGATACCAGTGACTTACCGTCCTCGCTTACTTCCGGACCACGCGAGTCTACAACGACGCCACCGATTTTCCACGGTCCGAGCGGAGTGTCACCATAAGCATAACGCAGAGTGGAGTTACTGCTTCCCATACCATAGTCGGGACCGGAGTAACCACTGTAAACCGATACATACTTATTTCCTACTTTACGGATGGAGGAAGCTTCGAAGAAGTTGAAAGCCCCCAAATCCTGTCCCGGATAGACGTTAGGATAAACGGCATCGGCCGGATCGCGAACTACGCCATACCGACGTCCTGCCGGCATATTAAACGGAATCACCTCCTTACCGGGACGTACCGAATACATGGTGTTCTGGTCCAACTCGGCAGCCGACGAACGCTGGAATCCCCAGAAGCCGTAGGCACGGAAGCCGATTTCGTAATCCGGATCGTTCGGGTCGGTGATCTGCTCTACATAAACCGAAGGGTCAAAGCCCATGATACTGCCCGGCAATGCCTTCCGACCGTCTTCGGTCACATTCACCGGAGTAAACGGTCCGTCCGGACGAGTGCTCTTTGCAACCATTGCCTCGCGGAACGGGCCACGGCTATGCGGATACAGGTAGTACTCGCGGGTACCATCCCGACGGTTCACTTCTACCAGGTCGGGAGCGTACATCACGTCCCATTGTCCGTCGATGTTATACGTAAAAATCGGACCCTCGTCACGCCAGTTCTGCAAGTCCTCCACCGGTGCGGACCATGCATGGATGTCGGGGCCGCAATAGCTGTCAAGACGCAGATCGTGCGATCCGATAATATAAACCCGATACTTGCCCGGATTATCAGGATCTTCAAACACACGCGGTTCGCCATCCGGAATGTGTTCCCACAAAGGGAGATAAGGATTTCCGATACTTTCGAACACTGGCTTCTCTTTTGCCTCCCCGGCATCATTTCCTTTGGACGAAAAGGCCCACCCACTTGCTGCCAACGAAAGTGCAGCTACATACAAAAAGGTGTTCGGCCATCTTTTTCGTACACTTCTCTTCATTTTCATAAATTATTAATTTTAAGGAATAAATATTTCTTAGATCCATTACGGAATCTGAAAAACAAAATACACGCTCAAACGCTTTGCATATGGTTGAGGATGAAGCCGTTAGTACAAATACCACAGCCCATCGGACTCCTTTCCAAGCAAATCGTTCATGCAAGTTGGCTAAATTAATTGAATTATGCAAGAGAAATGTTTATAAACTTAACCGGAAGCCGGCAAATTGAGTCATTTTACAGTAAAAGGTAAGTGCCCAATCTGCCCCTATAAATACAAGAACATCCCGGCATGGAAGAGATAAAATCTTCCGACGGATTGCCGGAACTCTATGCCTTACGCTTCATCCGGTGATACACGTAAATGAAGGCCGGAATAAGGAAAGCATCCGCGAATACCCACGCTGTAGGGTCGCCAAAGCAGACGGCCAAATAACCGAATACCGGTACGGCAAACACACTGACCAGGATTCTGGCTATCATCTCGGACACACCGGAAAGCATGGCCAGACTGGTATATCCGACTCCCTGAATGGTGTAGCGCAGGATGCAGAGCAGGCCCAATACGGGAAAGAACGATACCGAAACATGCAGGAACAGGGCCGTATCCTTCAGAATCTCGGTCTCGGAAGCATCGACAAACAGCAAGGCAATCGTACGTGCACTGGTCATCAGTACCACGAAGGTAAAGGCCCAATAGATCATCATCATCAACGCACTCGACTTCACCCCTTGCCAGACACGTTCAGGCTTACCCGCACCGTAATTCTGTCCCGAATACGTAGCCATGGCTATGCCGAGACTTTCAAACGGGCACATGAAGAACATCTTGATGCGCATGGCAGCCGTAAAAGCAGCCACACAGGCGGTTCCCAGCGCATTGTTGGCACTCTGCAACATGATACTGCCAATGGCCGTTATCGAGAACTGAAGTCCCATCGGCACCCCGATATACATCAGCCGGCGGGCCAACGAAGCATCGTACTTACGTTCGGCAGGCGTCGTACGAAGAATATCGAACTTCTTCACCATATAGAAGTAGCAAAGGACAGCCGAAACTGCCTGCGACACCAGCGTGGCAATGGCCGCGCCGGCTACTCCCCACCCCAGGACGAGGATGCAGAAAAGGTCGAGCACAATGTTCAACACCGTCGAAAGCAACAGGAACCAGAACGGGGTCTTACTGTCGCCCAAGGCACGGATGATGCTGGACAGCAGATTGTAGAAGAACGTACAGGGCACACCGATAAAAGTGAACAGCAGATAGCGGTATGCTCCCTCGAAGATATTGTCCGGCGTACGCATCCAGTGCAGGATATTGCCGCACAGCAGACTGGTAACTACGGCTATCACAACCGACATCACCGCTGCCAACTGCAGACTGACGAACACATAACGGCGCATCGTCGTATAGTCGCATGCACCGAACTTCTGGGCGATGGGAATGCCGAAGCCGCCACAACATCCGTTGCAAAAACCCAGAATAAGAAAGACGACCGACGTGCTGGCGCCCACCGATGCCAGCGCATCAATGCCCAAGAAGCGTCCGACAATGGCCGCATCTACCAGCGAATAAGTCTGCTGGAGCAGATTGCCTAAAAGAAGAGGTAAAGCAAAATTAAATATCAATGGAAGGGAACGGCCTTCCGTCATTGCTTTAATGCTTGCCATATTGGTTTCCTTTCAACTGAAAAAACTGCTTTGCGCCAGATAATCGGGCGTTTCAGCGTATATAAACATCACACTCCCTCCCTTGATAGCGTCGATAATGGGGCGTGAAAGGGCACGGGGAACGGCCGGACATCCGAAACTGCGCCCCAGGCGCCGCCCACCGCTGATGACGGAAGGGTCGGCATAGTCGGCACCGTGCATCACGATGGCACGCTCGCGGGCGTGGTCGTTGATGCCCTTCTCCAGTCCGTTCAGAATCAGCGAATAACCATTGCTGCCCTGATAGGTCGATTCGGTCAGATAAAATCCTAAGGAACTTTTCAGTGAGCCGTTTTCGTTCGAAAAAGAAGTGGCGTACATCTCTCCGCTATTCTTTCCGTGAGCCACCAGAGACGAGAACAGCATCTTACGTTCCTTCATGTCGAATACGAAAAGCCGCTCACGGGTCGATGGTTGCGAAAAGTCTATCAGCGTCAGCACGTCGCGCTTGCGTCCTGCCACCTTATAATATCCGGTTACTGCCTGCCTGAAAGCCTCCCAGCCGACAACCCCTTCCAAGTCCATCGAACGATACAGGGCTGCGCACCCCATCCCCTCGGAGACGGAAAGCGAAGGCATGCATTCTCTGTCTTCCACCCAAGTCACATGCGGCAGACACAGAAAAACAATCAACAACAATAACCTATTATTCAACACAATACGATACGATTCTTTTCGATTACCCTAAAAAAACTGCGCAAAATTACTGCTTTTCTGCCATACGTTCACTACGCATAAAGTTAAATAATACAAGTTTCCCCCTGTTCTTCACAGCCTTTGCCGCACCGATATAAGGAGGGAGACACCAATCATCCCGGATGATTGTATGAATCATCCCCGTTGATTGTAGGAATCATCCGGGATGATTGCACCCAAAGGCTATACATTTCATCCCCTTCCCTGCCTGAGAAGGAAGCCAGATGCAACTCTACTCGATGACAACAATCAGTGATTTCTCGGTCGGCGCCCAATCGTAGACAAACTTCGAATGCGACGTGGCATTGCGCACACACATGTGCGAGCGGGGGATGGTCCCCAACGACCAGCTGTACTCTATCATGGCCGTCCGTGGCACGTTGACGGGTACGCCGTGGATATAGGCACCGTTTGTGAAACGGCTGGCATAAGGTGCATAGCCGCCCGTTGCCGAGGAGCCGTCTTTCAGAAACACCATCTTCTGCTTTTTCTGCTGCAGCAGATACATGCCCAAGGGTGTTTCCTGCGCATAAGGCGGAGCATGGCGGCCGGTAGTTGCCGGATTCATGCTGCGGATGGCCCATTCGCCCGGGGCGGTACGCTCCAGGGTTGTAATGTTCTGGTCGAGGCGGTCGACGAAGACAACGTGATTGAAAATTGTACTGTCGCTCAGCTGTTTCAGATAGCGTTCGGGCACCAGCCATTCCTCCTCCCACGTCACCGGATAGACCCTGCAGAAACTGCCTACCTGCCCCCGCAGGTAGGCCAGCGTTCCGTCGCGCCCATAGCGTTCGGGCACCAGCGTATCACCCGGCAAATACATCGGCACGGACTGATAACGCTCCACTCCCAACGTATCGGCCACCCGCTTGTAGGCATTGCGTACGAACCTGCGCACCAAAGGAGCCTCACGGTTCATGTTCTTGTAATTCTGAAGCACCACCCAGCGCTCCTGCCCGCGCTGCATGTTTTCGATATAAGCCAAGCAATTGCGGATGACGTCCCACTTGAACGAACGCACCGTGTCCTGATAAGGATAGGTATCATCCAACGTATATTTATCGTACAGCAGTTCCTTGGTCAGACTGACCTCATCGGCCGTCAGCAGTTTATCATCCAGGGAAGAAGTTTGTGTCGTCACAGTATCCACAATCTCCGAAGTCGTAACGTCCGGCATGTACGCTTCCGGCGCATCCGATACCGTCTTCCCGGCATCGCGGCATCCGGCCAGCATCACCAGCAGCCACAGAATAAAAAAGAGTTCCAAAGGTTTCATAAATAAGGCCGATAGAGATTATTTAACAAAAGTAACATTTTCCCTCAAGCAGCGCAACTTTCTATCCGGAAAATCTTTTGGAAAAGCATTCATCACCGCAACGTCCCTCCCCATCGGCCGGCAACCAACAAAAAAAGCCGCTGATACTTCAGCGACTTCTTTTGTTCATGTGGAGCTGGAGGGAATCGAACCCTCGTCCAAACGAGGAAATCATAAGCTTTCTACATGCTTATCTTTGCCTGAATTTTCGTGCAACGGCAGAACCAAAGCCATCAACCGTTGCCTTATCCTCTAAAACTTCATTCACGGTGCGAGGCCACCGCAAACTATCCCCGATGTAACTGCACCACTTGACCGGAATGCTTCGGAGCAACAGCTTCCGAGTGATGTCCCGTCCCAGCACCTTGTACCGGGATTAAGCTTCAATCTACTGTACTTCGATTAAGCAGCGAGAGCGTAATTGTTTTCGCCAGATAAAATTTTGAGGACTGAGATTTAAGTGCCAATCGACGACGCACTGCATGCTTACCTACCATTTCTGCCCGCTGTCAAATCCAGTCAACCCCATGACTTTTTCATGCTTTTCAGCGTTCAGGGCGCAAATATACGGATTATTTTTAAAAAGCCATGCAAACATCCGCCAATAACCACGAAAAAACAAAGAACTCATCTCCCACTGAATGAAAAGTGACACAATATGTATCTTTTTACCACCCGCCGACAACCCTAACCACTATTTTTGCACTACAATTATTCATCAACTACCTTTACTAACAGAAAAGAACCATGAACAAACTATTCATTGCTACCCTACTGCTAAGTAGCGGCACTTTCCTGTCGGGTCAGACGCTGCCCCGCATCCCTGCAACATACAAACCGTCGAAAAGCGCAATGTATCATCGAGGTTGGATCGACTTCAACAAGAACGGCGTAAAGGACGTCTATGAAGACCCTACCGCCCCTGTCGATGCCCGCGTCGAAGACCTGCTCAGCCAGATGACGCTGGAAGAAAAGACCTGCCAGATGGTAACCCTCTACGGCTACAAGCGGGTGCTGAAAGACGACCTGCCTACAGCCGAGTGGAAACAATCGCTTTGGAAGGACGGCATCGGTGCCATCGACGAACACCTGAACGGCTTTCAGCAATGGGGGCTTCCACCGTCGGACAATCCTTACGTTTGGCCCGCTTCAAGACACGCCTGGGCTCTGAACGAAGTGCAACGTTTCTTTGTAGAAGAGACGCGGCTGGGCATCCCTACCGACTTCACCAACGAAGGCATCCGTGGTATCGAAAGTTTCCGTGCCACCAACTTCCCCACTCAGCTGGGCTTGGGACATACGTGGAACCGCAAACTGATTCACCAGGTAGGACTCATCACCGGACACGAAGCACGCATGCTGGGTTATACCAATGTATATGCTCCCATCCTCGACGTAGGCCGTGACCAGAGATGGGGACGCTACGAAGAAGTATATGGCGAATCACCCTATTTAGTAGCCGAACTGGGCATTGAAATGGTACGCGGACTGCAGCACAACCACCAGGTGACTTCTACCGGAAAACATTTCGTGGCATACAGCAACAACAAAGGCGCCCGCGAAGGCATGGCGCGCGTCGATCCGCAAATGTCGCCACGCGAAGTAGAGAATGTGCACGTCTATCCCTTCCGCCGTGCCATTCAGGAAGGAGGCATGCTGGGCATCATGAGTTCGTACAACGACTACGACGGTTTCCCCATACAAGGCAGCTACTACTGGCTGACTACCCGCCTGCGCGGCGAAATGGGCTTCCGCGGATATGTCGTGTCCGACAGTGACGCCGTAGAATACCTCTATACCAAGCACGGCACTGCCAAGGACATGAAAGATGCCGTACGCCAGAGTGTAGAAGCCGGACTGAACGTACGCTGCACATTCCGCTCTCCAGAATCATTCGTTTATCCGCTGCGCGAGCTGGTAAAAGAAGGCGGACTGAGTGAGGAACTGATCAACGACCGCGTGCGCGACATCCTGCGGGTGAAATTCATCGTAGGCTTGTTCGACTCTCCCTACCAGACGGACCTGGCCGGTGCCGACAAAGAAGTGGAAAAAGCCGAAAACGAGGCCGTCGCACTCCAGGCTTCGCGCGAAAGCATCGTGCTGCTGAAGAACGAATCGGAACTTCTGCCGCTCGACATCAACCGGATCAAGCGCATCGCCGTATGCGGCCCGAACGCCAACGAAGAAGGATATGCCCTGACGCATTACGGCCCGCTGGCAGTAGAGGTGACCACCGTACTCGAAGGCATACAAGCCAAAGTGGAAGGCCGTGCCGAAGTGCTCTACACCAAAGGCTGCGAACTGGTAGATGCCCACTGGCCGGAAAGCGAACTGATAGACTATCCGCTGACCGCTGACGAACAGGCCGAAATAGACCGTGCCGTCGAGAATGCACGCCAGTCGGACGTTGCCGTTGTTGTATTGGGCGGTGGCCAACGTACCTGTGGAGAAAACAAGTCGCGCAGCAGCCTCGACCTGCCGGGACGTCAATTGCAGCTGCTCCAGGCCATACAGGCAACAGGCAAACCTGTCATACTGATTCTGATCAACGGACGTCCGCTCTCCATCAACTGGGCGGACAAGTTCGTACCAGCCATCCTCGAAGCATGGTATCCCGGATCCAAGGGAGGAACAGCTCTGGCCGACATCCTGTTCGGCGACTACAACCCGGGAGGCAAGCTGACGGTAACCTTCCCCAAAAGCGTCGGACAGATACCTTTCAACTTCCCCTGCAAGCCTTCGTCGCAGGTTGACGGTGGGCAGAACATGGGACCGGACGGCAACATGACCCGTGTCAACGGTGCCCTTTATCCCTTCGGCTATGGCTTGAGCTATACGACATTCGAATACTCCGACCTCGAAATCTCACCGAAGGTCATTACTCCCAACGAACGTGTACAAGTAAGCCTCAAAGTGACCAATACAGGGAAACGTGCCGGCGACGAGGTAGTACAACTCTATACGCGCGATGTTATCAGTTCTGTCACTACTCACGAGAAGAATCTGGCCGGATTCGAACGCATCCACCTTCGTCCGGGCGAAACACAAACGGTGACGTTTACCCTCGACCGCAAGCACCTTGAGCTGCTGAATGCTGATATAAAGTGGGTAGTAGAACCGGGCGAATTCAGCATCATGGCAGGAGCTTCTTCCGAGGACATCCGCCTGAGTGGAGTGCTTCAGGTAGAAGATTATGCAACCCGCCTGCAAGCCATCGAAGCACAAAAGCCACAAAGCCCCGTCACAGCAAGCACCAACTCGGAAAGCGCAAGTCTGGTACTGGACGGCAAAGCCGACACTTCATGGCAAGGGAATAAGGGGGACTACATCACCCTGGCTTTGGACGGTTCTCCACACGTAGAAAAAGTGGATATTACATTCGTCCGCGAGAACAACCTTCCGGCCGAATTTGAGATACAGTTGTCGGGCGGAGGCGGACAATTCCTCACGGTATATTCGGGCACCGTAAGCGAATATGGCAAAGCTATCACTTACAAGTTCAAAGGAAGTACCGCGAGCGATCTGCGCATCGTATTGAAAGATGACCGGGTAGGCGTAGCAGAAATAAAGCTGTAACAGGTACCCTGTCAGAAATATACTAAAACGTAAATTGGCACAAACTGACGCAAACCATTTCTACTGAATGTCTGCGTCAGTTTGTGCCAATTGTATTTTAATATAACAGTACTATAACTGCTTTTGAGAAACACTTGCACGGCTCACGATAAACACTTGTATGGCTCGCGAGAGACACTTGCACGGCTCGCGAGAAACACAAGTGTGGTTCACAGCACCAGCATTCCTACAATACACCCTTCGAACTGGGCAATTCGAAATGATAGATGTCACGCTTCACAGCCATCTTCAGCGCACGGGCCAATGCCTTGAAGATGCCTTCTATCTTGTGATGCTCGTTCTGTCCTTCGGCTTTGATGTTCAAGTTCATGCGGGCAGCATCGCTCAACGACTTGAAGAAGTGGAGAAACATTTCCGTGGGCATCTCGCCTATCTTTTCACGGTGGAACTCGGCATCCCAAACTAACCAGGGACGTCCGCCAAAGTCCAGACAAACCTGACACAAGCAATCGTCCATCGGCAAAGCATAGCCGTAGCGTTCAATTCCACGCTTGCTGCCCAAAGCCTGATACAGACATTCGCCCAAAGCCAGTGCCGTATCCTCGATGGTGTGGTGTTCATCGACTTCCAGATCGCCCTTCACATGAATGGTCAGGTCCATTCCTCCATGCTTGCCTATCTGCTCCAGCATGTGGTTGAAGAAGCCTAAGCCGGTATCAATATCACACTTTCCGTCACCATCCAAGTTGACTGCCACGTAAATGTCGGTCTCCTTCGTCGTACGACGGACTTCTGCCCTGCGTTCGCCGGCAAAGAGGAACTCGGCAACCTTATCCCAGTCGGTCGTGGCAAGAGCACACACTTGCTGGAGCCCTTCGCAGGCAGCCTGCCCGCCTTCAGCCACCGGCTTCAATGCCTGTACGTCGTCATTCAGAAATATAGCACGGCAACCCAGATTCTTAGCCAACTCCACATCGGTCGGCCGGTCGCCTATCACAAAACTGTTCGCCAGGTCGTAATCCGGATTATGAAGATACTTCCCCAACATACCCGTACGGGGCTTGCGGGTGGGCGCATTGTCGGCAGGCATACTCCGATCAATGCAGACCTCATCGAACGTAATGCCTTCGCCAGCCAGCGTCTTCATCGTCAGGTTATGAGCGGGCCAGAATGTCTCTTCCGGAAAAGAAGCGGTTCCCAGTCCGTCCTGGTTGGTCACCATGACAAACTCAAAGTCGAGCTTGCTGCGAATGAAACCCAAATTGCGCATCACTTTGGGATAGAACTCCAACTTCTCCAACGAATCCAACTGATAATCGACAGGCGGCTCGATGACCAGCGTACCGTCACGGTCAATAAAAAGAACTTTTTTCATCATCTGCTCAAGAAAAGTTTTTCAATGCTTCTATCAGTTTGTTATTCTCGATCCGGGTACCAACCGTCACTCGCAGACAGTTTCCGCACAAGGCCACCGAACTGCGGTTGCGCACAATGATGCCGCGACTTACCAGGTAGTTGTATATCTTCACTGCGTCTGTCACCCGCACCAGGAAGAAGTTGGCATCCGAAGGATACATCTTGACCGTACACGGCAGTTTGGCAAATTCAGCTTCCAAGTAGCCACGCTCTTCTTTCAGTGTGTGTACCCAGCGCTCAACCTCGTAATAGCGGTGCAGCATCTCCATGGCCTGCTTCTGTGTCAGAAGGTTTACATTATAAGGATACTTTATCTTATTGAACACAGCAATAATCTGAGGAGAAGCAAAGGCCATACCCAGGCGGATAGCTGCACATCCCCAAGCCTTGGAGAACGTCTGCAGGATAATGAGATTGGGATACTTATCCAGGTCGGTCAGGAAAGAAGGAGCTTCGGAGAAGTCGTTGTAGGCCTCATCCAAAACAATCAGCCCCTGAAAGGCAGCAAGCAGTTTCTCGATTTCGGCACGCGGCAAGTCATTTCCCGTAGGATTGTTGGGAGAGCAAAGGAAGACTACCTTCGTATGCTCGTCGGCAGCCGCCATCAGCTTGTCGGCCGAAAAGCAGAAGTGTTCATCAAGCAAAACCTTCCGATACTCTACGTCATTCACTTCGGCGCATACCTGATACATACCGTAAGTAGGGTCAATAGCCACCACATTGTCGATACGTGGCTCACAAAAGGCACGGAATACCAGGTCAATGGCTTCATCACTGCCGTTGCCCAAGAAAATGTGGTCGGCAGCCACCTTCTTTACTTTAGCCAGCTCATTCTTCAGTTCGCACTGCAAAGGGTCGGGATAGCGGTTGTGAGGGCCATTGTAGGGATTCTCGTTGGCATCCAGAAAGACGGAAGCCTCCACTCCCTTATATTCATCGCGTGCTGAAGAATAAGGTTTCAGACGCCAGATGTTCGGACGGGTCAGTTCCTGTATTGTCTTCATGATTTATCGTTTTGAGTTATTGTAAGGCTTTCAATCTCACGGTTATTGCATTCTTATGTGCATCCAGATGTTCGTTGGCGGCCATCACTTCAATGGCCGGACCGATGTGGCGAATGCCTTCCGGCTGAATTTCCTGGAAAGTAATCTTACGGATAAAGCTGTCGAGACTTACCCCACTATAGGCCTTGGCATAGCCATTGGTCGGCAAAGTGTGATTGGTACCCGAAGCATAATCGCCCGCACTCTCGGGAGTTAAGTGTCCAAGGAATACAGAACCGGCATTCACAACACGTTCGGCAACCGAAAGATAATCGGCCGTTTCCACTATCAAGTGTTCGGGTGCATAAGCATTGGTCAGTTCGATGGCTTCGTCCAGACTATGCACCACAATCAGCTTGCTATTGGCAAGCGACTTGCTGGCAATCTCCTTACGCGGCAAGAGTTCGAGCTGGCGCTCTACTTCAAGCTTGACCGCTTGTTGCAACGCCTCGGAAGTGGTAATCAGCATGGCTTGACTATCGACCCCGTGCTCGGCCTGACTCAATAAATCGGCAGCTACAAAGACCGGATTGGCTGTCTCATCGGCCAAGACCGCTACTTCGGACGGACCGGCCGGCATGTCAATGGCCACATCGCGCAGGCTGACCAATTGTTTGGCCGCAGTAACATACTGGTTGCCAGGGCCAAACATCTTATACACCCGTGGCACACTTTCCGTACCGTAAGCCATCGATGCAATGGCTTGCACTCCACCTATTTTGAAAATACGATTCACACCTGCTACCTTGGCAGCAAAAAGCACGGCTGGATGTACCTTGCCGTCACGCCCTGGAGGAGTACAAAGCACAATTTCTCCGCACCCGGCAATCTTGGCCGGCACGGCCAGCATCAATACGGTAGAAAACAAGGGCGCCGTACCTCCGGGAATATAAAGCCCCACCTTCTCGATAGGAACGGCTTTTTGCCAACAAGTAACTCCGGGAACGGTCATCACTTTCTTCCCTTCGAAACGTTGCGCAGCATGAAACGTAGTAATATTTTTGCTTGCCAAACGAATGGCACTCTTCAGTTCATCTGTCAGTAGCTGTTCTGCTTCATCAAACTCTTCGGACGATACAGCCAACGATGTCAACTCCACCTTGTCAAACTGCTGCTCGTATTGCAAAACAGCTTTATCACCTTCCTGCTTTACCCGGTCGATGATATCCTGCACCACACCAAACAAACTCTCCGTGTTCATAACAGGCCGTTTCAGTAAATCTTTCCACTGCGACCTGTCGGGATAACTAATCAATATCATAATAACAACTTATAATCTTCATCCTCTATATATCATACAATCATTTTCTCTATCGGAAGCACCAGAATGCCTTCTGCACCCAATTGCTTCAGTTTGCCAATGATTTCCCAAAAGCATTTTTCATCAAGCACCGTATGCACCGAACACCATCCCTCCTGTGCCAAAGGCATCACGGTAGGACTTTTCATACCAGGCAATACTGCCACAATCTCATCCAAGCGTTCCTTTGGCGCATTCATCAGAACATATTTCTTGTCTTCAGCGGTCTTCACAGCATCCATGCGGAAAAGAAGCTCTTTCAATATATCCTTCTTTTCATCTGTCAGATGTTTATTGCCGATAAGCAATGCTTCCGATTGCATCACAACCTCCACCTCTTTCAACCGATTGCTGACTAACGTAGATCCCGAACTGACAATATCAAAAATAGCATCAGCCAAACCTATCCCCGGTGAAACCTCGACAGAACCTGTTATCACATGAATCTCCGAATGTACATTGCACTTTTTCAGATAATCAGTCAATATGCCTGGATAAGAAGTGGCAATCTTTCGTCCTTCAAACCATTCTATACCCGGATAATCAATATCCTTTGGCATAGCCAGTGACAAACGGCATTTACTAAAGCCCAGACGCTTGACAATTTCTGCATCCTCGCCCCGTTCTACAAATTCATTCTCACCAACGATACCGATATCGGCCACTCCGGTTGCTACTGTCTGTGGAATATCGTCATCGCGCAAAAACAACACTTCAAGAGGAAAATTGGATGATTGCACCAATAGTGTGCGTTTAGTCGCATTCAGTTTGATGTCTGCTTCTTCTAAAAACGACATCGTTTCGTCGTAAAGACGACCTTTGGCTTGTACTGCAATTCTCAGCATGATCTTTTTTTATTTTCTAAGTTTATAATTTGTCACAAAAAAAGAAGCTTACCTACATCCGGCAAGCTTCTTCCTATTCTGCATTCTCATCAGCATATACATCTATTCGCCCACCGAATTTATTCGTCAGGATAATGATGGTGATGATGATATGCTGCAAAATTTCTCATTTGACTTTCTTTTAAGACGAGACAAATGTAAGCCATCTGCTTGAAATCACCAAAAATATAACAGAAAAAATCACGTTCACCTTTCATTTTTTCATTTTTCGAACCAGATTTTTTAAAATCATTTCATCGACATAATCAAAAGTCTGTTATTCTGGACATGTCTTTCGACCCGCCTATGGCAGATGTTTCCCCCTCAATAATTTCCCCCTTTTGAAGAAAACACCCGGAGACATACCTGTCACTTGGCGAAACACTCGATTAAAATGATTAGGTGTACTAAAACCCGCTTCATAAGCCACTTGCTGCATCGTTTTACCTCCATCTGAAAACAATTCGATAGCCCGAACAATGCGTTGATGATTCATATAGTCCGAAAA
The DNA here is from genome assembly GCA_905201685.1 of uncultured Bacteroides sp. Classification (GTDB taxonomy): domain Bacteria; phylum Bacteroidota; class Bacteroidia; order Bacteroidales; family Bacteroidaceae; genus Bacteroides. Next base: position 33,138 of record CAJKOW010000006.1, on the reverse strand, counting down.
ACGAACGCCGGAAGCATGTAACAAACGGCTAAGGTTGCGCACAGAAAAACCAAATTCAGCTGCCACCTGTTCAATGTGCAAATTATCGCCCAAATGTTCCATCATGTAGTCGAGCACCGGATACAGACGTTGATCATTAGGAATTACCAACGTTTTCAGCGGAAGCTCCTTTGATGGACACATTGAAGGAAGCAGACGAAAGAAACTAATTGTGAAATTGTACAATTCGGGCAAATCCGAATATGCAATCCTTCTCCCCTTAGAGGCTATATACTTCAGATTTTCCGCAATAACCGCATTGATAGCATACACAGCAAAACCCTGTCCGATAGGAATCTGTGGAAGCAGTCCTTCCCAATCTATATAATAAATAACCAAGGATATCTGTCGGTTTTTGCTTGACAATTCGTGTTCTGCTCCCTTAGGTATCCAAACAACATGTTTCTCGGGTACAAAATAACTGTCTGTACCCATTCTGACATGTAATGTACCCGCTAAAGTATAGACAATCTGATGTTTCTGATGAGAATGTACAGACAGATTAATCTCCTCCCATCCCGTCTGCTTAATGAATATCTCTTCCGGAACTGAGTTTTCTATACTATCTATATATGCACACTGTTCACTATTCATTCTATCTTTTTTGGCCTAAATCGATAAGAATATTGCAGGAAATGCAAATTCGGAACAAAAGTAAAGCTTTAACTTTGCACCATCAAATTTTTGAAGAGACAAAAAGAACAACATGCAATTTATTTCTAAACCCTTAACAACCAAATTTGCGTATTTGGCCTTATTTTTATTCGCTACCAGCCTTTGTGCACAAGAGCGTGTACTTACCTTGAATGAGTTATTCTCACTGGCAGACAAAAACAGCAAAAGCATCCGCATGCATCAGCTCAACATTCAGGAGACCGAACAAGGCATTAAAGTAGCGCGCAATGCCTATCTGCCTTCATTCAGTATTAAAGCGGAAGCATCGTACATCGGCGATGGCTGTATGACCGACCGTGACTTTTCAGATGCTGTCCATGCAGACATGCCTCACTGGGGTAACTCTTTTGTAGTCAAAGCTCAGCAAACCATTTATGCCGGAGGACGTATCAAAAGCAATATTAAACAGAACCAACTACAGAAACAAGCAGCCGAACAAACTCATCTCGACAACCGGCAAGATCTGCGTTTCCTACTTGCCGGATACTATCTCGATCTGTTCCAATTGAGAAATCAGGAACTGGTGTACCGCAAGAATATTGAGCAAACTCAGCTACTCGTCAAAGATATGCAGGCGGCCTACCAACAAGGCACCGCTTTAAAGAGCGACATCACCCGTTACGAACTTCAACTACAAAACTTGGAACTGGGATTGACATCGACTATCAATAAGCTGAATGTTTTAAACCATGAACTTGTAACAACCATCGGTCTTTCTCCTGAAACAAAGATTGTCCCCGATACATTATATCTGAAGCAGTTGCTTATTGACAACCGCCAGGAAAGTGAATGGAAAATCGGCATGAATGAGGCACCTTACATGAAACTGACTAACATAGATATTGCTCTGGGAAAAAACCAAAAACGAATGATTAAGTCGGAATTTCTGCCACACATCAGCCTTTCTGCCACTAACGAACTGACTGGCCCTATCTTGGTAGAAGTTCCTCCTTTAAACAATAATTTTACCTACTGGTACGTTGGCGTAGGTATATCCTATAATATAGATGCCCTTTACAAAAGCAGACGTAAGCTGAAACAAGCCGATATCGCCATCCGAAGGCTGGAAGAGAAACACCGACTGGCTGCTGAACAGTTAGAAAACTCTATTCATAAAGCTTATATCAATTTACAAGAAGCCTACACACGCCTGCATACTCAACAGAAAAGCGTGCAACTGGCTCATGAGAACTTCGACATTGTCAGACAACGCTACATGAATGGCCTGGCGCTCATTACCGACATGCTTGATGCCAGCAATACGCAGCTTGACATGGAACTACAATTAGCCAATTATCAGATTGGTATTCTCTACCAATATTTTTTGCTAAAAAGACAAATCGGGACTTTATAAGTTCCTCCCAAATGAACTTTTGGATTTTTGTATAATAAATAAAGAACGGAAAAGATATGATTAAAAACAAAAAGAGAGCCATTCCTAATTTCTTTATCGCACTCGTCTTGGTTGCCGGCATTAGCTGGATATGCGGACGTTTTGTCCACCTGTCTGACGTTGAGTTTACTGACAATGCACAAATACAGCAACACTTAACACCAGTCAGCACCCGGGTGCAAGGGTTTATTAAGAAAATTTGTTTTGAAGAATACCAAAACGTCAAGAAAGGAGATACGTTAGTCATCATCGAAGATACCGAGTATCGACTTAAAGTAGCGCAAGCCGAGGCCGATTATCACAACGCCCTGGCCGGAAAAACCGCTATGCTTACCAGCATCAATACGGCACAAAATAATATTTTAGTGACAGATGCAGCAATCGAAGAGCAACATGTTCGCCTGCAAAACGCGGAAACCGACTACAAACGTTATCAAGAATTACTAAAAGGTGAAGCTGTCACTCCTCAACAATTCGATCGTGTAAAAACCGATTATGCAGCTACACAAGCACGTTACGAACAGCTCTTAAGGCAAAAACAATCTACCTTATTGACCAAAGAAGAGCAGACCCAACGCCTGGAACAAAACGAGTCGGAAATCAAGCTGGCTGAAGCCGCCCTTAACTTAGCCAAGCTAAACCTTTCATATACTATTATTCGGGCAAATGCCGATGGAGTAACCGGACGGAAAAACATACACGAAGGCGAACTGGTTCAACAAGGTCAGACCCTTGTCACACTGGTGGACGGCACAGAAAAATGGGTTATTGCCAACTACAAAGAGACACAAACTACTTACATGAAACGCGGTCAACTGGTAGAAGTACGCGTAGATGCCATTCCCGACGTGGTTTATGAAGGGCGTATAGCTTCCATCTCCGACGCAACAGGTTCCTTCTACTCTATCATTCCTCAGGACAATTCGGCAGGCAACTTTGTCAAAGTGGAACAGCGCATTCCCGTACGCATCGAATTTACCGACAACAATAGCACCGAAAGCCTGCAACGACTCCGTGCAGGCATGAATGCCGAATGCTATGTAGAACAATAACCGGATCAATGAAAGGGAAACAAGCCATGTCAGAACAACGTCCAAGAATATCCTACTTTAAAGAATATCTGCCCACCCCGGTGTGCATTTTCTTCTCCATGTTTTTCGCTATGGTCTTCCAGTTCAACGGCGGTGTATTTCTGCCTACTGCCGTGCAGATGTCCAGTGCACTGGGTTGCATCCAAGAAGATGTCAACATGGCCGGTTATGCCTCGTTCATTGGCATGACCCTGATTTTTCCCATTCTTTTCCGGCTTAAATTTCGCTTTACCACCCGCAGTATTTTCCTTACCGTCTGTCCGGTATTGATAGCCTGCAACCTTATTACCCTACACACTAACAGCTTACCTGTTTTCATCGGCATCTGTCTTGTGTCGGGTTTCTTCCGCATGTGGGGCACATTCGAATGCTTCTCGAACATGCGTCTTAGCGTGACCCCATCCGGTAACTTTTCCGTCTTCTATCCTGTCATCTACATCATCGTACTCGAAAGTATCCAACTCTCGGGCTTAGTAGCTACTCATATCAGCGACTGGGCCAACTGGCGCTATATGCACTGGTTCGTCATCGGCATGCTGCTTGTAGTGTGGATGTGTGTTCTGTTATTCACTCGCCCCTATCGCCCCATGAAGAAACTTCCCCTCTATAACATCGATTGGTTAGGAGGTTTCCTGTGGGGAGTGATCCTATTCAGCATCGTTTTCATTTGCATCTACGGAGAATATTACGACTGGCTGGACAGCATCGAGATCCGCTCGTGTATCGTCATAGCCATAGTGGCACTGATGATCAACATCAACCGCATGAATACCCTACGCCGTCCCTACATAGAGCCACAAGTCTTTCGTTATCGCAATTTTCCTGTTATTCTCTTTTTATTTCTGATGCTGTGTCTGTTTCTCACTACGTCGTCCGTATTACAGAATCAGTTCATGAGTTCCATCCTGCACTATGACTCACTGAACGCCATCTCTCTGAATTGGTGGGTATTTATCGGCATTCTGGCCGGAGCCGGCATTGTATTCTATCGCCAGGCCGTACTCCACAAAGGCTACAAGCTGCTCATTTCAATAGGCTTCCTGCTGATAGTAATCTATCAATATTACATGTATTTTCTAATTCATCCCAACCTGAATATTGAAAGCCTCTATATGCCTAACTTTCTGAAGGGTGTCGGACATGGCATTCTCTACATTTCGCTCACCATTTACATTGCCAAAAGCGTACCCTTCAAGCATTTTTTCCAGAGCTTATGTGTACTCAGCTTCATTCGTACAAGTATAGCCACCCCCTTAGGTACAGCCATTCTAAGCCGTTGGATGAGACATCTGCAACAAGACAACATCGGTCTGCTCAGCCGCAAGATAGACGGAGTGAACAACTGGTCGCCCGACATATCAATCCGCAACCTTTATAACGCAGTTTCCCAGCAAACCATGCTTACCAGTCTGAAAGAATTGTTTGGCATCGTCTGCATCTGTGGCACCATACTACTGGTTGGAATCTTCACTTACCGATTGTGGAAAAGATACATTCCACTCCGATACCGGGGGTAATGCCTCCTCTATTCAATTATCTTATTCTTCGGATATCAGCGATTCCAACGAGACATCTTCAGCTTCTACCTCGCAACAGCGAAAAAACATTTCCTTCTCGGCTTTCTCTTTCGGAAATGTAAAATAAGTACATTGTGCTTCTGTACACAATTCTCCTTTATCATTAAAGATTTTCGCTTCTATAAAAGCTAAATTCCGCTTCAGCTCATGCAACGAAGCACGAAGTAACAGATAACGGCAATCGGTTGACAATGACTTCCGAAAACGAGTCTCCATCTTTGTAGTCATCCCCGCCGTCTGCAACTTACGGAACACGACCCATCCACAAATTTCATCAAGCAATACAGACTGAATGCCTCCGTGTAAGGTGTGCAGAAAGCCTTGATAATGTCCATCCGGTTTCCATACACTAATCACTTCATCTCCATCCTCATAGAAATTCATGTTCACACCGTATTCATTATCGGGCGAACAGCCAAAACAGTTATAGCCTTCCAGGCCTTTCCATGGATTAACGATCTTTCTCATATCCCCATTTATTATGATATTAGAACTATAAACTTAACTAATGCAGCAGCGAAGATAAAAAATGTCCCGTAGAAATCATAATTCTACGGGACACAACTAATGCCTAAATCAAACTTCTTTTTACCTTAAGCACGCTATTTCCATTTTTTTATTCCTTTCGAATTTTCAGGAGTCGCTTCTATCAGGCTCAAAGCAAAACCACCGCTTCGTGCCTCCTTAACCGAAATACGGGTCTTAGAAGTTACAATACCTTTCTTAATCTGATATTCGGTCGGATTCTCCTTGTAATCGGCCGTTTTTCCATCGGCATACAAGGTAGCTACATATTTCTTACCTGGCTCCAAAAAATCAAGAGCAAATGTAGCAGTACGGGCATTCTCGTCCGTAATACCTCCTACAAACCAGTTTCCTGTACCTTTGGCTTTACGGGCGATAGTCAAATAGTCGCCCGGTTCGGCTTCGATGTACTTGCTTTCGTCCCAATCGACTGCCACATCCTTAATGAACTGGAAAGCATCCATATGCTTTTCGTAGTTCTGCACCAAATCGGCAGCCATCTGTAAAGGACTATAGAGAGTGACATAAAGCGCCAACTGCTTGCACAATGTAGTCTGCACCTGACCATGTGGCAAATCGCCCATAAATTCCAGTTTGATATCAAAAATACCAGGAGTATAATCCATCGGACCACCAATGAGTCGGGTGAAAGGGAGCAATGTGGTATGGAAAGGCTTACTGCCACCAAAGGCTTCGTACTCGGTACCGCGCGCCGATTCGTTGCCTATCAGGTTAGGATAAGTACGACACAAACCTGTAGGTCGGACTGCTTCGTGAGCATTGACACAAATTTTATACTCGGCAGCCTTCTTTACGGCATACAGATAATGGTTGTTCATCCACTGGCCGTAATGATGTTCACCACGAGGAATAATATTACCGACATAACCACTCTTCACCGCATTATACCCATTAGCTACCATAAACTGATAGGCCTTATCCATGTGACGCTCATAATTACGCACGGAGGAAGAAGTTTCGTGATGCATCATCAGTTTGACTCCCTTACTATGAGCATACTCATTAAGCATCTTCACATCAAAGTCCGGATAAGGAGTGACAAAGTCGAAGACATAATCCTTGGAATGTCCGAACCAGTCTTCCCAGCCTTCATTCCAACCTTCAACAAGAACCTGATTCAGTCCGTTTTCAGCAGCGAAATCGATATAACGTTTCACATTTTCGTTGGTAGCACCATGACGGCCGTTTGGCTTGGTCTTTTTATAATCAGTCTCACCCAGCTTTACTGAAGGGAGTTCATCTGTATAAGCCCATGTACTCTTACCGGCAATCATTTCCCACCATACGCCTACATATTTGACTGGCTTAATCCACGACACATCCTCGTAAGCACAAGGTTCGTTCAAGTTAAGTGTAATACGCGAAGCCAATATGTCACGGGCATCATCACTGACTATCACCGTACGCCAAGGTGACGTGCAGGGAGCTTGCAAGTAGCCTTTATTACCTTGTGCATCGGGAGTAAGCCATGACTCAAATACGAAATTCTTATCATCCAGATTCAGATGCATACACGAATAATCAACCAAAGCGGCCTCATGCAGATTGATATACAGTCCGTCAGCAGTCTTGAGTTGGAGTGCAGTCTGTACTCCTGTCGGAGAAAACGGCGTCTGCGATGAATTGGGAGTAATTGCCCCATCCATCAACCCTCGGATTTCCGACAGTTTCGATTCGGTATAATCATACTCCTGCGTATCATAATCGCCAGGTATCCAGAATGCCGTATGATCGCCTGTCATCGCAAACTGTGTATGTTCTTCTTCTATCACAAAATAATTCAGATTTTTCTGCAAAGGAAACTCATAACGGAAACCTAATCCGTCGTCAAACAGACGAAAGCGAATAATAATATTACGATTCTGAGCCTTCTGATTCAATGTAACAGCAAGCTCATTGTAATGATTGCGTATTTCCTTTTCTTCTCCCCATACGGGTTCCCAAGTCTCATCAAAAGTAGAAGTCTGAGCATCAGTCAGCGTAAAACCATTCATAAGTCCGGGATCATCCTTCAACTCCAATCCCAATTTGGAAGGTTTGATAACAGTCTTTCCTTTATAAGAAAGTTCATAAACAGGTTCTCCCTGCGCATTTACAGAAAAGTTAAGTTGAAGCTGTCCATTAGGAGAAGTGATACTTTCTGCCATAGCAATGCTACAAGCAAAAAGCGCGAACACAAAACAAATAAATTTCATACAGATTATTCTCATGTTTCTCATGTTATATGATTGATTAATACTTTCCATACTACAAAGATAGAAAGGATACGAATTTCAAGAACAACAACAAACAGAAAAGCCTTCCAAAAGGAGTACAAACGTTTGCATAAACCTGAATCTATAGAATTGTAAACACAAACAGATTCACAATATGTTTATCTATTGTAACTACATATAGAGTACAAAACATATAATTAGATCAGAAAAAGTCTGTAAGTTCTAATATCTAAAAAGGCAACCTTTGCTGCAATTATGGATGCAGTTGTACTGCAAATAACAATGCAGTCACACTGCAATAATAGATGCAGTAAAGCAACAACAGTTATTCTGACGGCAAGAGTAATATAATACCCTCTTTTTACCATCTAACTATGGACTTTAGCTCTCTAAAGAGGGTGTTTAGTAAGCTAAAGTAGGACTTTGCGACGTAACCAACCATTCTCTGTATAAAACCCATGATAATAAAAAGAGGGCGAACAAAAGTCCGCCCTCTTCATACATTATATCATCGGTATTGTATTATTCCATAATAACAACACGGTTCAGATAGTTCTTTCCGAACATATTTTCTGTACCACCGAATCCGACGAGTTCAAGCTGATCGCCATTTACACCTTCTGCAACCAATGCATCGTAAACAGCCTGAGCACGTTTCTCAGACAACTTCTGGTTCAGAGATACACTACCGGTAGCCTTATCAGCATAACCAGCAATCTTGTATTTCTTATCCGGATTAGCCTTCAAGATCTTAGCAGCCAACTTAATGTTAACCTTACCATAGTCGTCTATCTTAGCACTACCAATCTTGAAGAAGATAGCACGCGGACCAGCAACCTGAACTTCCTTAACAACTTCTTTAACTTCAGGCTTAACATTAGCCAAGGCATTCTTAGCGTCGGCCAAATCAGCCTGAGCCTGTGCCAATTCGTTTCTATACTTGTTGATTTCTTCGTTGATAGCGTCCTTTTCAATCTTAGAAACCAGCGGAACAAACTTCTTGCCACCAAATGTGTAAGCAGCACCGATTGTCAAACGACCAGTAGCTTCTGCTTTACGACAATCGCTTGCATCACCGAAGATAGAAGGAGTTACACCAGCACGAGCTTCCAGATTCAAAGCCCACTTGTCTGTAATGTCATAACCCAATCCTAAACCAACTGTGGCACCGAAGCGAGCTTTCAAACCATGTTCTGAATAAGAATAAGATTGTGCACCTGTAGCTGCATTCAATGTAATATTGGTATCAACAGCCTTACCAAGATTCATTGTAGGACCACCAAACAGATAGAGGTTGAAAGCACGATCCGGATTATAACCACCAAACAAGTTAATCAGATTCAGCATAGCGTCCAGATTGATTTCACCGAACTTCTTGCAATAACCATAGTAACCGTTATCCTGCTTATCCAGGCTTTGCCACAGTCCACCAATCTGACCGCGAACACCCCAAACCGGATTGATATACTTTCCTACTGAAACATTGAAATTGAAAGTCGGAGTATTCATACCATCGTTGAAGACAGCCATACCGCCGACACCAACTCCTACAAAAATATTATCCGAACCTTTCTCGGTATAATATTTATCTTTTTCTTGCGCATTCATTGTCAAGCATGCACCTGCAAGTAACAATGAAGCCATTATAAATTTTCTTTTCATTTTTCTCTCGGTTTAAAATATGACTTGACAAACTAATTAATCAGGAATTACGATACCACCACCGGCGTTGCCGCTACCGTGACCGTGACCATGTCCGTGGCCTGCAGGTGCATGATCGTGACCAGGAATCTGCAGTTTGTCTTCTATGTTCAATTTGAAAGAGGTATAATCGTCTACGATTAACTTACCAATCTCAACTTCATCTGTAACTTCACCATCTACCTTAGTAACGCGAGTGAAAGTATAAATGGTCGGAACAATTGTATAAACAGCGTTTACTTTTGTCATAGAGTGAGCATAGATTGTCACTTCTTGAGACTTTTGTTCTTCGGTATAAGTTTCATCCAATGTATTGATAAAACCACCAATCAAAGCTTTTTCTTCGAATGTACAATCCTCAGCAAACGTTTTTTCTACAACTTTAGAACCACTCTTGAAGGTGTATAAAACAGATTCTTCATAATAATAATCAGTAACATTCGGGATTTCTACAACTTCACCAGCAATATCTTCTGCATCCTCTACTTTAGCCTCATTCTTAATGCTTACTACAGGTTCGCCCGGTTCCGGTTCAACCTCAGCCTGCAAAACGATAGTAGTAGTCAAAGTAAGGATCTGACCGGCTTCCAAAGAAGGAACATTTACCGTATTTGAAGCTTCCAAATTGTTATATTTCGCCGTAACGGTAACAGTTTTTCCTTCTATTTTTGGATTTCCTACGAATACAGGCCCGTCTGAATAAGTAATAGCGGCCTCATTAGTAACATTTGTTGTAGTTGTTCCGTCTACATAAAGTACAGTAGCATTAATAGTTGCCTGTGCATTAATCGGTTCAACGTTAATGTTGAAATCCTCTTTCTCGCAAGAAGTAAGAGTTGTAGCCAAAGCTACTACGGCCAGCGCAAACATTGCACCAATACCGTTCAAGAATTTCATTCTTTTCATCTCAATAATAAATTAAAAATTTAACAATTCTGACTTAATAAAATATGGATTAAAACTATTTTCTTTCATTATATTATCACTCGCCTCAGCTTTATACTGTTTATAGTATTGCTGTTCGTTACCTGCATTATACAAAATTCCAAAATTTCGCGAGAGCATCACCCTCGGCCAATGTTTAGTTCTTTTATACTTATAGGGAGGCAAGGCGACCTGAAAACGCCAACCACCATTGATATTGATTCCTTTTGCTTTCATCGCATAAAGTCCAATAGAGCAATAGCGAAAATGGCGTATGACTTCAAACTTCGCACCTACTTCCTTCTGCAAATATTGTTCTACTTTCAAGTTAAACTGCGTATTGTATTGAGGCCAATAAAAGCTTCCTCCAAGCATCCAAGTAAAAGAGATAGTCGGATCGTAATGATAAGTAAATGCATCCCAATAACCGTTTCCAGTAGCCCCAACTCGTGCCAATAGGGAAAAACGCTCGTCTCTAAAACGATATGCCATATCCAAATCGACACCATATTGGTTTGCATTGAAAAATCCCGCCGTCAACTTACCAAAAACATTATATGGCAAGCGAAAACTTTGCGACACCGTCAAATGCCCCGGATGCACCACCTCTTCCAATCGTCCATATCCGTCATTATAAACAGGAATCACTAACTGACCAGTAAGTTTCATTCCTTTCCACAACGACACTTCTATTGCTGGACTTAAGTCGAACAACGCCTGATAAATCTGCGTAATAATCAAGTTCTTGAACGACAACTGAGGATAGACCAAAATATCAACCTTAAACAAAGAACTATTTTTCTTCTTTATTTTTCGGGCCTGTTTCCACGAATGACCCATATCGTAACTTACGTTCCAATCCCTACGCTCAGCTGCAGGTACGGTATCGCCAATAATAGGCCGATAATAAAGAGAAATCTGAGGTATATTGTTGTCAAGCACAATAATTCGGCAAGGCTTCTTATCAGGCAATCCAATTTCCTGAATAACATCTACAGCCCTACCTATTCCGACTCCATTCAACCGATATGCCGAATTCTGTAAGGTATAGACACGCTCTCTACCATCTTCTGTCCATCCAACATTTTCAAACCCCATTTCAACCAAGACATCTACAGTTCGATCCCCATCCTGCGAAAATCCCTTTAAAGGAAACAAACAGAGAAGAAAGAACGCACTATAATATATTACTATAGATTCTATAGCCAGGCGCTTAGTTGTTTTAGAGCTATTACACCTCATTTCGTTTAACTTCCGTATAACAAAAATACGGTGCAAAAATAAATACATTTTTAATAATACCAAAGAATTTCACCTTAAAATTGGCAGGGCTGTTCCTTTTTTTCCTCTATCCGCCATATTTAACAACTTACAAAAACAAAATACCGCATATCCAAGCTCTATCATTACAAATATTATTGCAAACACAACTTATCACCAATAAATCTGTTTTCTGGGAAAACGCCCGTTCATCTTTTAAATTAGCACGTTTATTCCTAATTTTCTTATCAATCGCTTCCTTTTCATGAAAAAACAAATTCATTTTTCTATTTACCATTTACGCTTATATAAAGTCAAAACAAGCATAAAATCCATCCTCTTTTAAGGTTGTGTCCAACACTACAAAATAAGATTTGACGAACCAAATGTTAATGATTAACGCATCATGACAGCTATTCTTTCAAGAAAACATATTCACTCAAAAGCATGTCAAATCATACCTTAATCAAGAAACAACTGTCAACGTACTTATGTTCATAGAAGCGCCACGCATAGCATAAAAAAAGCCCGTATCAATATACGAGCTTCACATTGTCAATCCAAAGAGTGTTGCCTGGAGAACCGACATATGCCCCTCCATGGCTTGAAGTGAACTGCAGAAGCAAATGGGTAGGAGTATCGTCTGGTTCGCCCCATGCCACCTCTTTTACAGGAACACTTTCTCCTTTACTATTAACCGCATAGCGTTCGATTACCTGAAGGCGCATCATGTGAGGTTTATAAGCTGGATCGCCCGTAATATCACCATACATGATTGCATAGGTCGCATGATTGTGCCAATCATCCGTAGTCTTATAATAACGAACAACCATCGTTCCTACCCGTTTGGCATAAATATTCCCGTCCTTGTCTTCCCAACGTTTTTGCAAGAACAGGTTCACTTCGGGGAAATCCTTTCCTTCCACATCTGTAATACGACTGAACCCTGTGGCACGAACTCGTTTTTCCCGATCAGACATTTTTACTTTATAATCGAACTGAATAGCAATCGGTCTTTTAGTAAATGGAATACCCGTATCCAACATTTTTTGGGGATTCTTGGTTCCCTTAATGGGTTCATGCACCTCACCCAAGAAGATAGAGCCGGCCGCCAACACTGTAATATCGACCAATCCAAACACCTTAACACTCTCCATGCGTGTGTCCATACGTGCACAAAAACCATTGCCACGGCGTTCAGGAAAAACAGATGTATTAGTTTTCGTAATACCCGCCACGCGAGCCATCACATTGGAAGTTGCCCAAGGAGATCCACCCATATTTTTATAAGCACTGTTACCCTTTATCGTAGCCGTAGGGCCAATGGCATAAACATGCTTTGTCTCCCCTCCGATAATACCAGATTCCTTAATCTGACGGTCAATCCATTGATCCATATTTCCAAAAGGAATCATTTCTGCCGTATGTTGTTGAGCCAATGCAGCCGTACAATACAACGCAAAACACATCATCAGATACAATATTTTTCCTTGAAACATGACTTTTCCTCCTTTCAAAACGGTTCTTTTATAACTCATAGCCCCATTGCTGCAGTGCAAAGCCCCAATTGTCTTGAACGAGCCGCACCGTTCGATCATCATATTTATATTTATTCTTCTTATAACCCTTCTTCCCGCCTACATACTTTTCAATATCCGAGCGCGAATCAATAAACCCTGGTATCGACAAAGCGTCGTAGATATGTTCTGTCATCCCCATTGCATCAGCTTCAAAGTCCTCAAACTTCACTTCTATCAGATTTCCAGTAGGAATACACGATTTGTCTGCCTCATATTTATGATATAATTTGGCATATATCGACAGAATGTTTTCTTCCAGTTGCTCATTACTGATATCTTGAAGCTTCAATGGTTGAATTGTATTGGTGAAGAAGCTCCGCGTACTCTCGAAAACGGTATAAGGATTGCGCATCAGATAAATAAATTTAGCATTGGGGAACATCTTGACCAATTCCTTTACACGCCCCGTGTGAGGCGGGTTCTTACTCAGAAACTGTGTTCCATGCGTATTCCACAACGAAATTTTGATCAGCTTGACAAATGTTTCCTCGAATATTTTCAACTCTTCATCCGTTATATCATCGAAAAGGAGGTACTTATCGGCATATTCTTGCTGATATTTCGGCAAAAACCAGAAATTATAATAGGTATAAGGCATCATGTTAGCCAAAGCAAATTCTTCTTCCTGCGGGAGGTCAACCGCCAGTTCCATATTATCGGTAGGACGCTTGTCGGGCATCAGCCAGCTCATATTCTTCTTAAAGAAGGCCTGTCCCCACATCATCAGATGAGGAAAAACCGTCTGATAAGTTGTATTATAACCAAAATGCTTATCACACGAAAACACATTATGCACAAAAGTCGTACCACTGCGCCAATGCCCCAATATAAAGACAGGGTCATGTTCCAGCGGCTTATCAGCCAGTAGTTTTTCGTATCGATGATCCTGCAAGGGAACCAATACGGACAACAGACGACAGACAGCTTTTGTCAGGCGGTACTTGCCTCTGTAAGCAGCATCAATTTCTCTTCCACGAGTGATATCCTTGAATGTCTTCCAGTCGGCTCCTACTAATGTATTTATCGGCAATTTACTGAATTCTAACAATCCCATATTATTCTATCATTTAATGACTTTCACTTCAATACCCTGACGCTCCAGTTCCTTCACGGCCTTCTCGATTACTTCGTAATGCTCGGCTCCGATACCCAACTTCGGAAGGTTCAAGACAGGGATGGATTCGTCCAGATGCATATCCTTATCCTCTACCCGATCGATGATCATACCAACCGCACTCGTATTATTACTAATCGGGTCGATCAAAATAAATGAACCGGTAGCCTTATTCTTCTGATAGGGATCGAAAAACAATTCCTTTGCCGTAGTCAACACTACTCTGGCAATCTGATTCAACTGCATAGGTTCATCTTTCTTCGACAACCGCCCGTTCTCAACAGAAAGATGCTCCATGGTATTGACATCAACCTTGTACTTGATACTGTCTATGCGTGTACGACTCAAGTTAGTTGTCTGCTTGATGAAGAAGGACTTGTTCATATCCATCGGTTCTTCGTCCATCCACACCATCATGGCTTCGAAGTTGCGATCCATGATAGGCATATTGTCCGGATGAACCAGCATTTCTCCTCTCGACACGTCTATTTCGTCCTCCAGTGTCAACGTCACCGACTGGGGCGAAAAGGCATAATCCAAGTCACCGTCATAAGTCACAATGCTCTTGACATGCGAACGCTTTCCTGAAGGCAAAGCAATCACTTCGTCACCCTTATGCACAACTCCCGAAGCTACTTTGCCACAGAAGCCACGGAAATCGAGATTGGGGCGCAACACATATTGCACTGGGAAACGGAAATCGGATAGGTTATGATCGTTGTCGATATGAACAGTTTCGAGGAAATCGAGCAAAGAACATCCCTGATACCACGGGGTACGATCGGACTTCGTCACCACATTGTCACCTTCCAATGCTGAAAGCGGGATGCAAGTCACATCGGGAATACCCAAGGGAGTTACAAAATCCATATATTCTTTCACAATTTCATCAAAGCGTTCCTTCGAGAAATCGACAAGATCCATCTTATTCACTGCCAGCACCACGTGCTTGATGCCCAACAAAGAAACCAAGAAGGTGTGTCGGCGTGTTTGCGTGATGACACCCATACGGGCATCTACCAGAATCACCGCCAGATTGGCAGTTGAACCACCGGTAATCATGTTACGCGTATATTGTTCGTGCCCCGGAGTGTCGGCAATGATAAACTTCCGATTGTTGGTAGAAAAATACCGATAAGCCACATCAATGGTGATTCCCTGTTCACGCTCGGCCTTCAAGCCATCCAGCAACAAGGCATAGTCGATATGATCGCCTGCATTTCCCATTCGTTTACTGTCGCGCTCCAATGCATCAAGCTGATCCTCATACAGTTTCTTACTATCAAACAAAAGGCGTCCGATTAAAGTCGATTTTCCGTCATCTACCGACCCGGCTGTTAAAAAACGAAGCAAATCCTTCTGTTCATCCTTATCCAAGAATGCTTTTATATCCAAATTATTCTCCATTTCCTTAATTCCTTATTACCCAAAATCCTTAAAAATAACCCTCACGTTTCTTCTGCTCCATACTGGCTTCCTGGTCGAAGTCGATGACGCGCGTCGTACGCTCACTCTTGGTCGTGGTCATCATCTCTTCCACAATTTTCTCTATTGTATCAGCATTACTTTCGACAGCACCTGTCAGCGGCCAGCAACCTAAAGTGCGAAAACGTACCATACGCATCTGGATTTTGTCACGATATTGTTCGGGCAGACGGTCATCATCTGCCATAATCAGGTTGCCGTCTATCTCGACACACGGACGCTCCTTGGCAAAATACAGAGGTACGATAGGGATATTCTCCAAACGGATGTATTGCCAGATGTCCAGTTCTGTCCAGTTGCTCAAAGGAAAGACACGGATACTTTCTCCCTTGTGCACGCGAGCGTTGTAGATATCCCACAATTCGGGGCGTTGGTTTTTAGGATCCCACTGATGGAATTTGTCGCGAAACGAAAAGATACGCTCCTTTGCACGCGACTTTTCCTCATCGCGACGGGCGCCACCAAAAGCAGCATCAAACTTATACTTGTCGAGAGCATGAAGCAAAGCCTGTGTTTTCATCAGGTCGGTATGCACTTTACTTCCATGGGTAAAGGGACCCACTCCTGCCCGGAAAGCCTCCATATTGCTCTCGACGATGAGGTTCCATCCGTACTTCTTGGCATATTCGTCGCGAAACTGAATCATTTCCTTAAATTTCCATTTCGAATCGATATGCATCAACGGGAAAGGCACCTTCCCCGGATAAAACGCTTTCTCAGCTAAACGAACCATTACTGACGAATCCTTTCCGATGCTATACAACATGACTGGATTCTCGAACTCGGCAGCCACCTCACGTATGATGTGAATCGACTCGGCTTCCAGCTCCTTCAAATGACTTAATTTATAATTTTCTTCCATTTCGTGTACTATTTCTTCTGAATTTTAGGCAAAACAAGTTTCAACAACTGACCAACAGATTCCTCGAGGCTCAACACCGACGTATCAAGAGTCAGGTCAGGATGGGCCGGAGCTTCGAAAGGAGCAGAAATACCCGTGAAGTTTTTGATCTCACCCCTGCGAGCTTTCGCATACAATCCCTTTACGTCTCTGCGCTCACATTCCTCTATTGGAGTGCTGACATAGATTTCCAGGAAGTCTTCCCTTCCTATGATATTGGCAGCCATCTCGCGAATGTCGTTATTGGGGCTAATAAAAGCCGCAATGGTAACGATGCCCGTATCGATGAACAGCTTAGACACTTCGGCAATGCGACGGATGTTTTCCACCCGATCGGCTTCCGAAAAGCCCAGATTGTTGTTGATACCCGAACGGATGTTGTCGCCATCCAATATGCGGCAAAGCAATCCCAGCTTGTGCAACTCTCGTTCCAAAGCAATTGCGATGGTACTTTTACCCGATCCGCTCAAGCCTGTAAACCAAACCATCACTCCATGCTGACCTAAAAGCGCCTCTTTATCCTGACGAGTCAGCATCTTGTCGAAAATCGGATATATATGGTTTTCATTATCTGTCATAACCTTCATTTATTTAAAATGGCCATATGATTGGTATAAGAATAATCGAAATCAAAAATGTAATGATATTGAGAGGCAAACCGATACGGACAAAGTCGGTAAACTTATAGTTTCCGATACCTTGCACGATCAGATTCGTCTGATAACCGATTGGTGTCGAAAAACTGGCAGATGCCGCCATACAGATAACCACAAAAAACGGCATCGGATCGACCCCCAACTGCGATGATATGGACAATGCCAACGGAAAAGCCAAAGCTGCAGCCGCATTGTTGGTAATCAGCTCAGTAAACAAATTGGTGATGATAAACACCGCAGCAAGTAGCACGTGAGGTCCATAATGCTCAGTCATGCCTATGATATAGGAAGCCACCGCATCGGCCACACCCGAATTCACCATCGCCTTACTGATAGCAAACGCACAGGCAATGGTTATCAGAATATCCCATGATATATACTTCGTGTATTTGCGGGCAGGAAAAATCTTTGTCCATGCCATAATAATCGTAGTGACCGATACGAAAAAGAACATATCGAGCTGTACCCCGGGAAACATCTCTTTCACCACAGGCAATTCGCCGACTGTGGCTCCCACAATCATCAGGATGAGCAGCGCCAATGCAAACCAGCGCTTCTTCTTGCCAGGTACCGGCTCGGTATCCTTACCATTGGCCAGCAACACAAAGACCGAAGACTCACCCCACGTCTGCACAAACGAATCGTCGGCCATCAGCACCAGCGTATCGCCCTCACGAAAATGTTCGGTTTCAATGTTTCGGGTAATGCTCTGTCCGTTTCGCTTTATCTCTTTGACCTCAGCGCCATAGTGACGCTTGAAGTTGAAATCCTTCAATTTCTTGTTGATGCCAGGAAAACGAGCGCCCAACACCACTTCTACCGGATGAAGATTCGTATTTCGCTCTTCCAATTCTTCTTCGTCCTTCACCACATCCTTTCGCGTATCGGGTAACAGTTTCGAAGAAAAGAGCAACAGATAGATGATTCCCGCCACAGCGATGAACACTCCTACTTTGCCCAATTCAAACATCGTGAATCCTTCGTGCCCCGACTCAAGGATCATGCCATGCACCACCAGATTGGTCGAAGTACCTATCAACGTACAGATGCCACCAAGGATAGTGACATACGAAAGCGGTATCAGAAACTTCGTGGCAGGCAGCTTCACCGATTCGGCCCAACGCTTGATAATGGGCGCAAAGATCACAACAACGGGAGTATTGTTAAGGAAAGCCGAAATGAAAGAAATAGTCGGCAACATTCGCAATTGCGCCTTAAAGACAGTGGTCTTCCCTTGCGGAAGCAACCTCTTGATAATCTGCCCCAACGCACCCGACTGTCGAATTCCTTCACTCACCAGGAACAGCAGAGCTACCGTTATCATTCCTTTGTTGCTGAAGCCTTCGAGCATTTCCTTTGGCGTCAGGATACCGGCACACAGAAACAAGACGACCACCGAAAAAAGAATCATTCCCGGTCGCATCTTATCCATGACCAAGGCAATCACCATCGCCACCAGCGCCAAAAGTACAAATGCTATTTCAAACGTCATAAGGTCATTCTTCTAATTGAGGTTCACGTTTTCTCTCTACAATGAACCAAGGGTTCAGCAAGTCCTGTTTATTATAACACAGCGGGATGTCCTTTCCTGCCTGATAAACCTCCATGCCTGCAGCTCTTGCAATGGCATGCCCAGCCGCTGTATCCCACTCCATCGTGGGAGCAAAACGTGGATAGACATCGGCTCTGCCTTCGGCAACCAGGCAAATCTTCAAAGAGCTTCCTATCGAAACCAACTCCAGTTCGCCGTGAGTTTCGCGCAGCCGACGTATATAATCATCTGTCTCAGGAGTCAGATGCGAACGCGATGCCACCACGACCACTCCTTCGTGTGCCGCTCCTTTGTCGGGCAAGGGGATGGCAGCTGCCATCAGTTCGTCCAAGCTTCGACCCTGCATGTCTGCAATGCCTTCTACCTTATATGCGCCCCATGCCTCGTCGGCAAAATAAAGTACTTTTTTGACAGGAACATATATGACTCCCGCCACAGGTTTCCCATCGGAAACCAAAGCGATGTTTACGGTAAACTCTCCATTGCGCTTAATGAACTCCTTGGTACCGTCCAACGGATCGACTATCCACAGTTTTTTCCAGCCGCTACGCTCTTCGTAAGAGATGTTTTTGCCTTCCTCGCTCAAGATGGGAAAAGGCGTCCCGGCCAGTATGCCTACAATGGTTTCGTGCGACTTCCTGTCGGCTATCGTCAGCGGTGAGTTATCCGCCTTCCTTTCGATCTGAAAATCCGATGCGGGATCGTCATAGATGGCAAGAATCTCCTTTCCGGCCAGCAGTGCAGCTTCTATCGCATTCAAGATATAATGTTGTTCCATCGCTTTCATTTCTAATGATAAGGCACAAAAATAGAAAACTTCCACTTAAGGAAAGTTTTCTATATTATTTTATAACTTCTTTTAATATAAGTAAGCGTCCTCCTATCGGACTTCTAACTTCATTGAGCAGCAGCCCACTCTTTGGCACCTTGCTCTTTCAGCTTAGCCGTGAAAGCCTGTGCCTTCTCCATGGCTGCTTTTTCGTCTTCGGGCGAAGCAAATGCATGCTTGTAACCTTTCACCTTATTCCATTCGCCACGGGTGAAATCAGGGATGGCCACCGATGCACAATTGTTGTCCATCGAAAGTTCGCCCAATTCGGCCAGACAACACCACTCTGCCAGGTCGTACACGTCCATATCCAGCGGCAGACCGTTTTGCAGGCAATACACCAGACGGCTGTCCATGATAAAGTCCATACCTCCGTGTCCGCCTACTTCCTTGGCCATCTCGCCATATTTTTTCAGGATGGGGTGCTGATACTTTTCGATCAGGGCATTCATTTCAGCTTCGGGCATGAAGCCATGCGAATTCAAGTCGTCCACTTTGGGTGCTACGCCCGAAGCCTTCATCTGCTCGGCATCGAGCGCATATCCTTCGACAGGATATTTGTTGGCAAATCCTTTCGTACCCGTCAGTTGATACAAGCGGTTATAAGGCTGGGGAGTCATCACATCATGCTGAATCTCGATCACCTTTCCGTTTTCTGTCCGAATCAATGTCGTAGTATGGTCGCCGTTGCGGAAGTTTTCACACGGTTGCTTGGTTCTTTCCTCGACCAGGGCTTTTCCTACAACCGACTTGGTGTCCATGGCTACCAGTGTCTTCATGCGGTCGCCACGATGGATATTCAAGGCTTGTGCGACAGGGCCCAATCCGTGGGTAGGATATACGTCTCCACGATGCTTCATGTTGTACTCCAAACGCCATCCCAATTTATCGTTTTCGCCGTTCTTCCAATAATAATCCCAGAAGGCATCCAGATTGTGGATATAGGCTCCCTGAGCACGGATAATCTCACCAAACACACCCTGTTGCGCCATGTTGAGCGTATTCATCTCGAACCAGTCGTAGCAGCAGTTTTCAAGTATCATGCAATGCTTGCGGGTTTTCTCGCTCATGTCGATCAATGCCCAGCAATCTTTCAAGCTCATGGCTGAAGGTACTTCGATGGCTACATTTTTACCATTTTCCATCGCACACAAGGCCACAGGGAAGTGATGCAGCCAGTCGGTAGCGATATATACCAAGTCAATGTCGTCGCGTTTGCAGAGTTCTTCGTATCCTTTTTCGCCGTCATACACAGCTGCTTTGGGCATCGACGCTTTTTTCAGATACTCCTGACAGGCTTCGGCTCTTTCTTTTTCGTAGTCGCACAAGGCTACGATCTGCACGCCGGGGATGTGTGTAAAGCGCTCTACCGCACCGGGGCCTCGCATGCCTAAGCCTACGAATCCCACACGCACTACCTCCATTTTGGGCAAAGCCAACCCGATCACACTTTGTTGTCCAGCAGGCCGTTCAGGTGTTTCCACCACGATGGTACCTTTATCCCAACTCCATTTGGTGCCATACTCCGACACCTGTTGCTCTACTGTCTTTGTACTATCACACGCGACCAGCGCAAGACAGGCACACAACACGAACCATCCAATTTTTTTCATAAACAATTTATCTTTTAGGGTAAAAACTTAAATTTTTGACAAAAATAGTACATTTTCTTATAAAACAGAAGTTTTTTTGCGCAAAATAAGCATGCCTCCACAAACACTCCGTCAGGAAGGTACACAAAAAAAGCGGCAACTTCCCAGTCACCGCCCCGTTCATTGAGAAGCCGACAAGCTTCTCTATAAAATTACCAAAAAGAATTCCATTCAATCAGTTAATGCGATACAACAGCCACGAGCCTTGGAAGTCCTCGCGATTGGGGTATTTCTTCTTGAAGGCGTCGCGTGCTTGTGCAGCCGAAGCCTTATCGGCAAACGTGCTGACAACAACACGGTACATGGCTTTTTCAGCATTAAACACGACGATCGCATTGTATCCCTCGCTGTCCAGGAAGCTCTTCAGATTTTCGGCATTGGCCTTAATGCCAAAGCTACCACACACTACGCTAAAGTCCTTCAAGCCATCCTGGTTGCCTGTGACTACAGTCACTTTTTCTTGTCTGACATCAGCAGGCGCGCTTTCAACAACTTTCGTTTCTACAGGAGCGCTAACTACGGGAGCCACTTCTTCGGCCGGAACTACCGCCTGAGTATCTGCCAGTTCTTGCTGTTTTGCTTTCTCGTATGCTTTTTTATAAGCACTTTCACTCGACTTGCAGGCAGAGAATGCAAGCAATACGCACACTCCCATACCTAAAACTGCTAATTTTCTCATCTTCCTATTATAGTTTTTATTAATAATCGGCTTTATGTTCTTTTTAAATTGACGGCAAATTAATAGAAAAATCGCCATCTATCAAAGAATAATATCCAAAAAGTACAAAGTTTCTCTTTCGAAAGGGCAAATGTACGTCAATAACGGCATATGCGGGCACAACCATCCAGTTAAATAAAATTAAACCGGGCTTAAACCTTCCGGTTTGAGTGAAAAAAAAGCCGAATCCATAGAGATACATCAGAAAAAAACATTAGCTTTGTGACAGAAAAACTTTTTATAAAGAAAGGAGTATAGTTATGAAAGGATTAAATGTTTTAGCAGCTTTTTTGGGTGGCGCCGTAGTTGGTGCAGCCGTAGGCATCCTGTTCGCTCCTGAAAAGGGAGCTGATACCCGTCAGAAAATCGCAGACATCTTGCGCAAGAAGGGCATTCGCCTGAATCGTGACGAGATGGAAGATTTAGTAGATGAGATTGCTTCCGAAATGAAGGCCGAAGCAGCCGAATAAATCTTAAAAAAACGAGAAAGACAAAGCCACCATGTTTGCAGACGATAAAAGCATCGAAACCTTACAGCAGCTATTCATTGAGTTCAAGAAGTACCTGGAGCTACAGAAGCAATACACCAAACTGGAAATCACCGAAAAACTCACCGTACTGCTTTCCACACTCATCTTAGTGCTGACGGTCATCATATTGGGCATGGTGGCTTTGTTCTACTTGTCCTTCACCATCGCCTACATGCTGACGCCCTACGTTGGAGGCGTAACCGTGAGTTTCGGCATCATTACCTGCTTCCATATTCTGCTCATCGTCCTGCTGATCAGCTTTCGGAAGCAAATCATCATCCATCCGATGCTGAAGTTCATCGCAGGGCTGTTTTTCGACAAGTCAAACCAGAAAACCACCCAAGATGGCAATGAATGACAATACCCACACACCTACCCCGCTGACGCTGGACGACATTGCCCGGCAAAAAGAACAGTTGCAGAAAGCCATCGGCCACCAAAAGCAACTGATGACCGACCTTACACGCAGCTTGGTTGCGCCCCTGGCTCCAGCCGCCAACAAGACGAGTGCCGTCATGAGAGCATTCAATACAGGCATGGCCATCTTCGACGGAGCCATGTTGGGATTGAAGCTGATGAGAAGGCTGCGGAAATTCTTAAAGAGATATTGATTATCGCCGAAACTTTCCGTGGCTCGACATTCCCCCTCCAAAGCCAGAAAAAAGCGTCGCTCCTTCGTCGGCAGTCAAAAAAGCCGATAGAACGTTTAGGGGGAACATCCGCAGTAACCATTCTATCGGCAACGGGTCGTTATACATACGTTTCCAGAAACTTCACCCTTCCGTCGGGCACGATGGCTACCTCCTGTGTCAGGGCAGGCAGCAAGATGGTTTCGCCCGCACGCATTGTCAGTTCGTTCTTTTCGTCATCGACAATCTTGCACGAACCCTCCACGCATACGAAAATCACAAACGACTCCAACTCCGAATAATCACAGGTAATCTCCTCCGTCATGTCGTAAAGCGATGTCGTAAAATAGGGGCTTGCCACTACTTCGACAGGCTCATTCTCCACCTCCTCGTATTCGAATCGGAAGTCGTCCTGCACATCGGCAAAGTTGATGGCATCCATCGCCTGGCCGATATGCAGCTCGCGGGGCTTGCCGTCCTTGTCCTTGCGGTTGTAGTCGAAGATGCGGTAGGTCACGTCCGAGGTCTGTTGGATTTCGGCGATAAACGAGCCGGCTCCGATGCCATGCACCCTTCCCGCCGGCACAAAGAAGACGTCGCCCGGCGCTATCAGGCACGTCTGCAGCACTTCGGCAAAGGTACCGTTGTTCACCCTTTCCTTATATTCCTTGGGAGTGATCTGTTGCGCGAATCCGCCGATGAGCCTTGCCCCCTTGTCGGCGGCAATCACATACCACATTTCGTTCTTCCCAAAGCAGTTGTGCCTTCTTTGGGCCAATTCGTCGTTGGGATGCACTTGGATGGAAAGGTCTTTCTTGGCGTCGATGAGCTTGACCAGCAGCGGAAATTTATTGCCAAAGCGTGCGTAATTGGCTTCTCCCACCAACTCCTCTTTGTATTTCCTGACCATTTCGGGCAAAGTCAACCCCTTGTCGGGACCATTAGCTACGACCGATTCACTGCCTTCCACGGCCGATATTTCCCAGCTTTCGCCCACGTTGGGCAGGTTTTCATTCAGATGTTTGAACGGGATAATTTTATCGCCTCCCCAAAGCGTCTGCTTCAGGACGGGCTCAAATTTCAAAGGATACATTTGTCGTTTTTCGTTAAATGTTCAATAAAAACATAAGTAATAATTTAATAATTGTGGCAAACATACAAAAAATATCAATTTGATTCAACGACGCAAAACGCTAAAATTTGCTAAAACGTTTTTCATATTTCATTCCAATTACTTGGGTAAACAAAAGAATTTCTTTTTATTTGCAAGAAATTTAATTAATACCAAGTTTATGATAAACACTACCCCAACCGAAGGCAATCTGTCCGGATTGGACAGAAAGGACTTTCAAAAGGAAATAGATAGTAAAAAGACAGATCTGTTTATCCTTAAAAATGCATTAGGAATGGAAGTGGCAGTAACCAACTACGGATGCGCCATCCTTTCGATTATGGTACCGGACAAGAATGGCAAATATGCCAACGTGGTCTTAGGGCACGACAACCTTGAAAGCGTCATCCACAGCCCTGAACCCTTCCTGAATACCACCATCGGACGATACGGCAACCGCATTGCCAAAGGCCAATTTACCCTGTATGGCGAAAAGCACCAGCTGGCCATCAACAACGGCCCCAACTCGCTGCACGGTGGCCCCACAGGTTTCCACACACGCGTATGGGATGCCATTCAGCCCGACCCGACAACCATTGTGTTCAACTACACTTCCGCCGACGGCGAAGAAGGCTTCCCGGGCAACCTGAAAGTAGAAATGACCTACCGTCTGGAAAACGATGCCAACGCACTGGTCATCGAATACAGAGCCACCACCGACAAAGCCACGGTAGTCAACCTGACCAACCACGGCTTCTTCAACCTGGCAGGCATCGCCAACCCCACTCCTACCGTACTGAACAACATTGTCACCATCAACGCCGACTTCTACGTCCCCATCGACGAGGTATCCATCCCCACGGGCGAAATCAGCAAGGTAGAAGGCACTCCGATGGACTTCCGCACACCGCACACCATCGGCGAACGCATCGACGAACCCTTCCAACAACTCATCAACGGCGCCGGCTACGACCACTGCTATGTACTGAACAAAACCGAAGCCGGCGAACTGAGCTTGGCCGCCACCTGCACCGAACCCGAAAGCGGACGTACGATGGAAGTATATACCACCGAAAACGGCGTACAGCTCTACACCGGAAACTGGCTGAACGGATTTGCCGGCGCACACGGTGCCACCTATCCTGCACGAAGCGCCGTCTGCTTCGAAGCACAATGTTTCCCCGACACCCCCAACAAGCCCCACTTCCCATCGTGCGTGTTGCTTCCGGGTGACGAGTACCAACAGATTACCGTTTATAAGTTTGGAGTAGCAGGTTCCTGACTCCTACCCCTGCAAAAAAAGGAGTAAAAAGGGAGAGGCTATCCCCCCCTCCCGCCTTCTTTTACTCCTTTACACAACCATCTGTGACTTGTGAACCATGAAAAAAGAACAATAATAACCCAATATCATTAACCCCTAACTTTTCAGAAAAACCATGACACAACAGAAAAAGAACGGTAATCTCGTCGCAATTATTACCATGTTCTTCATTTTTGCGATGATCTCTTTCGTCACCAATCTTGCCGCGCCCTTCGGCACGATTTGGAAAAACCAATACGCCGGTGCCAACACACTGGGTATGATGGGCAACATGATGAACTTCCTGGCTTACCTCTTCATGGGTATCCCCGCCGGTAACATGCTGGTCAAGATCGGCTACAAGAAGACAGCCCTCATCGCGATGGCCGTCGGCTTCGTCGGCCTCTTCATCCAGTATCTGTCCAGCCTTGTAGGCGCCAATGTCGAGGTCTTCTCGCTGGGCGCATACGCCATCAAGCTGAACTTCATCATCTACCTGCTCGGAGCCTTCGTCTGCGGTTTCTGCGTATGTATGCTCAACACCGTGGTCAACCCCATGCTGAACCTCCTCGGAGGCGGTGGCAACAAGGGTAACCAGCTCATCCAGACGGGTGGCGCCTTGAACTCACTGTCGGGCACACTGACGCCGCTCTTCGTAGGCGCGCTGATCGGCACCGTTACTTCAAAGACAGCCATGTCCGACGTAGCTCCGCTGCTGTTCATCGCCATGGGCGTATTCGTGGCTGCCTTCATCATCATCTCGTTCGTATCCATCCCTGAGCCCCACCTCAGAAAAGGCGGCGCACAGAAGGAAAAATTCGAATACAGCCCCTGGAGCTTCCGCCACACCGTATTGGGCGTCATCGGTATCTTCATCTACGTAGGTATCGAAATCGGTATCCCCGGCACGCTCAACTTCTACTTAGCCGACGCTTCGAGCAAGGGAGCCGGCATCCTCATCAACGGTGCCGCCATCGGTGGAGCCATCGCCGCCATCTACTGGCTGCTGATGCTCGTCGGCCGTATGGCAAGTAGCGCCATCAGCGGCAAGGTATCGACCCGTGCCCAACTCATCGCCGTTTCGGCCACCGCTATCGTGCTCATCGTCATCGCCATGTTCATGCCCAAGAATGTCGGCGTCGATGTCCCCAAAATCGTCTATGACCCCGTAGCCAAGACCACCGAAATACTGACCAACGTAGGTGTACCCGCCGACCAGATTTCGGCCTTCATCGCCAACCCCGCATCAGTCGATCTGACTCCGTATGCTGACGCCCTGAAGGAAGAAGCCGCTATGGCTCCCGAAGAAATGGTAGGCTCGCTGGCCACTCCGAAGGTACCCCTGAGCGCCTTCCTGCTGGTATTGTGCGGACTCTGCACATCGGTCATGTGGGGCGGTATCTTCAACCTGGCTGTTGAAGGACTGGGCAAGTACACCGCACAGGCATCGGGCATCTTCATGATGATGGTAGTAGGTGGCGGTATCCTGCCGCTCATCCAGAACGCTATCGCCGACGGCGTAGGCTACATGGCAAGCTACTGGCTCATCATCGCCGGTCTGGCCTATCTGCTGTACTACGGCCTGGTAGGATGCAAGAACGTCAACAAGAACATTCCAGTAGAATAATAGAAGAAGAGAAAAACACATATAGGTAATTTTAATTATTCACCTTATTAAAAATATTAGTATTATGGATATAGAATACGTAAGAAGCCGTTTCATCAAGCATTTTGATGGAACAACAGGAGCAGTTTACGCTTCTCCGGGTCGCATTAATCTGATCGGCGAACACACCGACTACAACGGCGGTTTTGTATTCCCTGGAGCAATCGATAAAGGCATGATAGCCGAAATCAAGCCAAACGGTACCAACATCGTGAAGGCTTACTCCATCGACCTGAAAGATTATGTTGAGTTTGGTTTGGAAGAGGCTGACGCTCCTCGTGCAAGCTGGGCAAGATATATCTTCGGCGTTTGCCGCGAAATGATCAAACGGGGTGTAGAAGTAAAAGGCTTCAACACGGCTTTTGCCGGCGACGTTCCTCTGGGTGCCGGCATGTCTTCATCGGCCGCCCTCGAAAGCACCTACGCTTATGCCCTGAACGACCTCTTCGGCGACAACAAGATCGACAAGTTCGAGCTGGCCAAGGTAGGACAGGCTACCGAGCACAATTATTGCGGCGTGAACTGCGGCATCATGGACCAGTTTGCCTCCGTATTCGGAAAGAAAGGCCATCTGATCCGCCTCGACTGCCGTTCGCTCGAATACCAGTACTTCCCCTTCGACCCGCAGGGCTACCGCTTAGTGCTGGTTGACTCCGTCGTGAAGCACGAATTGGCATCGTCGGCTTACAACAAGCGCCGTCAGAGCTGCGAAAACGTAGTGGCTGCCATTCAGAAGAAGCATCCGCACGTTGAATTCCTGCGCGACTGCACCATGGAGATGCTGAACGAATCGAAAGCCGACATCAGCGAAGAAGACTACAAGCGTGCCGAATACGTCATCGAGGAAATACAACGCGTGCTCGACGTTTGCGACGCTCTGGAAAGAGGCGACTACGAAACCGTCGGACAGAAGATGTACGAGACGCACCACGGCATGAGCAAGCTGTACGAAGTAAGTTGCGAAGAACTCGACTTCCTCAACGACCTGGCATTCGACTGCGGCGTCACCGGATCGCGCGTCATGGGTGGCGGCTTTGGCGGATGTACCATCAACTTGGTGAAGGACGAACTGTATTCTACATTCGTCAACAAAGCAAAAGAAGACTTCAAGAACAAGTTTGGCCGTAGCCCGAAGATCTACGACGTAGTGATCAGCGACGGCGCAAGACGTTTGGAATAAAGAAATAAACCGAGTTGTAAAACAACTCAATTTTTCATCGTGTATGTAGGAAGGAAACCGTGAGGCTTTCTTCCTACGCTTTTTTCAGCGGGTCAGCTTACCCTGATCCATACTCCCTCGCCCCTGTCCTTCGCCTCGACGATGCGTCGCTTCAGCAAGGCGACGTGGCGACGCGAGTTGAGCACATGCCCCGGCTTGCGGTTTTCGCCCACCAGGATGCATCCGGCCGTGTCGGCAGGAGTGTTGCCCGCATGGATGCGGATGCCCTCGAACAGGGGCACATGGAGCAGCAGAGGCAGCCACTCGCCGAACTTGGGGCTTCGGGTGATGACCACCGGATAGCGTCCCTCGGGGATGGCCGTGCGCCCTCTGATCTTATGTTTTTTCTTCAGGTCGCGCCACGTGGGTTCCAGCGTGTCGCACAGGTATTCGCCGTCGGCCTCCAGCCGGCCTATGGTATAGTCTTTTCGCTTAGCGATTCGTGTCAATGTCAATTCCATCTTTTCTGAATTTTAGCTTACTGTAATTGTCATTTGTAATTCTCTCCACGTAGTTGCGGTGCACCCACTGGTTGAGCATGTTTTGCGTGCCTTTCTCGTCCTTGCCCATCCGTTGGCGCACCTGTACGACCTGCTGATAGGTGAATTCGTCGGGCAGCAGATTCAGCAGGTTGCGAGGTCCGCCGCCGGTGCGCGAGCTGTCGATCATCGCCTCTTCGATGTCTGCCCCGAAGAACTCCATCTTGCAAGCCAAGTCGTACTGCAGCGACCAGCGGATGAAGTCCTCGAACGTATCGTCCCAGCGGCAACCGTTGGCCACGTAGAGGACGCATGCCTTCAGCCAGGCGATAACGTTGGCTCGGAAGGACAGGTTCTCATAGACGCGGCTTTGCGACAGGCGGGCAAAGTCGGCGCACTCTTCCTTCAGCTGTTGCGCCAGCCGGTAGGCCTGCGGACAGTCGATCAGCCCCTGCGCCTTCAGCAGGTTGTCGATGTAGGGGCGCAAAGCCTCGTCGAAGGCGTCGTCGTAGCTTCCATAGACGGGCATGTCGGCTCCTATTTCGCGTTCGGGGATGGTGCAGAAGTTAATGCGCGAGATGGGGCCGTCGGTCAGCACCTTCGAGAAGTATCGCTTGCCCTTTTGGATGGTGGTCGAGGCGTTCCAGTTGAAGCGGATGGTGACCTTCTCCGTCACGCTCTGCGCGCCCACACGCGTCTGCCCGTAGCGGTTGCCGGGGTCGAAGGCCAGACACATGATCTGAAACTGCTGCCCTCCCCGTCCGCTGCCCTTCAGGGCGTCGAACTGGTCTATCTCGTTCAGCTTCGTGTAGAGGAAGTGTCCGTCGGCTTCGGCCATGCGCATGACGAAGGCGGGGTTGGTCATGTCGGCGTCAATTTCCTGTATGACAAGTCCTTCGGGTCGTTTGCGCTTGTCCTTGTTGGCGCCTCTCGTGCTGACTTCGTCCTTCCACTGGCGTTCGCGCCGCAGGTTTTCCTCGTCGCGCCGGCGTATGTCGGCCATGATGCGGTTGATGGGTTCGCTGATGCAGTCCTTGCCCGCGCCGGTGCCCGCCATCAGCACGTTCATCAGTGTGGCTTCGTGCTCCACGTTGTCGATGTACCGGAACCTGACGCGGTGCAGATGAGCCGCCAGCGGTGGAAAGACGGCGTGCGCCACGGCAGCCTTGTAGAGGTCGGGGGTGCGGCTGATGAGCAGCCGGATCAGCGGAGGGAGGGGCCTCTCCCCCAACCCCTCTCCCAGAGAGAGGGGAGGTATTGAGATACCACTGTCCGCACGGTCTTCCCTCTCTTTCGGAGAGGGGTCGGGGGTGAGGCTTTGGACCGCTTCCTTCATCATCTGCGGTATCGAATACCACTTTGCCGAGCAGGCAGAGTGTATCAATCCGCGCATCTCCTCTTCCGACAGGCCGTAGCGGGGCATCACCTGGAGCATCAGCGCTTCGTCGTTGTCGGTGATGTAGCGCAGGTGCGAGGCCAGACGATGCAGCTTGTCGTTGCGCTCGCCGGGCACGGGTTCGCCGCCCGCCAGGCGGAACCATTGGGCGATGATGGCGGCATAGGGGATGCCGCGGAAGAGCCTCACCTCCGGCCCCTCTCCCAAGGAGAGGGGAGACCGCGCGGAAGATGTTTCTACGCTCTCCTCCTTCGGGAAGGAGGAGTCCCCGCAGGGGGAGGTGGTAGGTGAAGGGGTGTAGGATGCTTGCGTGGCCGTCCTACCACCCCGTCCTTCGGACACCCCTCCTTCAGGAAGGAGGGGAGCTGAAGATACCCCACAATCTGCTTCTCCCCTCTCCCAAGGAGAGGGGTCGGGGGTGAGGCCAAACAGCCCTTCCTCGTCCACATACAGCGTATGGTCCTCGGGCACCATGTAGATGCAGCGGCTTACGTCCTTCAGAGCCCCGTCGGCCTTAAAGCCCACGTCGGCCGAAAAGCGCGTCTGTGCCTCGTGCGGGGTCATGCCGTGGGGCAGGACGATGAGCACGTGGGTGCCGCGGCGCACCGATTCCTCGACCAGCAACACCTGCCATTTGCCTGCCTTCTGCAAGGCGAGCGAGCGCTCCAATATCTCGGCCGAATGTCCTTTTTCGTCGAAATCGAGCATCAGTCGCGGCAGGGGTTGCAGGGCGTCGGCCGCCGCGCGATGGTTGTCACGGAAGGCAGCGCAATGGGGCGTCCAGATGGGTAGCCGCCGTTTCAGTTTTTCGTCGCCCGCCTCGATGCGGCGACACATTTCCGCCAACCAAGGTTCGCGGCGCATGGCCTCCCACTCCTGGCGGGTGGCCGGTAGGGCGGGAGCACCATGCCCCCGTCCGATACAAGTAAAGTTGTTCATCTTTTGTTACTTTTTTTCAGGATTCAATTATTCGTATATGGAAGTGGCGGATCGGTCGAGTTCCGTCACCATCTCGTTTCCAACCTGCGGCTGGCGTAGTAGGCGTCGATACGTCGCCCCTCCAAGTTGCGCAGGGCCAGGATGTCATCGGCCGTCAGCGAAGGTCGGAAGCTCCATTTCTCGATAATGCGTCCGCGCGTGGTCATCAGCACCCGGCAGTGCTCCGTGGCGAAGAGTTCGATGTAGCGCGGTCCGGTGTCGATGTTGTAAGGCTTTACGCGTGTGAATCCGTCTTCCTCCACCGTGATACGGCCTTTGTACGATGCCCTTCCTTCGGGCGTGATAGGTGCCTTGTCTGCCTCCCAGGCACAGGGATAAATGTTGATGTTGCCATTGGCCATGAAGGCCGTCTGTGTGTCCATGTGGACATCTTGTAAGAAATATTCTTTTTTCATCATTTTTCTGAGTTTTGTGAGAGAAGGGAAGCAAGAAACGTGGCCACTTTGCTCTCCGGGAGGTTCCTTCACGTCGCTCCACTCAGGTTGGTTTTTACTTTTTTTTAGTTGACAAGGGGGGAAGTTTAGTTGACGAGGGGACGAGTTAACGAGACAACGAGGAGGAAGTGGGGATCCTTGTCAACTTGTTGCCCTTGTCCCCCCCTTGTCAACTTGTTAACTTGTCAACTCGTCCCTTGTCAACTTGTCAACTCGTCAACTTGTCAACTGTTCTTCATTTTCACCAGTTCCACTGCCAGTATGTCCTGAAACATTTGTCCGTTGTACTCGCGCGTCTGGAAGCGGAGTACGGCATACACCAGCTCGCCGGCGTAGAATTTGCTCGAGGCCAGTTGCCCCAGCATGGCTGCCACGTACGCGTCTTCGTACTTGCCGCCCAACTCTTGCAACACGATGTTGCACTTCATCACCTGACCGCTTTCGGCCTTCTGGCTCTGCACGGCGAAGGGTTCGCCCTGCATGATGACTTTCAGTAGTTTTTTCATTTCGATTTCTCTTTTTTTTGCGTTGGGAGCCCTCAATACGAAAAGCCCCCGCAAGCACGAGTCGGCTGTAGCCTTTTTCTTCGTGATTGCAGAGGCAAAGTTAGGCGATGCGGAGGAGGAAAAACTGGTACGTAGGTGGTACGGCGGAGGGGTACGGAGAGGGGGTGAAATGTGGGGAAGGGGATTGGTTTACAAGCATTTGCTATTCTATGAGGCCGAACTTTCTTAAACGTTTGGGAGAAACGTTGCCCGATTGAATCACAGCGTTCACAAGCAAAACCATATCACTTCGCTATCATTTGATCGAATTCAGCATTTTCCTTAATGAACTCCAGCGTCTCCTTCGACGCACCTCCTGCTTCGGCCATCAAAAGGGGGTTCATGGGCGCATTTTTCTTTCTGCCATAGGCTTCTTGCCAAGCCTGGTCGTGCGACCTCTTTGAGAGTTCGCCAAAAGCCTGTTCTTTGTTCTCGGCTATCGAACGGTCCAGACAAGCAACATCCGATGCCGAAAGCTCGTCCATGTCAGCTTCCTCGCGGGCGCTGATATAGTATTCAAACATCGGGTCGGCCTGATAGAGTGAGTCGGAAATGATCTTCAATGGCGAACCTGCCGGCAATTTTTCCTTCCCTGTCACGTCTTTTAGTGCATTATACAGATGGGAAGCTACAGGGCCGTTGTCCATCGCACAGAAGGTGTCTTCCGAAAGTCTTGTACCCCACTCGGCATAGTGCGCACGATCAGCAAAGTACAGGATCTTCAGGATATGAAAGATATCGGCAACCCCGCATTTGTTGACGATATATAGCGTAATGGCTTTTAATTTAAGAATATCGTCGGTGGTCAATGCCTGAATGTGTGCCATGTGATGAAGAGATTGTTAATTAGACTTTTATGCGGCAAAAATACAAAATAATCTTCAGTTCCGATGCCTTGAGCGGACTTTTTTACGCGTTTCC
>CAJKOW010000005.1 GCA_905201685.1 uncultured Bacteroides sp. | reverse complement strand
GCCATCGCCGTAGCCGGCAATCCTGTAGAAATGGCTATCGCTTTCAAAGAAGCCGTCATAGCCGGACGCCGTGCCTACGAAGCCGGACTGGGCACACAAGCAGCCGACCTGGTTGCATCGGCCTCCTCACCACTGACAGCCTTCTTAAACAATTAATAATTAATAATGAAAAATTAAGAACGAGAAAGAGGCAACTCTCCCACTATTATTTTTTAACTTTTAATTTTTAATTCCATAAATGAAAGAACAAGATAAAAGAGCGTACGCTCATGCAGAGAAAGCCTACATGCAGGGCACTCTTTATCCTTATATAAAGGTAGGAATGCAGAAAGTCAACCTCACCCCCACCGTCACGATTGTTGGCGGCGAGAAGGTGACGACACCCAATGCCCCCGTTTACGTTTACGACACAAGCGGCCCCTTCAGCGATCCCGACATCGAGATTGACCTGAAGAAAGGACTTCCCCGTATGCGCGAAAGCTGGATAACCGGCCGGGGCGACGTGGAACAGCTACCTTCCATCACCTCCGAATACGGGAAGATGCGCCGCGACGACAAGAGCCTCGACCACCTGCGTTTTGAGCACATTGCCCTGCCCTACCGCGCCAAAGCCGGTAAAAGCATTACCCAAATGGCCTATGCCAAAGCCGGCATCATTACTCCCGAAATGGAGTACGTGGCCATCCGCGAGAACATGAACTGCCGCGAACTGGGCATTGAAACCTACATCACTCCCGAGTTTGTACGCGACGAAATAGCAGCCGGACGAGCCGTATTGCCGGCCAACATCAACCACCCCGAAAGCGAACCGATGATTATCGGACGCAACTTCTTAGTGAAGATCAACACCAACATCGGTAACTCTGCCACCACGTCGAGCATCGACGAAGAAGTAGATAAGGCCGTATGGAGTTGCCGATGGGGAGGCGATACCCTGATGGACCTCTCAACCGGAGCCAACATCCACGAGACACGCGAATGGATTGTACGCAACTGCCCTGTACCCGTAGGTACCGTTCCCATCTATCAAGCTTTGGAGAAAGTAAACGGACGAGTGGAAGACCTGACCTGGGAAATCTATCGCGATACCCTCATCGAACAATGCGAACAAGGAGTGGACTACTTCACCATCCATGCCGGCATACGCCGCCAAAACGTGCACCTGGCGGACAAACGTCTGTGCGGTATCGTTTCGCGTGGGGGAAGCATCATGAGCAAATGGTGCCTGATCCACGATCGTGAAAGCTTCCTTTACGAGCATTTCGACGACATCTGCGACATCCTGGCCCAGTACGACGTTGCCATCTCACTGGGTGATGGTCTGCGTCCCGGCTGTATAGCCGACGCCAACGACGAAGCACAGTTTGCAGAACTCGACACCATGGGCGAACTGGTGCTCCGAGCCTGGGATAAGAACGTACAGGCCTTCATCGAAGGTCCGGGACACGTGCCCCTGCACAAGATACGTGAGAACATGGAGCGCCAAATTGACCATTGTCACAACGCCCCCTTCTATACCCTTGGCCCGCTCGTCACCGACATTGCCCCCGGTTACGACCACATCACCTCGGCCATCGGTGCCGCCCAGATAGGCTGGTTGGGTACAGCGATGCTGTGCTACGTCACTCCCAAAGAACACCTTGGGTTGCCTAATAAAGAAGACGTACGTACCGGTGTCATTACCTATAAGATTGCTGCCCATGCAGCCGATTTGGCCAAGGGACATCCCGGTGCACAAATCCGTGACAATGCCTTAAGCAAAGCCCGCTACGAATTCCGCTGGCGCGACCAGTTCCACCTGAGTCTCGACCCAGACCGTGCGTTGGAATACTTCAACGAAGGACGCCACACCGACGGCGAGTATTGCACCATGTGCGGTCCCAACTTCTGTGCCATGAAGCTGAGTCGGGATCTTAAAGAAATTAATAATTAAACACCAATCACAACTTTTAATTTTTAATTTTTAACTTTTAATTATTCACTGAACCAAATGTTTTCAGAAGAACTTGAAAAAATAGATTGGGAGGAAACCACCAAAGCCATCTACTCGAAAACCGAAAACGATGTGCTTCGCGCCCTCGGCAAAGAGCACTGCGATGTAGATGACTTCATGGCACTTGTGTCACCCGCCGCCAGCAAATACCTGGAACCCATGGCACAACTGAGCAAGAAATATACCGAAGAACGTTTCGGCAAGACCATATCCATGTTCATACCTCTTTACATCACCAACTCGTGTACGAACTCGTGCGTCTATTGCGGATTCCATATCAGTAACCCGATGGCACGCACCATTCTGACTGAAGAAGAGATTGTGAACGAATACAAAGCTATCAAAAAGCTGGCCCCCTTCGAGAACCTGCTGCTGGTAACGGGCGAAAACCCTGCCAAAGCCGGCGTGCCTTACATAGCCCGTGCACTCGACCTGGCCAAACCTTACTTCTCGAACCTGAAAATCGAGGTAATGCCTCTTAAAACGGAAGAATATGCCGAGCTGAAAGAACATGGGCTGAACGGAGTCATCTGCTTTCAGGAGACATACAACAAAGCTCACTACAACATCTATCATCCGCGTGGCATGAAATCGAAGTTTGAGTGGCGTGTTAACGGCTTCGACCGCATGGGACAGGCAGGTGTTCACTCCATCGGTATGGGAGTACTGATCGGTCTGGAAAAAGAATGGCGCACGGATATCACCATGATGGCCTACCATCTGCGCTACCTGCAAAAGCACTATTGGAAGACGAAATACAGTGTTAACTTCCCACGAATGCGCCCAGCTGAAAACGAGGGCTTCCAACCTAACGTCATCATGAGCGACCGCGAATTGGCACAAGTAACCTTTGCCATGCGCATCTTCGATCACGATGTGGACATTTCGTACTCTACCCGTGAACCGGCTTACATCCGCGACCATATGGCCGCCCTCGGAGTAACGACCATGAGTGCCGAAAGCAAGACCGAACCCGGAGGATATTATACCTACCCGCAGGCATTGGAACAATTCCACATCAGCGACGACCGGACAGCAGTGGAAGTAAACGCAGCCTTGAAACACATCGGACGCGAACCGGTGTGGAAAGACTGGGACGCAAGTTTCGACCTGTTCGGTCATCCATAATCTTACTCTGTTATAAATGAAGGATGGTGCAGGAATGTGCCAACTATACAAGCATACAAGTAGCTTCTATGCACCATTCCTCTTTCATAAACAAAATGAATTCCAACAACGCCATGACATCACGATACAGCAGACAAATGACACTGCCTGAAATTGGCGAGGCAGGACAAGAACGCTTTTCTCGTGCGCGCATTCTTATCATAGGAGTAGGTGGACTCGGTGCCCCCATTGCCCTCTATCTGACAGCAGCCGGTGTAGGTACCATCGGACTGGTAGATGACGATACCGTCAGCCTCAGCAATCTGCAACGCCAGGTACTCTATACCGAATCCGAAGTTGGACAGCCTAAAGTATTCTGTGCCGCCCGACGCTTACAAGCTCTAAACAAACAGACGTCCATCTATCCTTATCAAATACGTTTGACCCATCAGAATGCAGAAGAACTGATTGCCTCATACGACATCGTGATAGACGGATGCGACAATTTTGCCACCCGATACCTGGTCAGCGATATCAGCGCCCGTCTGAGAAAGCCATACGTTTATGGAGCTATTCAAGGTTTCGAGGGGCAGGTATCCGTATTCAATTACGGCAAACAGCCACATACTTACCGAGACCTTTATCCGGACGAAGACAGCATGATACACCTGATTCCCGACTCATCAGTAATTGGAACGACTCCTGCAGTTGTGGGAAGTGTGGAAGCCAACGAGGCACTAAAGATCATCTGCGGATACGGAGAAGTTTTATCCGGTAAACTATGGACCATCGATTTGAGAACTCTTCAGTCGCACCTACTCACATTCTGATCGCATTTCCTACATGATATCTCAATCAACCTACAAATTATCAAACACAACATTGAGTGTTGCAAACCAGCCGATTATGAAACTGATTGTCATTACCCTACCCAATTTTTTCCCTGGCGAAGCAGAAGCCATCACTACCTTGTTTCGCTACGGTCTGGAAATTCTACATCTGCGTAAACCGGAAGCAGACCTAACAGAGATAGTAAAGCTACTCGACCAAATACCCGAAGAATATCATTCACGCATCGTTATCCATGAACATTTCCAGTTAGTCAATCAATATAAACTGAAAGGCATACACCTTAACAGACGTAATCCTAACCCACCTCAAGACTATAAGGGCAATATCAGCTGCTCCTGTCACACGCTAAATGAAGTACAATTACACAAGCCGACATGCAACTATGTATTCCTTAGTCCCATTTATGACAGCATATCCAAAACCGGCTATTCGTCGGCCTTTACCATCAGTGAAATACAAAAGGCCCAACAACAAGGTATTATCGACTCACACGTCATGGCCTTAGGCGGGATCAATGCCAGCCGACTTAATGAAGTAAAGCAACTCGGTTTCGGTGGAGCAGCCTTACTTGGCGATGTATGGAATCATTTGGGCGCCGACTTTGTTCCTCATTTTCTCCGCTTACGTCAAGAAACGTTTACACCAGTCATTCTGTCCATTGCAGGTTCTGACTGCTCGGGGGGTGCGGGCATACAAGCTGATACTAAAACCATTTCGGCCTTGGGAGGATATGCCGCTACCGTCATTACAGCAGTAACTGCCCAAAACACTCAAGGCGTACAAGCGATCTACCCACAAAGTGAAGAAATAGTACGTCGCCAAATCGAATCTGTGATGGATGACCTTACTCCCCACGCCATTAAGATAGGTATGGTACATGATGTTGACATTGTAACAGCTATTGCCGATTGTCTGAAAACCTATAGGCCCAAACACATTGTTTATGATCCGGTGATGATCTCGACCAGTGGCCGTCGGTTAATGACAGAGAAAACCGTACAGGCAGTCTGCGAAAAGCTATTCCCATTGTGCGACCTTATCACCCCCAACCTGCACGAAACAGCTCTGTTGACTGGCAAAACCATAAATACCATAAACGACATGGAACAAGCCGCACAGGCCCTTGCTCATCACTATGGAATATCGGTACTTGTCAAAGGAGGACATCTGGAAGGAGATAAAATGTGTGATGTCCTATTCCACCAAGAAAACACTTACCACTATGTTGCTCCCAAAATTGAAAGCCATAATCTGCACGGAACAGGATGCACACTTTCATCAGCCATTGCCACACAACTGGCTTATGGAATCTCTATGGAACAGGCAGTAAAACAAGCTAAACAATACACTTATCAAGCCATCAACCGAGGAAAAGACATGCAAATCGGCCATGGGAATGGCCCCCTATGGCACTTTTTTAGAGCTATACCTATTTATATTTAAATTTATCCGCTATTTTTGCAGAGACAATCACCACAAATAGGTATTAATATGGAAAAAGCAAAAGTTTTTTATTCAGATTTGCGTACTTCCTCAACATCCAACCTGCTGGACAAAATGGAACGCTTGTTGAAACGTGCCGGTATCGCACAACTTCCTTTGAAAGATAGCTTTACTGCTATAAAAATTCACTTCGGTGAACCCGGAAATCTGGCATACATACGTCCAAATTATGCTGCCCGCATGGCTAACCTCCTCCGGCAATTTGGAGCAAAGCCTTTTCTGATTGACTGCAACACGCTATATAGCGGCCGTCGTTCGAATGCCGTGGATCATTTGCAAAGTGCCATGGAAAATGGATTCAATCCAATATCCGCACAATGCCAGGTTATCATCGGTGATGGATTGAAAGGTACAGACTACCGTGAAATTCCTTTGAACGGCGAATATTGCCCTGCACCTAAAATTGGTACAGCCATTGCTGATGCTGACGTCATCATCAGTATGAACCACTTTAAAGGACATGAACAAGCTGGCTTCGGCGGCGCACTGAAGAACTTGGGTATGGGGTGTGCCAGCGTAGGCGGAAAGCTGGAACTGCATGCAGCATCTCAACCTAAAATCAATACAGACAATTGTATTGGATGCAACATTTGTGTGAAGCATTGTGCACACGATGCTGTACACTTGAATGCAAACCGAAAAGCAGAAATAGACTATACCAAATGCGTTGGCTGTGGCCAATGTGTCGCCTTGTGTCAACATGATGCAGCTGTCGTCAGCGATTGGGACACTTCCGAACGGTTAAACTATAAAATAGCAGAATATGCCTTGGCTGTAGTAAAAGACAAACCACATTTTCACATCAGCTTCATCATGAATGTATCACCCGAATGTGACTGCTGGAACCATAACGATGCAGCCATTATCCCCGATCTTGGAATGTTGGCATCGGCTGACCCTGTAGCATTGGACAAAGCATGTGCCGACATGGTGATTGCAACTCCCATCCTACATGGCAACAATGTACTGGGAGAAAAGCACAAACACGAAGATCTGTGTGGATGTGACAAGTTCCATATGATACATCCTGACACCGACTGGTTAGCCGGCCTGCGACATGCCGAAAAAATAGGTTTAGGAACTATGGAATACGAATTGATCAAGATATAAATCTCAAAAAATACACCAATATATGGAAACCAAAACGAAACTTTACTCATTGTCTTTCGGAAACATAAAGACATATTTGTTTGCCTTCTTATTTATCGCTGGCAACATTCTTCTCCCACAACTCTGCCATCTTATTCCAGCTGGTGGACCTACATTTTTACCAATCTATTTCTTTACACTGATTGCAGCCTATAAATACGGCTTCCGTGTAGGTCTGCTTACTGCATTGCTTTCACCGGTCATCAACCACCTGCTTTTCGGTATGCCCGCAACAGCCACACTCCTGCCTATCCTGATAAAATCGACATTGTTGGCAGGCGCAGCATCAATAACAGCCCACTACGCACAAAAAACAACTATTGCCACATTACTGATCGTCGTGCTGAGCTATCAGCTTATCGGTACAACTGTTGAATGGGCTTTATGCGGTGACTTTTACGTGGCTATTCAGGACTTTCGCATGGGGATCCCTGGATTGCTGATACAATGGCTGGGAGGCTATCTATTGTTAAAAGCCCTCAGAAATCTCTGATATATTCTATTACAACGTCAGCTGGAGCATGAATGAGTTAAGTCTTTATTCATGCTCCAGTCTTTTTGTATCCTCCCTGTTCAGACGTAAACGTCTCAAGAAAAAGTACGTTCAATTACAATTATTTCCGCACTTATTCGTCATTCAAACAAGAAATTCATTAAATTCGTGCCGAATAAAAAGATACAAATCCAGAGAAAATGGAAATTATAACAAATAACTGGTCAACTAAAAAATATGCAATAGGATTTGCCTTAAGCGGCGGATTCATTAAAGGGTTTGCACATTTAGGAGTCATGCAGGCATTACTGGAACATGATATTCGTCCAAACATCCTGTCTGGAACCAGTGCAGGCGCATTGGCCGGTGTCTTTTATGCTGACGGGAATGAACCACACAAAGTACTTGACTACTTTGCCGGACACAAATTTCAAGATCTGACCAAATTAGTTATACCGAAAGTAGGATTATTCGAATTGGACGAATTCATTGATTTTTTGCGAAGCAACCTGAAAGCCAAAAAACTGGAACAACTACAAACTCCGCTAATTATCACTGCAACCGATTTAGATCATGGACGTATTGTACATTTTCACAAAGGTGACATTGCCGAACGTGTAGCAGCATCATGCTGCATGCCTGTCCTTTTCGCTCCGGTCAACATAGAAGGAACGCATTACGTCGATGGCGGCTTAATGATGAATCTACCAGTATCAACCATCCGCAGAATTTGTGAAAAAGTTGTTGCGGTAAACGTAAGTCCGCTTATGGCGCCAAAATATAAAATGAACATTGTAAGTATAGCCTTACGCTCTTACAATTTTATGTTCCGGGCCAACGCTTTTCCCGAAAGAGAAAAAGCAGACTTACTTATCGAGCCATATAACTTAGCAGGCTATAGCAATACAGAATTGGAAAAAGC
This sequence comes from uncultured Bacteroides sp., assembly GCA_905201685.1. Lineage (GTDB taxonomy): Bacteria > Bacteroidota > Bacteroidia > Bacteroidales > Bacteroidaceae > Bacteroides. The sequence continues at coordinate 46,452 of CAJKOW010000005.1, read as the reverse complement.
AGAAGAAATATTCATGCAAGGCTATAACACAGCTAATGAAATATTATCGCAAACATTATCAGCAAACGGAAGCGTCTGGAAAAACGGAAATAATACTCCTGCAACCTCCTCCACTTCTAATAACTAACATATATTAATATCAAACTTCAATCAACAGCAACATGAACGATAACCATAATAAACTGATTATTTATCAAGTATTTACACGCCTGTTTGGTAATAATAACAACCACTGTATCTACAATGGCAGCATCACTGAAAACGGATGCGGGAAAATGGCTGATTTTACCATGAAGGCTTTGAATGAAATAAAAAAACTGGGAGTGACACACATATGGTACACGGGAATCATAGAACATGCGACCCAAACAGATTATCGCCGTTACAACATACAACCAGACCATCCGGCCATTGTAAAAGGAAAGGCTGGCTCTCCTTACGCCATTAAAGATTACTATGATGTTGATCCTGATCTGGCTAAAGACATTCCCGGACGAATGAAAGAATTCGAAAATCTTGTCTTGCGTACACACAGATGTGACTTAAAGGTCATCATTGACTTCGTTCCCAACCATGTGGCTCGTCAATATCATTCGGATAACCAGCCTGATGGTACCGCTCAACTTGGAGCTAATGATGACCCAACATATGCATTCAGCCCGTACAACAACTTCTATTACATACCCAATTCAGAGTTGCACGCTCAATTCGACATGAAAGGAGCTGCTGCCGAACCATACAAAGAATTCCCGGCCAAAGCTACCGGCAACAACCGCTTCGATGCTTATCCCAATATCAACGATTGGTATGAAACCGTAAAACTGAACTATGGTATCGATTACTTAAACGGAAATACCCCTCATTTTACTCCCATACCTGACACATGGACGAAAATGTTAGATATCCTATTGTTTTGGGCAGGAAAGAACATTGATGGATTCCGCTGCGATATGGCTGAAATGGTGCCTGTAGAATTTTGGGAATGGGCTATTCCACAAGTAAAGGCTCAATACCCCTCCATTCTATTTATAGCAGAAGTCTATAATCCTGCCGAATATAAAAATTATCTGTTCCGTGGTAAATTCGATTATCTTTATGACAAGGTCGGATTGTACGATACATTACGCTCCATTATCAGTAACAATACTTCAGCAACTGCTATCACGCACGCTTGGCAAAGTCTGGACGGTATTGAGAAACGTATGCTTAACTTTTTGGAAAACCATGATGAACAACGCATTGCTTCTGACTTTTTTGCCGGCAATCCGTTCAAGGCAATTCCAGGCTTCATTGTATCTGCTTGTATGAATACCAATCCAATGATGATCTACTTTGGACAAGAATTTGGAGAGCCAGGTATGGATAGTGAAGGTTATAGCGGACATGACGGCCGAACAACGATCTTTGACTACTGGAGCGTGGACTCTATCCGCCGATGGCGTGACGGAGGTAGATTCAGTGGTAATATGTTGACAGATGAACAAAAATCACTATATAACATCTATCAACGCATTCTCACACTATGCAATAAGGAAAAAGCAATATCACAAGGAGCCTTCTTCGACTTAATGTACGCAAACCTAAATGGCTGGCGTTTTAATGAGCACAGACAATATGCCTTTTTACGAAAATATGAAAACGAGCTACTGATCATTGTAGTAAACTTCGACCACATGTCAATGGATCTTGCTGTCAACATACCGTCACATGCGTTCAATTTCCTGCAAATTCCGCAACTTACCAAATGCCATGCACAGGATCTGATTAGTGGGGAAAAAGAAGAAATCAGCTTGCTACCTTATAAAGCGACAGATATTTCGGTAAAAGGATACAGTGGAAAGATTTTAAAAGTGATACTTTAATAATCAGCTATTATAAACAACCAGCTATGAACGATCCGCATATATTGGGAACCGAGCGTATTGGCAAATTACTCTTGCAATATTCCATTCCAGCCATTATCGGAATGACCATTACGTCTTTGTACAACATCATTGACAGTATCTTTATCGGTCACGGCGTAGGTGCTATGGCTATTGCAGGACTTGCCATAACCTTTCCACTCATGAACCTCGTTGTTGCATTCTGTACATTGGTCTCCGCCGGTGGAGCCACGATCTCATCCATCCGGTTAGGCCAACAGGATCTGAAAGGAGCTAATGAAATTGCGGCTACAACTCTCACTCTTTGTCTGATAAACTCTATCATTTTTGGAGGTATTTCACTCATATTTTTAGATGAAATTCTACTATTTTTTGGAGCCAGTAAAGACACACTCCCCTATGCCCGCGATTTCATGCAAGTCATACTGCTGGGTACTCCCATATCATATACAATGATTGGATTGAATAATATCATGCGCGCTACCGGCTATCCTCGTAAAGCAATGCTGACTTCAATGGTTACTGTAGTAAGCAATATTATTCTTGCACCAATCTTTATTTTCCATTTTGAATGGGGTATTCGTGGAGCTGCAACAGCCACCATCCTCTCGCAGTTCATTGGGATGATTTGGGTCTTGCAACATTTCATTCAAAAGACCAGCGTAGTGAGGCTACACCGTGGATTTTGGAGAATTAAAAGACGCATTATTGGCAATATTTTCTCGATCGGGATGTCCCCCTTCCTCATGAATGTAACTGCCTGCGTCATCGTAATTATAGTAAACAACAGTTTGCAGCACTATGGTGGAGATATGGCAATTGGAGCCTATGGTATCATCAACCGTCTGTTGGTTTTATATGTCATGATTGTATTGGGATTGACGATGGGCATGCAACCTATCGTGGGATATAACTTCGGAGCCCTGAAACACGAACGAGTCAAAGCAACCCTGAAACTAAGCATTGTGACAGGAGTATGCATCACCAGTACAGGATTTATAATTTGTGAATTATTTCCTCATGCCGTTTCATCCATTTTCACGAGCGATACTCATCTCATCGACATGGCATCACATGGAGTTCGTATCTGCATAGCCATATTCCCATTTGTAGGAGCACAAATCGTTATCGGTAATTTTTTCCAAAGTATCGGAATGGCTAAAATCAGTATTTTTCTTTCTCTTACCAGACAATTACTCTATCTATTGCCTGGGCTGATTATCTTCCCACGTTTTTTAGGATTGGACGGTGTTTGGACCAGTATGCCTGTATCTGATTTCTTTGCTTTTTTAACTGCAATCATTGCCCTCTGGATATACATAAAGAAACTGGGGAAAAAATACTCTACCACTTCCATTGAAAACAACAAAACTCTATAAAATAAATCCGGGGATGGATTCATAAGCATTACTAACAGAAAATTCTTCCACTACAAATTAGGCAACTTTAATTGGTAAATCCACTATTTTTTGCTAATTTTGTAAAGCTTTGAAGCCTTTTTAAAACACTTTGTGTGGTTTGATACAAAAACCGATCTTACTACCATGAAAATAAAACTGTTCATCTATTGCATAACAGCTGGGATGTTTTTAAATTCCTGCAACAAAAAATTTTATACGCCATGCGACAATGGAGCTATCATCAAAATCTGCTCCAAGGATGCAACGCACCCCCAGTTGGTTCGCATTCAAGTTATGGACGAAAAGGTGATGCATGTCTCAGCTACTCCACAGAAAAAATTTACTGATAGCCAAAGCTTGATTATTATTCCTCCTCAAACTGAGACTTCCTATTCAGTTTCACAAAAAGGAGATACTGTGTCCGTTACGACAAGTCAAATCAAGGCTCACGTTCTCCACTCAACAGGTGAGATATGGTTTACTGACAGAAACGACCGATTAATTCTTCAAGAAAACAAAGGAGGAGGTAAAACTTTCACTCCCATAGAAGTAGAAGGAATAAAAGGATACAGTATTCACCAAGTATTCGAATCACCAGACGATGAGGCTTTCTACGGATTGGGACAACACCAATCAGAAGAGTTCAACTATAAAGGTAAAAACGAGGAATTATTCCAGTACAATACTAAAGTATCCATACCGTTCATTGTTTCAAACAAAAATTATGGAATTCTATTAGACAGCTATTCACTATGCAGATTCGGAAACCCCAATGATTACCTTCAATTAGGAGAAGTTTTCAAGTTATACGATAAGAATGGTCAAGAAGGAGCTTTAACAGGAACATATACTCCCGATAAACATTCCGGGAAAACAACCTTAATTCGACGTGAACCCTCTTTGTATTTCGAACATCTGAAACGCGAAGACCTATCGAAAGTAATCAACCTGCCAGACAAATTCCCGCTTATGGGATCTAAGGTCTGCTTTGAGGGAACTATCGAACCTTCACAAAGCGGAGAGTTCAAGTTTATCTTATATTATGCCGGATATACCAAAGTCTATATTGACAATCAATTAATTGTACCCGAACGTTGGCGTACGGCATGGAATCCCAATAGTTACAAATTCTCCGTAAACCTTACTGCAGGAAAGAAAATCCCCTTAAAAGTAGAATGGGAACCCGACGGTTCGGTCTCCTATTCAGGCTTGCGAGTATTAAGTCCCGTAGATCCTCACGAACAGGGGAAACAATCATGGTGGAGTGAGATGACCAAACAACTGGACTATTACTTCATTGCAGGAAACAATATAGACGAGGTAATCAGTGGCTATCGTACCTTAACCGGTAAAGCTCCAATTATGCCCAAGTGGACCATGGGATTCTGGCAAAGCCGCGAAAGATACAAATCATCCGAGGAGATACTCTCCACATTTCACACCTTTCGTAAACGTCGCATACCTATTGACAATATTGTATTGGACTGGAATCATTGGCCGGAAGATGCATGGGGAAGCCACGAGTTCGACAAGAAATACTTTCCCGACCCGCAAGCAATGATTGACTCTATACACGCAATGAACGGACATATGATGATTTCCGTATGGCCAAAATTCTATACCAACACTGAACATTTCAAGGAATTCAACGAAAAAGGATGGATTTATCGGCAGTCGGTTAAAGACAGCCTGAAAGACTGGGTAGGTCCAGGCTATCACTACGGTTTCTATGATGCCTACAATACCGATGCCCGAAAACTATTTTGGAAACAGATGTACGAACACTATTACCCACTCCATATAGATGCCTGGTGGATGGATGCCAGCGAACCTAACATCAGAGACTGCACAGACATGCAATATCGCAAAGATTTGTGTGGTCCAACCGCTTTGGGTCCCTCCACTGAATACTTCAATGCATACGCCCTTATGAATGCCGAAGCCATCTACAACGGCCAACGTAGCGCTGACAATAATAAACGCGTATTCTTGTTGACCCGTTCTGGATTTGCCGGCTTGCAACGGTATTCTACAGCAACCTGGAGCGGAGACATCGCAACACGTTGGGAAGACATGAAAGCCCAGATCACCGCAGGACTAAACTTCTCCATATGTGGCATTCCATATTGGACAATGGACATTGGCGGATTCTGTGTCGAAAACCGTTATGTAAGAGGGCAGATCCAGTGGAATGAGACAAAAACAGAAAATGAAGACTATAAAGAATGGAGAGAACTGAATACACGTTGGTACCAGTTCGGCGCATTTTGCCCTTTATTCCGTGCACATGGACAATATCCGTTCCGTGAAGTCTGGGAGATAGCCCCCGAAAATCATCCGGCCTATAAATCCATAGTATATTACATGAATCTCCGCTATCAGCTAATGCCCTACATCTATTCATTAGCAGGTATGACTTGGCTTAAAGACTATACTATCATGCGACCACTCATCATGGACTTCTCCGACGACGAGCATACAGTCAATGTTAGCGACCAGTTCATGTTCGGTCCTTCATTAATGATTTCACCGGTTTATCAATACAAAGCAAGAAGTCGAGTAATCTATTTTCCGGCAACTGCAGACTGGTACGACTTCTATACGGGTGAGAAGCATAAAGGAGGCATAAAAAAAGTTGTTGATGCGCCCTATGAACGCATCCCTCTGTATGTCAGATCAGGCTCAATCATACCTTTCGGACCAGAGATCCAATTTACGGATGAAAAACCGGCCGATCCCATCAAGCTATATGTCTATCAGGGAAACAATGCTTCATTTGTACTCTACGAAGACGAAGGCACCAATTACAATTACGAAAAAGGGAAATACAGTCTAATTCCGATGGAATATAACGAAGAGTCCAAACAGCTTATCATTGGTGAACGAGTAGGAGATTTTGAAGGAATGCTACAGAATCGCACATTCGAGGTTATCTCTGTCAACGATAACCATCCACAAGCATTCGGTAAGGATACAAAGGGAATTATCATCACATACGACGGAAACTCACAAACGATACAACTTTAACCTATAACAGTAAATGAATATATTAACCTCAAATCAATAAAAGACATAAGCCATGAAAAAGAAGATTTCTTTAATAATAGGCATTTTAGGCATGACATGCACTTGCCTGTACGGTCAAAACAACACCCTGCCTGTATATTTAGACGAGAATCAACCAATAGAGTCAAGAATAGAAGATGCACTAAGCCGCATGACGCTAAAGGAGAAAACCCGTTTAAGCTACGCACAAGGCAAATTCAGTTCGCCCGGATGTCCCAGACTCGGTATCCCCGAGCTATGGATGAGTGACGGACCACACGGAGTAAGGGCTGAGGTCAATTGGAATGACTGGGGATATGCCGGATGGACCAACGACAGTTGTACCGCATTTCCTGCCCTCACTTGCCTTGCTGCCAGTTGGAACCCTCAACTTGCCGCAAAATATGGAAAAGCTATCGGAGAAGAAGCACGTTATCGCGAGAAAGATGTTCTACTTGGTCCCGGGGTCAACATATACCGCACTCCACTTAACGGACGAAATTTTGAGTATATGGGTGAAGATCCTTACCTGGCTGCAGAAATGTGCGTACCTTATATCCAAGGCGTACAATCTAACGGAGTAGCTGTTTGCGTCAAACATTACGCACTGAATAATCAAGAGCTTTGGCGAGACCACATTGATGTACAGGTCAGCGACAGAGCCTTACGCGAAATCTATCTGCCGGCCTTCCGTGCTGCCGTTCAAAAAGGACATGCCTGGAGCGTCATGGGTGCATACAACAAAGTACGAGGCGAATATGCCACACATAACGAACTGCTGATCAACAAAATACTTAAAGGTGAATGGGGCTTCGACGGTTGTGTCATCACCGACTGGGGAGCAGCACACGATACTTATCAGGCCGCCATGTACGGACTCGACATAGAAATGGGTACTTATACCAACGGACTGACTTCGGAATCGGAATTCGGGTATGACGATTATTATTTAGGACACAATTATCTGAAGATGGTCGAAGAAGGCAAGATCCCGATGGAAGTAGTCAACGACAAAGCAGCCCGCGTACTTCGGCTCATATTCCGCACCGCCATGAACCGTCAAAAACCATACGGGGCAATGAACAATGAAGAGCATGAAAAGGCTGCTTACGAAATAGCAACCGAAGGCATTGTCTTACTAAAGAATCAGGCCTCGAAAAAACAACCGGCTCTACTCCCTGTCGCACAAAACAAATACCGGCGCATACTGGTAGTAGGCGACAATGCTACACGTAATTTAATGGTAGGAGGAGGCTCTTCCGAACTGAAAGTTAAGAAATTCATTTCACCTTTAGAAGGACTTAGAAAACAATTCGGCGAGTGCATCGAATATGCCCAAGGTTATACTGCCGGACGCCCGCTCTACGGTAATGTTGACAAGATTCCACAAGCTGTCACGGACTCTCTACGGAAGGATGCCGTAAGCAAAGCCGCTAATGCAGACTTAGTCATATTCATCGGCGGACTGAACAAAAATCATAACCAGGATTGTGAAGGAGGAGACCGACTGACATACAGCCTGCCATTCGGCCAAGACGAACTCATGGAAGAACTCACTAAAGTCAATCCTAATATCATAGCTGTTATCGTCAGTGGAAATGCTGTACAGATTCCCTGGATTGATAAGGTTCCGTCTATTGTGCAATCATGGTATTTAGGATCAATCGGTGGTGATGCCTTAGCCGATGTATTAACAGGGAAGGTAACCCCAAGCGGTAAACTCCCCTTCTCCTATCCGGTGAAGTTAGAAGACTGTCCTGCACATCAATTCGGGTCGATGAGTTATCCGGGCGACAGTATCAAGGAAGAATATAAAGAAGATATTCTGGTCGGCTACCGCTGGTACGATACAAAAAAAATTAAGCCTCTATTTCCATTTGGTTACGGACTTAGCTACACAACCTTTTCCTATTCGAAACCCCAAATCAGCTCGAAAACCATCAACGAACAGGATTCCATACAAATATCGCTAACTGTGAAAAACAGTGGAAAAGTAACAGGAAAAGAAATCGTACAATTGTACATCGGCGATGAAAAATGCAGTTTGCTCCGACCCGAAAAGGAACTGAAAAAGTTCTGCAAAATAGAACTTGCTCCGGGCGAAACAAAAGATATATCATTCTACATCACTGCCGAAGACCTCAAATTTTTCGACGACCGACAGCAGAAATGGATAGCCGAACCAGGCAAATTCAAAGCTTACATTGCTGCGTCTTCGGCCGACATACGCGGTAGCGTAGAATTTGAATTACTCTAATTCTTTCATGACAGAATAGTCGAATCAACATATCACAAACAAGCTGTTGCAAACAATAAAATCAATGAGAACATGAAAAAGAAAAGATTTGTACGTGTCGGGCTGACTGTAGGATGTCTGTGCCTGCTGCTTTCATCATGCCGAACAGAAGCATACAAGGATGCCTCATTACCACCCGAACAACGAGCCGAAGATTTAATCGGCAGACTAAGTCTGCAAGAGAAAGTCGCCTTAATGCAAATGAACTCCCCGGCCATTCCACGGTTGGGCATCAAACAGTATGACTGGTGGAACGAAGCACTGCACGGCGTAGGACGAGCCGGACTTGCCACCGTTTTTCCCCAATGTATCGGCATGGCAGCCTCGTTTGACGACGAACTGCTATACGAAGTGTTCACTGCAGTTTCTGACGAAGCACGTGCCAAGAACACCGAGTTTTCCAAAAGTAATGACTTGCAACGCTATCAAGGCCTAACTTTTTGGACACCTAATGTCAACATCTTCAGAGATCCCAGATGGGGACGCGGACAGGAGACATACGGCGAAGATCCGTATCTGGCCGGCGAAATGGGGGTAAGTGTTGTACGCGGACTGCAAGGTCCCGATACAGCCAAATACGACAAACTGCATGCCTGTGCCAAACACTTTGCCGTTCACAGCGGCCCCGAATGGAACAGACATGAGTTCAACGCAGAAAACATCGCACCACGCGATTTGTGGGAAACATATCTTCCTGCCTTCAAGAAACTGGTGACCGAAGCCAACGTAAAGGAGGTTATGTGTGCCTACAACCGCTATGAAGGTGAACCTTGTTGCGGAAGCAACCGACTGCTGCAACAAATTCTGCGGGATGAATGGGGATTCGACGGCATCATTCTGTCCGACTGCTGGGCAATCGCCGACTTCTATACCGAAGGTCATCATGAGACTGACCCCGATGCACAACACGCCAGTGCAAAAGCTGTCAGAAGCGGAACAGACTTGGAATGTGGTAACAGTTATGCCTCACTGACTGATGCGGTAAAAGAAGGTTTGATAGACGAAAACACCATCAACAAGTCTCTGAGACGTGTACTGAAAGCCCGTTTCGAATTAGGCGAAATGGACAGCAATGTGTCATGGCAGCATATCCCATACAGCGTAGTAGATTGTCAGGAACACCGTGACCTCGCCTTAAAGATGGCAGAAGAAAGTCTGGTGCTGCTACAAAACAAGCACGAACTGCTTCCATTGAACAAACAAATGAAAGTAGCAGTCATGGGTCCCAATGCCAACGACTCGGTGATGCAATGGGGTAACTATAACGGTACTCCCAGCCACACCGTCACCTTGCTACAGGGAATACAGAAGATGTTGCCCGAAGCACAAATTATTTACGAACCCGGATGCGACCACACAGCTGAAGTTACTCTACTCAGCCTCTTCGACCACTGTAGCATTGACGGACAGAGAGGGTTCCGTGCGCAATACTGGAATAAGCCCAAACCCGAGAACGATCCCGACGTGACTACACACATTGCCACGCCATTTCAGTTTACTACTGCCGGAGCCACCGTCTTTGCACCCGGTGTAAACCTAAATAACTTCTCAGCCGTCTATGAAACTAATTTCCGCCCTGAAAAAAATGAAAAGATTGCTTTCAACTTTCAGGCACAAGGCCGTGCCATTCTCTACATCAACGGAAAGAAGGTTGCCTCCAGCCGCCATATGAAAAGTGTAAGTACCTACTCGATGCCGGTCGAAGCAGGAAAAGAATATCAAATTAAAATGGTGTACACTACAGGAAAAAGTGATTATGCATCACTCAATTTCAATTTGGGACGCGAAATCCCGGTAGATCTGACCACCTCTGTTAACCGTGTCAAAGATGCCGATGTCGTCATCTTTGCCGGAGGCATTTCGCCGCAGCTCGAAGGAGAAGAAATGCCAGTCAAGATTCCCGGATTCCGTGGCGGCGATCGGGAAACAATCGAACTGCCAGCTATACAGACCGCACTGCTTACTGCTCTGAAAAAAGCCGGAAAGGAAATTGTTCTTGTCAACTTCTCAGGCTCAACCATGGCATTGACACGCGAAGCAGAACTGTGTGACGCCATGTTGCAGGCATGGTATCCGGGACAGGCCGGAGGTGATGCCATAGCCAAAACGCTTTTCGGAGAATACAATCCTGCCGGAAGGCTGCCCCTTACTTTCTATAAAAGTACCGATCAGCTGCCCGATTTCGAGGATTATTCCCTTAAAGGACGCACCTACCGATATTTCAAAGGTACTCCCCTTTTCCCCTTCGGACACGGGCTCAGCTATACCAGCTTCGCCTACGGAGACATCAAGTTAAGTGCTGCCACTGTGAAAACCGGTGAAACACTAACCCTGACGATCCCCGTAAGCAACATAGGAAAACGTGACGGAGAAGAGGTTGTGCAAGTCTATCTGCGCCGACCCGACGATAAAGAAGGTCCTTCGCATGCCTTACGAGGTTTTAAACGTGTAGCCATAGCCAAAGGACAGACTGCCAATGTCAACATCGAACTGACACCAGAGGACTTTGAATGGTTCGATACGACAACCAACACGATGCGCCCCATCGAAGGAACCTACGAAATATTGTATGGAGGTACTTCCGACACCAATCAACTGAAAGTAACCCAAGTCACACTGAACTGATAGTGAAAATCATTCACGAATCCTCAATTCCCAGAATGCCACAGCCGAAGCAGCTGCGACGTTAAGCGAATCCACCCCATGCATCATGGGAATGCGCACCACGTAGTCTGCTCCGGCAATGGCATCGACGGGCAACCCATCACCTTCTGTACCCATCACCAATGCCAGGCGTGGTTCTGCCTTCAAACTCGGTTCATCAAGAGAGATAGAGCGATCGGTCAACGCCAGGGCAGCGGTCGAAAAACCGAGCTCCTTCAACCGTATCAGCGGACAGTCGGCCCATGCCCAGGGTACTAAAAAGACCGAACCCATGGATACACGTACCGAACGACGATTCAAGGGATCGCATGAATCAGGAGTAAGCAATACGGCATCAATGCCCAATGCCGCCGCCGAACGGAAAATGGCACCGATATTGGTCGAATCCACTACCCCATGAATGACAACCACCCGACGAGCACCTTCGCACACATATTCCACCATCTTCGGCAATGGCCGACGCATGGCACAAAGCACACCCCGCGTTAGTGTGTAGCCGGTAAGTCGGGTTAACAATTCACGTTCGCCAGTATAGATCGGAATATTGCCGACACGGGCTACGATATCGGCAGCATCTCCTGTTATGTGTTTGCGCTCACAGAGCAAAGCCGTTGGTTCATACCCAGCATCGAGTGCTACACGAATCACCTTCGGACTCTCGGCTATAAAGATTCCTCGCAGAGGATCGACCCGGCTACGCAACTGAGCTTCGGTCAGTGTGCTGAACACTTCTACACCGGAATGTTCTAAGGAAGAAATTTCAATGACAGGCATATTGTTCTCTTAAATTTACCGATGCAAAAGTAGTATTTCTACCTCACATATCGACAACATGTGCTTTTCTTTATTCATTCTGCCCCAAAAGACAGCCAATAACAGGCTCCATTTTTTCCCAGTTAGGAAAAAATTCCTGCCTAACTGGAAAAATATTTTTCTCTAACTGGGAAAAAATCAATACACAACTATTTCCGTAACAGCTTATGTTTTACTTCAGGCTTCCGAAGCAATACCCAACTTTCGTAACCCTCTTTTTTATTTAAACGGTGTAGATTCCTCAAAATTACGACTGATAACTACTAAATCCGTGAAATAGCTGACCTGCAGATATCAAGTTATTCAAATAGGTCAGTGAAAAACAATGCAAATAGTACTTAGCTATATATAAAAAGAGGATGCATCCCCACGGATACATCCTCCCTGAAACCCATAAAAGTACGGCTCTTTTTTATTATTGAGTTATATGAAGAAGAGAGTAGACTATGAAACCGCTACCTTCATGGGACTATCTTCATATCGAATTGTCAATAACATCTGTCATACGTCAACGTCATTCGCTTCCACCTCCCAAGGCATTGTATAGACTAATGATGTATTGACATTTGGAAAAGCTGTCGGAAACAACATTCAGACGGGCACTTAATAGCGACTGACGCGCCGTCAGCAACTCCAGATACGTAGCATTACCGGTCCGGTACAAAGCTTCGGCAGTCGTAACAGTACGTTCCAATTCCTGGCACTGCTTTTGGTGACTTTCCAAGCTGCGTTGAGCCGAACTCACAGCAAACAAGGCATCGTTTACTTCCTGTCCAGCGTCGAGCAACGTCTGTTTGTAGTTGAGCAACGCTATTTGTTCCTCATCCTTCGAGACGCGCAATTTGGAAATCAGCTTGCCACGGTTGAAGATGGGCTGAGTCAAAGATGCTACAGCCGACAAGATCCAACCACCCGGATTGGTCACTGCCTGACCAAGAGAATTGGTCCATCCGGCACTGCCCGAAAGAGTCAGGTTGGGATAAAAAGCCGAACGTGCCTGATTTGTGGTATAATATGCATTGGCAAGCGTCATCTCGGCCTGCACCACATCGGGACGTTTAGCCAACAACCTCAACGGCACACCGGTCTGAAACTCTTCAGGAAACTGCTGCTCTTTCAGCGAACCCCGTTCGACCGTACGCGAAGTGATGCCCAATAACGTACACAGCGTGTTTTCTGATTCTCGCTGCTGACGGAGCAAATCGTTGTGAGTAGCTTCCAACTCGTACAAGCTTGCACGCGCCTGTGTAACAGCGTTCTCGGTTTCTTCACCAACTTTCAGTTTGGCTTCGAGTAAACGTATCTGTTCCCTCCATACGTCGAGCGTAGATGAACTGATAGCTATCTGCTCATCCAGCATCAGCAACGAGTAATAATCGTTGGCAATGGTAGCAATCAGCTCCGAACGGACTGCCTGCTGATAGGCCTGCTGCTGAAACAGAGTAGCTTGAGTTCCCTTCCGGGCATTGCGTAAATTACCAAACAAATCCACCTCCCAACTTGCCTGAAGAGGCAGTTCGTACGTCTTCACCGGCTTGCCGCCTTCAGTACTGGTCAGTGTGCCCTGCGGCGACAAAGTGAGCGATGGCAAAAACGACAGGTTGGCTGCTTTCAGCTGGGCCTTTGCCTGATCTACGCGCAACCATGCAGTCTGCATGTCGGTATTGTTTTCCAGACCGAAACGAATCAGCTTCTGCAACAGCGTATCCCGAAAAACTTCCTGCCAAGGCAAGTCACCGAAACTGACGGAGTCTTCAGCTGCTACGGAATCTGAATTCCTGAACAGACTGTCAACCGGCAAATCTTCGGGACGTTGATAATTGCGGTAAATATGGCAACTACTTAGCGTTGCCATACACATAATCATATAAACTATCTTTTTCATAATTTTCTGTCTTCTTTTCGTTTACCCATAACCCGTTCTTCCAAATACTGGAAAGTAATGAAGAAAGCAGGCGTTACAAACAGCAGAGCTATCGTACCTATCAACATACCTCCTACAGCACCTACACCCAGCGAAGTATTACCATTGGCTCCTACTCCCGAAGCAAACATCAGCGGAAGCAGACCGAATATCATGGTCAGTGCTGTCATTAGAATCGGTCGCAAACGTACGCCGGCAGCAGAAATGGCAGCCTGTGACAGCGACATGCCCTCTTTGCGACGCTCCGTAGCATACTCGGTCAGCAGGATGGCCGTCTTTGACAAAAGTCCGATCAGCATGATCAGTCCCGTCTGCAAATAAATGTTGTTTTCAATTCCCCACAGACGAGCGAACAGGAAACTTCCCATCAGTCCGAAAGGTACGGACAGAATAACGGCCATCGGGATAAACAAACTTTCGTAAAGCGCACAAAGTATCAGATAGATGAAGAGAATACATACACCATAAATGATAACCGTGTCGTGCGAATTGGCCATCTGCTCTTCCTCGCGTGTCATACCCGAAAACTCGTAACCATAACCGGTTGGCAACGTTTGCGCTGCCACTTCCTTCACTGCATTAATGACATCACCCGAACTGTATCCGCTGGCAGGCATACCCTGCACGTTGATGGACGAGAACATGTTGAAGCGCGTCAGCGACTCGGCTCCATATGTTTTGCTTAAAGTTACAAACTGACTAATCGGTGCCATACCATCCGAAGTCTTCACATAAATGTTATCGAGCGACTGCATCGACTTTCGGCTGTCCGAAGGTGCCTGTATGATGACCCTGTACAACTTCGTGAAGCGGTTGAAGTTGGAAGCATATATACTTCCGAAATAGCCGGACAAAACAGACAGAACATGTTCGGTAGTTATACCGGCACGCTGACATTGCGCCTCGTCCACATCGACACGATATTGCGGAAATTCTGCACTGAACGAAGTGTATGCCATCTGAATTTCAGGACGTTTGTTCAGTTCCACCAGGAAATCGTCCGTCACCTTGCTCAAGGCATCAATGCCTTTACCCGAACGGTCCTGCATATACAATTCAAAGCTGTTACCCGTTCCATAACCCGAAATCATAGGTGGTGAGAAAACAAAGATATTTGCACTCTTTATATGAGCCGTACGCCGATAGATTTCAGCCGAGATAGCATCTACACTGTTCTCCTCGCCCGGACGTTCGTCCCAATGCTTCAACTTAACGATGAACATACCGTGCGAAGCACCACTTCCGGTTCCCATTCCAAATCCGGCTACTTTATTAAAGTTCGCAATCTGTGGAATCTCCTTCAACTCCTTCTCGACCTCTCCCATGATGCTTGCCGTTTCAGCCAATGTGCTACCGGCAGGTGCATCCAAACTGACAAAAATAGAACCCGTATCCTCTGACGGGACCAAACTTGTTTTAGTAGTACCCATAAAATAGAACAACAGGAAGACGGCTGCCGCAAACGAAGCCCATGCCAACCATTTTCGCTTGATGAAGAACTTGGCCCCCGATTTATACTTCAGCACAATACGTTTAAACGCTGAATCGAATGCCAAACGAAAACGGGTTGAAAACTCAGGTTTCTTACCATCGACCAATATTTCGTTCGGACGAAGAATCAAAGCACAAAGTGCAGGTGAAAGTGTCAACGCATTAATGGCCGAAATACCCACAGCCACAGCCATCGTGATACCGAACTGAGTATAGAAAACACCCGACGTGCCACCCATAAAAGATACCGGCACAAACACAGCCATAAATACCAATGTAGAAGTAACAATGGCTGAGGAGATACCACTCATGGCATCGACAGAAGCTTTGTAAGGCGAACGGTAACCCTCATCGAACCTCACTTGTACAGCCTCGACCACAATAATGGCATCATCCACAATCGTACCGATAGCCAATACCAGCGCAAACAACGTAAGCAGATTGATACTGAATCCCGCAATATAAAGCACAGCAAACGTACCTATCAACGAAACGAAGATACTGACTGTAGGAATCAGTGTAGAACGCGGATTCTGAAGGAACACATATACCACAAGCACCACCAGAATGATGGCTTCGATCAACGTCTTAATCACTTCGTTAATAGAAGCATCAAGAAAGCTCTTGGTACTCATCAGCTCCACAATCTCCATGTCGTCAGGCAAACTTTCCTTTAGTTCATCCAAGTACTTATCTATCTCCGTAATAATTTCGTTAGCATTGGTACCTGCTGTCTGATTGATCATACAGGTAGTACCCGGTGCTCCGTTTACACTACCTGTATATGAATAGCTCTGTGCACCCAGTTCCACCGTAGCAATATCCTTCAGCTTCAGAACGCGTCCATCATCCAAAGCCTTGATAACAATTTCCTCGAACTCCTGCTCATTCTCCAGACGTCCGCGATATTTCAGCGTATATTGATAGACATTCTTGGAATCTTCACCGATGGAACCGGTCGAAGCCTCAATGTTCTGACTGGACAAAGCAGATTCCACATCGCTGGGTTCCAACTCATACTGAGCCATTACTTCCGGCTTCAGCCAGATACGCATGGCATAGTCACCTCCCATCACGTTTACTTCGCCGACACCTGAAATACGCTGCAATTGCGGTTTGACGTTGATGCTCAGATAATTGGTCAGAAACGTTTCGTCATATGTTCCATTCGGACTGTACAGACCAAAAATCTTCAGCATACTGCTCTGTCGCTTCATGGTAGTTACACCTACTTTGGTTACTTCCGCTGGTAACAGAGATGTAGCAGTAGAAACCTTGTTCTGCACGTTCACGGCTGCCATATCAGGATCACTGCCTTGCTTGAAGTAAACCGTAATCTCAGCACTACCCGTATTGCTGGCAGTAGAAGTCATATAAGTCATGTTCTCCACACCATTGATAGCTTCTTCAAGAGGTACAATCACACTCTTCTGTACAGCTTCTGCATTGGCACCACTGTAAGTAGTTGACACACGAATGGTAGGTGGCGCTATATCAGGATACTGCTCCACCGACAAAGCGTACAGTCCGATAAGTCCGGCCACCAGAATTACGACCGAAATAACCATCGAAAGAATCGGTCGGTCGATAAAATGTTGCAGTTTCATAGTTGTTATTCCTCCTTATTTGTTTCATTAGTCTGAGAAGCAACAGCCGAAGCATCCACTACCGTACCGTCCTTCAACAAACCGGCACCTTCGGCAACAATCACGTCACCCTCCTTCAAACCGCTTTCTACGATATATTCTTTTCCATCATTGATCTCGAAAACTTCTATGGGAGTAGAAACTACCTTCCCATCTACAACCTTATAAGCAAAAATCCGATTCTGTATTTCATATGTACCCTCTTGTGGAATGACAATACATTGCTTCCGTTGATAAGGAATGATTATACTTGCCGAACCGCCACTTAACAAACGTTTATCTTTATTGTCGAACACGGCACGCAACCCTACTGTTCCTGTAGTTTTATCAATAATACCACTAATTACATCTATTTTTCCTTTTTGTTCGTACATAGAACCATCCTTAAGTTTCAACGAAACTTCCGGGAATGAAGCAAGTGCCTTATCCAGCGAACCGTATTGAGCCGTAAGCTCGAGTACCTGCTTTTCGCTTAAAGAAAAATAAACATACATTTCCGAATTATCCGACACATTGATCAACGGATCGCTCATAGATGCGCTCACCAGTGCACCAATACGATACGAAGTCATGCCTGCATATCCATCAACCGGACTCTTTACTTCTGTATATGACAGATTGTTTGCAGCATCCGTCAGTTCGGCCTTTGCTTGTTCCAATACAGCTTTTGCACTCTGGTAATCATTCTGTGCAGTACGAAGTTCAAAATCAGAAATCACCTTGTCTGCGAACAACGATTGTTTCCCTTCCAGCGTCTGCTTTGCAGTTGCTTCGCTTGCTTCAGCTGTAGCAACAGCTGCCTTCGCTTTTTGCAAAGCTGCCTTATAAGGTACCTGATCGATTACAAATAGAACTTGTCCTTTACGAACATGTGCTCCTTCCTTTACTAGTACTTGTGTGATAGTTCCCGATACTTGAGGACGAATTTCTACGTCCTGTTTACCTTCAATTACAGCTGAATAACTGACAGAAAGTTCCCGATCTTCTGGCTTCACCGTCATTAACGGATAATTTTGCTCTACTTGTTGTTGCACATTTTGTTGGCATCCCGACAAAACTGCCATACAACATACGCCTAATGCAATTACTCTTTTCACCTTCATTTTTACTTAATTTTTTAATTTTGCGGGCACAAAATAAAGGCAAATACCAATGATTTTTTTGGCCATTTGGAACAAAGATTTGTCTGAAACACCCCTTATTAGAAATTGTTAGGAAGCCATATGTCTATTTGACATCATAATTTGTTCTTAACAGACATTTTTCCGTATTTTCGCAACGTTATCAATATTTTTGAGACAGAAAATGACACAAAAAGAGTTATCCCTACTATTTTCTCCAGACTGTTACATCAACGGGCAGGTTCTCTTGGTCTCGCCAGCCAATTTTCACAAACTTGACGGACGATCTATCGAAAATAGCCGTGTATTCCTGTTAGTATCAAACGGGAGTCTGAACATTTCATTAGGAAACCAATCTTGTGAGATGAAAGCACCTTCATATCTTGATATTTTAGATACAATGACATTAAAAATGAGTCATTTCAGTTCCGACTTAAAAGCATGGTGCTTGTTTATTACCTTTGAATTTGCCTGTGAATCATTAAAAAACCTTCGTCCCGGCCCACTAAACCGAATGAACGAACGTCAAACAATTCCCATCCGCATTTTTTCTCCACAAGATAGCGCATTACTCGAAAATCAACTGATTTTATTGAAAAATACACTTGCTACTCCGACACATTATTACCGTCAGGAGTTGGCACAACTTTATTTCAAAAGTTTCAGCCTCGAATTAGGAAACATAATGTTTGCACAAGAAAAAGACGTAGAACAATCTACCTCCTACATCAGCAAACAGGACCTCATTACGCTCAACTTCATGAAACTCGTTTCGGCCAATTTTGCAACCGAACACCAATTAGGTTTCTATGCAGATGCCTTATGCATCTCCGCCAAGCACCTAACACGCACCATACGAAAAATGACAGGAAAGACTCCGCATAACATCATCTGTGATGAAATCATGGGACATGCGCTACATATGCTCGATGACGACAGTATCCCCATCAGCCGGATTGCTGAAGAATTACATTTTTCAGATCAGGCCTCCTTCTGTAAATTTTTTAAAGCACAAAAGAAGAAATCACCCATGGAATACCGAAGAAGAAATCATAAAGACATCCCCTGATTATTCCTCAACCTGCATGGCAAACATTTCCTGCAACACGTGAACAGCTTCTTCTACCGAAGTGACGTCTTTGATCTGCATACTGCGTTTTCCGTTTTGCTCACGCAAATCGCAACGACGAGTATATTTCATCATATAAGCAATCACTTTACCAAAAGCCTGACTCTGATAATACGGACTATCGGGTATGGACACAAAAAATAAAGTCATACGGCCACCTTTAAGAAATACCTTCTCCGCTCCGAGCCGGGCAGCCAGACGGCGCAACGGCACAATACGGAGTAGTTCTTGTGTCTCTGGCGGAACAGGGCCGAAACGGTCTTCCAAACGTGCTCGGAATGCCTCTACATCCTTGTCCAATACCAAACCGTCCAACTCGCGATAAAGCAACATTCGCTCACTGCTTCCAGTCACATAATCGGCAGGAAGCAACAACTCCAGGTCGCTTTCCACCTGACACTCATCAACAAACTGTTCACCTGTAATCTGTCCACTTCCATCAGCGGCCTGTTGTTCTTCGGCAACAAGATCAGAAAACTCTTCATTTTTCAACTCACGCACAGCTTCTGTCAGAATCTTCTGATAAGTCTCATAACCCAAATCGGCAATAAAACCGCTTTGCTCAGCTCCCAACATGTTACCGGCACCTCGAATATCAAGATCCTGCATAGCTATATGAATGCCGCTTCCAAGATCTGAGAAGTTTTCAATGGCCTGTAAACGACGTCGAGCTTCAGGCGTCAACGACGATAGAGGTGGGGCCAACAAGTAACAAAACGCCTTTTTGTTGCTCCGTCCTACCCGACCTCGCATCTGATGTAAATCACTCAATCCGAAGTTTTGCGCCTGATTGATGATGATGGTATTGGCATTGGGAATATCAATGCCACTTTCGATAATAGTAGTAGCTATCAATACATCATAATCATAATTCACAAAATCTAAGATTATCTTCTCCAACTCGGCCGGTTCCATCTGTCCATGACCAATGCAAACGCGACAATCGGGAATATTGCGTTCGATCATAGCTTTCAGCTCTACCAAATTAGAGATGCGGTTATTTACGAAAAAGACTTGTCCGTTACGGCTCATTTCAAAATTAATGGCATCCGTTATCACTTCTTCATTGAAAGTATGTACCTCGGTTTGCACTGGATAACGGTTGGGCGGAGGTGTCTGTATGACCGACAAATCTCTGGCTCCCATCAGTGAAAATTGCAGAGTTCTCGGAATGGGAGTAGCTGTCATGGTCAACGTATCCACATTCACCTTAAGCTGACGGAGTTTTTCCTTTACACTGACTCCAAACTTTTGTTCCTCATCAATAATGAGCAAGCCCAAATCCTTAAACTTCACATCCTTACCCAAGATACGGTGCGTACCGATCAAAATATTGACTTCACCGGCTGCCAATCCCTTGATTACTGCCCTGGCTTGTGCAGACGTACGGGCACGGCTTAAGTATTCTACTTTACAAGGCAAATCCTTCAATCGTTCCTTAAAGGTCTGATAATGCTGGTAAGCCAACACTGTAGTTGGCACCAACACGGCAACCTGCTTATTATCGGTCACAGCCTTAAACGCAGCACGTATTGCCACTTCCGTTTTACCGAAACCTACATCACCACAAACTAATCTGTCCATCGGCCGTGCACTTTCCATATCGGCTTTTACTTCGGCTGTAGCCTTACTCTGATCGGGAGTATCTTCGTAAATGAAAGAGGCTTCAAGCTCTCGCTGCAAAAAACTGTCGGGACTGAATTGAAAACCTTTTTCTTCGCGACGTTGCGAATAGAGTTTTATCAAATCGCGAGCTATATCTTTTATTTTGGTTTTGGTGCGGTCTTTCAATTTCTCCCAGGCACCTGTTCCTAATTTATTCAGACGAGGTGTTTCGCCTTCTTTACCTTTATATTTAGAAACTTTGTGCAAAGAATGAATGGAAACAAACACAACATCATCATTCTGATACACCAACTTCATCACTTCCTGAGTTGTATTTCCATTCGGAATACGAACAAGTCCTGCAAATCGTCCGACACCGTGATCCGTATGTACTACATAGTCGCCCGGAGTGAACTGATTGAGTTCTTTCAAGCTCAAAGCAACCTTTCCACTCCGTGCCTTATCACTCTTCAGATTATACTTATGAAAACGGTCGAATAACTGATGGTCGGTAAAGATGCACAAATGCAAATCATTGTCGGCAAAACCTTCGTGCAAAGTACGTTCTACTGCCGTAAAGGAGATATTATCGCCACGGTCTTCAAATATGGCTCGAATACGATCCGTCTGTTTCGTACTGTCACTACATATATAAATTGTATAGCCATTGGCAATATATTCCTTGAAACTCTGTGCTACAAGATCAAAGTTTTTATGGAAAATAGGTTGAGCCGATGTATTGAAATTCAAGACAGCATCCGGCGTTCCTGTCGGTTTATTTCCAAATTCCATTCTCCTGAAATCAAGAGCCCGTGCCGTAAATTCACCTCCATCTATCAACTTGCCGTCCAACTGAATGGCTCCATTTTCTTCTGCCTCGCGGGCGGCAATCGCCTGTGGTGTCAACGACTCGTCATGCACATTCTGTATGCGTTCGCGCAACCAAAGAAAATCACGCATAGCCAATACAGTATCGGTTTGTAGAAAATCAAGTAACGACACCATTCCACCGTTTCCGCCTGCTTCCAGATTATGACTCAAATCCGGTACGATGACAATACTTTCCTTTTTTTCTTTCGACAACTGGGTTTCTACCTCAAACGAGCGAATACTCTCTACTTCGTCACCGAAAAAATCGATACGATAAGGATATTCCGAAGAAAACGAAAACACATCAATAATACTTCCTCTCACCGCGTATTGCCCAGGTTCATATACGTAATCCACATATTCAAATCCGTAATTACGCAATACTTCCCGAACAAAATCCATATCCACCTTTTCATCTACATGCAGTTTCAGTGTCTTATCATCCAACTCCTTACGCGAAACTACCTTTTCAGCCAAAGCATCAGGATAAGTTACCACACAGACACGTTTTCCATCCTTCTCCAAACGGCTCAACACTTCTGTTCGCAATATTTCGTTAGCTGCATCTTTCTGTCCATACTTAATAGCTCGCCGAAAGGATGAAGGGAAAAACAAAACATCGTCTGCACCCAATATTTGTACAAGATCGTGATAGAAATAGCCGGCTTCCTCCAAATCGCCCAACACAAAAACAAACGGGCATTCAGCCTGCTGAACAGCCACCGACGCGAATAATGAAGCAGACGAGGCACACAATCCGCTACAATATAAGTGTCTGACTGAAGAATCTTTTAATAATCGTATTATACCATCCACATTGGGATGAGCTGCATAAAGTTGCTGAAGTTCAGTAATAGTCATTGTCATCGTACTAATTCTGGCACAAAAATACGAAATAATCCACGCGTTTTATTCGTCGTTGACGGAAAAAACAGTATTTTTGTTCTCTATAATAAGTATAATAAGGAGGAGGTAATACCTCTAATTAAGAGGAAGGCCAGCTTTGCTTTAGACAAGATTGAGAAGAGAACTCAGTATTTTATAAAAAACAAGTTCAGCAACCATATAATAACCGAAACTAACTCACAGGTGATATGCAGACTTCAGACAGTATAGTTATCATTCCGACCTACAACGAGCGGGAGAATATTGAAAACATTATCCGTGCCGTCTTCAGCCTCGAACATGGATTTCACATCCTTGTCATCGAAGACGGTTCTCCTGACGGTACCGCTTCTATCGTACGAACACTTCAACAAGAGTTTCCTGAACGTCTCTTCATGGTCGAACGCCGTGGGAAGCTGGGATTAGGTACCGCTTATATTGCAGGTTTCAAATGGGCTCTTGAACATAGCTACGAATATATCTTCGAAATGGATGCTGACTTCAGCCACAATCCTAAAGATCTGCCACGTCTGTACGAAGCTTGTGCAAAAAATGGAGCAGACGTATCTATCGGTTCACGATACGTCAGTGGAGTTAATGTCGTAAACTGGCCCATGGGACGTGTATTGATGTCTTACTTTGCCTCCAAATATGTACGCATCATCACCGGACTGCCAATCCATGATACCACAGCAGGCTTTGTATGCTATCGCCGTAAAGTTTTGGAAACCATCCAGCTTGACAGTATTCGCTTCAAAGGATATGCGTTTCAAATAGAAATGAAATTTACCGCATACAAATGTGGATTCCAAATAAAAGAAGTTCCCGTTATCTTCATTAACCGTGAATTAGGTACCTCTAAAATGAACAGTAGCATTTTCGGAGAAGCTGTTTTCGGAGTTATCCGATTAAAATGGGATAGTTGGTTTAAAAAATATCCGAAAGGCATATAGTAAAAGGTATATTAACAAGCATTCAAACTTCCAACCTTTATCATAATGAAACGTATTCTTATACATAATGCCCTTATCGTCAATGAGGGCGAAACTACACAAGGCTCTATTGTCATCAGCGACCAAGGATACATTACCGAAGTACTGACACACGGAAAACCTCTTTCTGCTCCTTGCGACGAAACCATTGACGCAACCGGATGCTACCTGCTACCAGGTATTATTGACGATCACGTACATTTCCGTGATCCGGGACTGACACACAAAGCTGACATATCGAGCGAAAGTCGGGCAGCAGCTGCAGGTGGCGTAACCAGCATCATGGATATGCCCAATACCAATCCACAAACCGTCACAATCGATGCCCTCAATGCCAAACTCGAACTGTTGAACGAAAAGTGTATCGTTAACCACTCATGTTATTTTGGTGCGACCAACAACAATTATACCGAGTTTAGCAAGATCGACAAACACCGCGTGTGTGGCATCAAATTGTTCATGGGATCCAGTACCGGCAATATGCTGGTCGATCGTATGGAAAGCCTGCGTACCATCTTTGGAAGTACTGACATGATCATCGCTGTACACTGCGAAGACCCTGCCACCATACGTCGCAATACAGAAAAA
This sequence comes from uncultured Bacteroides sp., assembly GCA_905201685.1. GTDB lineage: Bacteria > Bacteroidota > Bacteroidia > Bacteroidales > Bacteroidaceae > Bacteroides. Next base: position 22,100 of record CAJKOW010000005.1, on the reverse strand, counting down.
TACAAAGCCATGTATGCCGATGCTGATGACATACCCGTTAACAAACATCCCAACATACGTTCGTCTGCAGCTTGTTATGCCTCATCAAGTTTAGCGGTACAATTAGCACGTGAGACCGGTGCCCGGTTACATGTGCTCCACCTTTCAACAGCCCGTGAACTTAAGTTATTAAAGGCAGGTCCTGTCTGCGACAAAAAGATTACAGGTGAAGCCTGTATTGCCCATCTCATATTCAGCCAAGCCGACTATCGCACCTTGGACACCCTCATAAAGTGTAACCCCGCCGTCAAATCCAAAGCTGACCGTGACGCCCTGCGTGCAGCTGTTAATGCCGACATAATAGACGTCATTGCCACCGACCATGCCCCCCACCTCATTACCGAGAAAAAAGGTGGAGCATTAAAAGCTATGTCAGGCATGCCAATGATACAATTCTCACTTATAAGCATGTTGCAATTGGTCAATGAAGGTGTATTTACCATCGAAAAGGTAATACAAAAAATGTGCCATGCCCCAGCCCAACTATACCACATCCAAGGACGAGGTTTCATTCGCGAAGGCTATAAGGCTGACGTGGTATTAGTTCGCCCAAATTGTCCATGGACATTGGAGAAACATCTCATCCAAAGCAAATGTGGATGGAGTCCACTTGAGGGACGCAGCTTTGAGTGGAAAGTAGAAAGAACAATAGTTAATGGTCATACGGTATATAGCGACGGCTTTGTTGATGACAACTATCGGGGAGAAGAGCTCCGTTTCGACATGTGATCTTTTCTTTGTAAACAGAAAAAACATGATACTCACTTACCGAATCCACGATGTAGCTCCCTATATCAACTGGATCTATTTTTTTCATGCTTGGGGCTTCCAACCTCGCTATGCCGGCATAGCCGATATTCATAGCTGTGAAGCTTGTCATGCTATGTGGTTGTCCTCTTTCTCCGAAGAAGAGCGCCCAAAAGCAGCCGAAGCTATACAGCTGTACAAGGAAGCGTGTAATATGCTCAATCATCTGGATGAAGAAGGACACATGGTACACAGCCTTTTCAGGCTGTGCCGTGCCAATTCCTACGGTGATAATTTCATTATTGAAGGTACTCTATTTCCCCTATTACGGCAACAGACACCCCACCCTGACGGTACTCCATATCTCTGCCTGAGCGATTTTATACGTCCACTATCATCTGGCATTACTGATACCATCGGACTTTTTGCCTCCACAGCCGGACAAGCAGCCGAAAAATCTTATAATAATGATCCCTACCAACATCTCCTGGCACAAACCTTATCCGACCGTTTAGCCGAAGCTGCCACCGAAAAAATGCACGAATACGTACGTAAATACGCCTGGGGATACGCTCCCAACGAATCGTTGACGATCCCCGAACTCTTAGCCGAGAAGTTTCAAGGTATTCGCCCTGCTGTTGGCTATCCCTCACTACCCGATCAATCAGTCAGTTTCCTGCTCGATCAATTACTAAATATGAAACAAATCGGCATCACGCTTACCGAAAACGGTGCCATGCATCCCCATGCATCAGTTTGCGGCCTAATGATTTCTCATCCAGCGGCTCATTATTTCTCTATAGGAGCAGTTGATGATGAACAACTCAACGATTACGCCCAACGCCGCCAAATTCCGGCTTGTGAAATGCGAAAATTCCTCTCCACAAGGCAGGTTTAAGCATTCTTTTTACTCATCCGTCTCGGTAGCTTTCCGGCGACGAACCACATCTTCTTTCTAAAAGTTTATTAATTATAATATTCTTTAATTCATTCATTGGCTTCACATATCATCTCTATCTTTGCGGCCGATTGGTTCTGTGTGGCCGTTCGGCTATACGGATTAAAAGGGAATCGGGTGAAAGTCCCGAACAGTCCCGCTGCTGTGAAGCTCTTTTTTTATCGGCTTTGACAAATACTTATGCCACTGGGTAAAACCGGGAAGGGGTCAAAGGCGAGAGTCAGTCAGAAGACCTGCCATCATTTAAGATAAATCGGACGCGAGGACAGTTCGATTTGGTGCATTAGCAGAATGCTGGATAATTTTTTAGTGTTTGCATATCCTTCAATTCGGGATATGAATTATTGTGCCCTGTATAATTTGCATTATTGTAAGATTACCGGTCACATTTTCAAATCATATCATCAACATGATATGTGATTTGTTGTGATTATATGGCTATATCTATATGTCAGACAAGTCTTCAAGAAACACTTAAACTTTCTCCAACTGTTGATTTTAAAAAGTTATTTTATTAATAATCAATTATTAATCTAAATCAAAAAAGTAATGAAAGTTTTATTTAACATGAGGCTGAAGACACTATGGGCCGTCATTTTATTTGTTAACGTATTGTTTTTTACAAGCTGTAGTGACGATAAGGATTCCCCTGTAGCACTTGCGCCAGAATTCGAATGGATAACCCAACTTGATGAGACCACCCCTTTCTTTGTCATACCTGGACAAAGCTATCAATTAGAATATTCTGCCCAAAATGCGAATGCAATAAACATTGCCACACTACCCGAAGGCTGGAACGCACAAGTAGACGAAACTAACCACTCCATCAGCATACAAGCTTCTGAAAATGCAGTATCGAAAATTACATTGACAGTAAACGTACAAGGAGAAGGCGAACAAAAAATTTCATCAAAGGTTGACTTATACTGTTTAAACTCATTTGATGACCCTAACGGAACTTTTGTATTGAATGAAGGTAACATGACAACCGAAAACGGTTCGCTGACGTACATCACTCCTGAAGGCTATGTCATCGATGATGCTTATAAAGCTGTCAATGGTACTGAACTTGGCAACGTTGCACAAGACATGGCCTTTTGCGACGGAAAGATCTATATAATTTCACAAAACGGAGACATGAATGCCGTAGGCAGCCACTTCGACAACGACGGAATGCTGATAGTAGTAAACGCCAAAACATTAAAAAAAGAAATAGCATTCAGCAATGCCGAACTTCCTGGAATAGATTGGCCAAGCCACATTGCCGTCATTGATGAGCAACACGTATACATTCGAGACAATGAGGGAATTAAACATCTGGATATGTCTTCAAAAGAATTGAAATTTGTAGAAGGAACCGAACAAGCCCCAAAATCTCAGTTTTTCACCAGAAATGGAAAGGTTTATACGTACAAACCAGGATTAATCAGCGGTATCATTGAAATTACGCCAGAGGACGACTCTGTGAAAAAAATACTTTTCCCATATACCCTCTCGTGCCAAATCAACACGGTACTGGGTATTAAGCCTGCCGACGACGGCGATATATGGGTCATGTCGTTCGGTGCCGGTCAGAGCGCCATCAGCAAATTTAATCCGACAACCCGCGAAACTATACAACGTCAAATAAGTGTTAAGCCTTCGGTAGGCTCATCTGGTATGGGTTTCGCTGTTAAAGGAAACACTTTCTACTACGCTGATGGAACAACAATCTACCAGATGAATTTCAATGATGATCCAGCACTGGATGAAACAAGCGGACTTGATTCTGAAGAAATTCTTTGTGACTTGAATACCTTAGACAATAATGCAGGAATGCTTTACAATAACATAGCTGTTCACCCTAAAACTGGACAGGTATACATCAACACCATCAAATCATATGCCCAGTTCCAAACCAACCAGATATGGGCATTCGATTTTAACGCAAGTAAAGATGCCCCTGCTGCCAAATACGAAAATTATACAAACTTCCCTGCCGGATGTTATTTCTACCCTGAAAATTAATTGATAAAGAGACTTGAAAGATGAAAATAAATAAAACAATCATGATGGCTTGTATAGCCAGCTTCTGTACACTGAGTTTGGTGACCGGATGTTCTTCCGATACGATTGATGAAACTCCCGGCGATTCCAACAACTCCAACGACGAAACAACCTATCTGGACGGATATGCCCATCCGGATGGAGTGATAATCCTGAACCAGGGAGCACGTCTCTCACAAAACAGTACTATCACCTATATCAGTCCAGAAGGTACTATTGAAGAAAACAGCTATAAAAAAGTGAATGGAACCGCCTTTGGAAATGAAGCTCAAGATCTTTATATGTATAATGGAAAAATCTACCTGATAAGTAACGGCATCTACAGTCCTAATGGTGAAGAAGGAGATGGAGTACTGGTTATAGCCGATGCTGTCACTTTAAAACGGGAAAAAGCATATAAAATGGATGAGCTCAAGTTTCATCGTCCTGAAGGAAGCCTTGATCCAGAAGAAATGATGCCGATCACTACCCCTCTTGAGAATATTGCAGTTCTCGACGAACAAAATATTTTCTTTTCTGATGCACAAGGCGTATTCCGCTTCGACAGTACTACGGGAGATTTGAACATCATCGAAGGCTCCTTCCATTTCGGCAACCAAGGCAATACGGTAGAAGGAGTAGCCAGTACCCGAGGTATTATTCGTGTAGGAGACCACCTGTATTGTGGCGGCGGAGGTTTCTGGGAAACCACACGCCTGATTGAGTTTTCGAAAGGCATGAACAAAGTAAGCCGTGTATTGCCTGATCTGAAAGGAGATTTTATCAGCGGCATTTGCCAGACTGGCGAACGTGAAGTTATGTTAGCTACTTGTGGCAGAGGAGGAGAAAAGAAAAGCTATCTGTACTTCGTGGACCTCGACAAATGGGAGATAACCAAAGAAAAGCAAATTGCCGAAGACATCTCCGCCGAATTCTTCAACACCTCAGGAATTGCGTTAGCTGGAAATTATCTGTACTATGCAGCAGGTGGCACTACCGTCAGACGCCTTTCGTTAGACACTTGGCAGGCAACCGACTACATCGATGCGAAACAGGACGCTCCCGACGGGAAATACCTGAATTGCAATGTCATAACCGATCCGTCCAACCAATACCTGTACATTGCTCTGTCGGACGACTATAGCGAAAGCGACATCCCTACACATAATTATCTGCTGATATATGACTGCAGTGGTGAAACACCCAAGCTGATTAAGAAAATCGAAAACCAGACAAGCTATCCGATAGGTGTATTCCCCATGCGAAAATTTTACAACTGATTTTCAACAATCCTTCATAACACTTTTTCATGTCTGCAAGGCGTCGGTTTGCTCCGACACGCCTTGCAGACTTTCTGTATTTCAACCTATATAAAAAGCATCGTTACAGAAACTTATTATTCTCAAATTTATATTCTTCCCGATAAGGTTTTCTGCATTATCTTCCTATCTTTGCCACAATGTTTTTCCCCGCTTTGTGATTTTTAACGGCATAAGACGACTAACAGAATGTGCAAGGTTGGAATTCTAAAGCTGATACAATAAAAAATGGAACATGCAGAGCAAGAATTTGTAACCCTCATACAGGAATATGAGCGTGTCATCTACAAGGTGTGCTACTTGTACACCACTCCCCATGCTACCCTCAACGACTTGTATCAGGAAGTAGTCATTAACTTGTGGAAAGCATACCCCAAGTTTCGCAATGAATGCAAAATCTCAACATGGATCTACCGCATTGCTCTGAACACTTGTATCAGCTTTATCCGGAAAGAAAAAAATATTCCAGAAATTGTGACACTGTCGCAAATAGCCGACCGCATTGACGAGGCCGACGAAACACAAGCCATGCTGAAACGGATGTATGGCATGATTAATCGGTTGGGACAATTGGAAAAATCGATTATCCTGCTCTATCTGGAAGACAAGAGTTACGAAGAAATTGCCGAAATCACCGGACTGACCCAAACTAACGTAGCTACAAAACTAAGCCGAATAAAAGACAAACTGAGAAAAATGAACAAGGAGGAATAGACATATGGATTTGGATGAATTGAAGAAATCGTGGAATACATTGGACAGACAACTGCAACAAGAGCCAATCGCCAACGGAAAACAGATCAAAGAACTTATTGAGCACTGTAAAGCCGGTACGGCAAAAAGCATTGGCCGGATATTAGGCCTGCAACGCATCTCAATCGTAGCAGGCGGCATAGTTTTGTTGCTACTTATCGTCGTTCTGTCCGTCATGCAGAGCGTCGTAGAGAATACCGATACACAACACAAAATTTCACTGCTCCTGTTATTTATTGGCATCAGCATCATTATCGGTATCTGGTGGGACTGGAAAACCTACCGCTGGAACAGGCGCACTCGTATAGACGAAATGTCGGTTGCCGAAGTAAGTCGCCGCATGACCGTCTTCCGCCGATGGACACGCAACGAGATCATAGCCCTTTGCATATGGGTTATTGTGTTCAATGCATTTAACTATTGGATCATGGGCTATCACCTGAAAGCCATCGGTACCCAGTTTTTCCTCATCACGGTTTTCCTCATCCTCGATGTCCTCGTTATCGGTCTGCTCTACCGGAAAGGCATCTACAAACATTTAGACAACATTAAAAAGAACATAGAAGAACTGAAAGACATATGCACCGAATAACACTTTTACTGGTAATTTTCTTGCTAATACCCGATGTGTACATCTATTTTGTACACATCATAAAAAAGACCCGAAACATCCGCGTACGACTTTCCTATTGGCTGCCCACCCTGCTACTGATGATTATCTACATCTACTACATGTATCTGAGCGGCGACAACGCATTATCCAACCATACTCACAGCATTGGCCGTCTGGCAGTAGGCATCATGTTGTTTGCAGTTCCCAAAACCATCTTTATGCTTTGCTCACTGATTGGCATACTGGTACATTGGGCCATACGCCGTTGTCCTCGCACACCGTTCAATGCCATCGGACTGTTGCTGGCTGTCATCTGTTTCGGAGGCATCATTTATGGTGCACTGGCAGGCATCAGACGTTTCGAAGTGAAACAAGTAGAATACTGTTCCGACCGCCTTCCCGCTGGATTCGACGGTTACCGAATTGTACAGATTTCCGACATTCACATCGGAAGCTGGCAGAAAGATCCTACTTCCATCCAAAAACTGGTGGATATGGTCAATGCACAGAAAGCCGACCTGATCGTTTTCACCGGCGACTTGGTCAACCAGCAAAGTCATGAGCTGGACGGCTTCCAGCAGATTCTGTCACAACTTCATGCGCCCGACGGCGTTTACTCCGTATTAGGCAATCACGATTATGGTACCTATTATCATTGGGCCAATGAAAATGACGAGAAACAGAATTTGCAATACCTCATGGAACAGCAGAAAGCCATGGGATGGAAACTGCTGAACAACGAACATGACATTATCCGGCACAATGGAGACAGCATTGCCCTGATAGGCGTAGAAAACGACGGTGAACCACCTTTCCCCCAACATGCCGACCTGCCACGTGCCATGAAAGGTACAGAAGGTTTGTTCAGCATACTATTAAGTCATAATCCCACACACTGGCACCGGGAGGTACTGCCCCAATCGGAGATCGAACTGATGTTGGCCGGACATACCCACGCCATGCAGATTATTCTGTTCGGACGTTCATTGGCCACTCTTCGTTACCCCGAATGGAAGGGTATGTATTACGAAGGCGACCGTGCTCTGTACGTCAACATCGGCATCGGATATGTAGGCCTGCCTTTCAGACTTGGAGCTTGGCCCGAAATCACCGTCATCGAGCTGAAGCGGCAAGGCTGACAGCAAAAAAATATTCTTCCCGTACCTCATATTCCATTATTCGATATTATCTTTGCAACCATAATAAAAACAGAGATTAAAGAAAAAGAAGAATATGAGGATACTTTACAACATCTATCAAGTCTGCTTTGCATTACCCATCCTGCTGGTACTCACCATTCTGACAGCATTGGTTACCATCATTGGTTCCCTGATAGGGGGAGCACACTTCTGGGGCTATTATCCCGGGAAAATATGGTCACGCCTGATCTGTTACCTGCTTCTGATCCCTGTAGAAGTAAAGGGTCGTGAAAAAGTTCATAAACATACCTCGTACGTCTTCGTTCCCAACCATCAGGGAGCCTTCGACATCTTCCTGATATACGGTTTTTTAGGTCGTAACTTTAAATGGATGATGAAAAAAAGTCTGCGGAAAATCCCCTTTGTAGGGAAAGCCTGCGAGAGCGCCGGACACATTTTCGTGGACCGCAGCAATCCCAAAAAGATATTGGCAACCATGCGCCAGGCCGAATCCTCACTGACCGATGGCGTTTCATTGGTCGTATTTCCCGAAGGGGCACGTACGTTTACGGGACACATGGGCTACTTCAAACGCGGTGCCTTCCAACTGGCCGACGACCTGCAATTGGCTGTCGTACCAGTCACCATCGACGGTTCGTTCGAGATCCTGCCCCGCACCGGCAAATGGATACACCGTCATCGCCTGATACTGACTATACACGATCCGATTCCTCCAAAAGGAAAAGGTCCCGAAAACATCAAGGCCACGCTTACCGAAGCCTATGCCGTCGTAGAAAGTGCACTCCCTGAAAAGTATAAGGGAATGGTCAAGAATCAGGATCAGGAAGTACCTTGAAAAATAAAATTGAAACAATCCGTACGATTCATTACTTCCCGATAAATACCCCATTAACTGGGAAAAAACAATTCTCCAGTTAGGGAAAAATATTTCTTTAACTACAGAAAAAATCAGCGCCCATTTTTTCAAGTAGCTATACGACCTTCGTTTGTCCTAAAGTTTTCGCATCCACCTTTTCAGACAACAAAAAATCCCGTATCAAACCCATTCGAACGAATCCGAATGGATGATACGGGAAGAAATGAAATGAAATGAATAAAAAGATCAAAAATCAGTTCGTTGTTCCTACCGAACTAAGTCTCTTCTGCTCTTCGATCAGTTGCATATTCTCCTTTGCCTTCGACAAAAAGTCTTTCACAAAAAAGTTTTCTTTAAAACTTGTCGGAGCTGTCCGCATAATATCCTCAATCTGTGGAGTCATCACCGGATAAGGCAATGTACTGCACAACATCATAAATACGCTGGGACCCAATACATTTTCATAGTTGTCGGCAATGAATCCCTTCACATAGTCGTTCATTTCCTTCACTAGATCCTCACTTTCCTTATTCAGTTGCTCGTGTATATCCTCCAAGTTGGCACCGTCCAGCACCATACGTGCTTCTTTCCGGTCTATTTCGTCAAGCTTCAACTCAAGCGAATTGCGTTTCTCAATAAATTCATAAAGCGCATCATTCAACGGAGTTCCTTTGGCAACCAACTGATCGTTGGACAACGTTACTTTGATTTTCCCGTTTTCCAGCACTAAAGGCATAATGCCTTCATCGTCCATATACAGAGTCACCATCATCACCGAATCGACCGGTCCTTCCATATTAAAGAATCCGTGAATCACTTCAGCCGAATCAACTGTCGCCCATTCTCCGTCTGCCTGAAATATTTTTAGGAACAACATTTTTCCGTCAAGGCTTGTTATGGAAGAAGTCCCATCAACCTTGTACTTGTTGCGCCCACAGGAAGAAAACAGGACCAATGCAATAAAAAATGGTAGAATATAGCTTATCTCTTTCTTAACCATATATCAAAGATTTATGATTTTCACGTTGCAAAGGTATTAATAATCCTTATAAAGGAAGAGGCAAAAAACGTATTTTCATTTGCTTTACGTATTTTTGCACATAAATTAATCAAAAAATCAATTCAAACTGAACATGTCCACTTATGCCCCTTTCGCCAAACCACTCTACGTGATGCTAAAACCCGTAGGAGCCGTGTGCAATCTGGCATGCGACTATTGCTACTATTTGGAGAAATCCAATCTCTACAAAAATAACCCCAAGCACGTAATGAGCGAAGAACTGCTGGAAAAGTTCATTGAACAGTATATCAATTCCCAGACCATGCCACAAGTACTTTTTACCTGGCATGGAGGAGAAACGCTGATGCGTCCTTTGTCGTTTTACAAACGTGCCGTCGAACTGCAGAAGAAATATGCAAACGGCCGCACCATCGACAACTGCATACAGACCAACGGCACACTGCTCACCGACGAATGGTGCGAATTCTTCAGGGAAAACAACTGGTTAGTAGGCGTATCCATTGATGGGCCACAAGAGTTCCACGACGAATATCGTAAGAACAAACAAGGACGTCCTTCATTCTATAAGGTGATGCAAGGCATCAACTTGCTGAAGAAGCACGGTGTAGAATGGAACGGCATGGCAGTGGTAAATGATTTCAATGCCGATTATCCTCTGAAATTCTACCAGTTCTTCAAGGAAATCGGTTGTCATTACATTCAGTTTGCACCTATCGTTGAACGCATCCTGCCTCATGGAGACGGACGCTACCTGGCTTCACCGGCCGATGACGGGCAGGTACCACTGGCCGACTTTTCCGTTACCCCCGAACAATGGGGAAACTTCCTCTGCAGCCTGTTCGACGAATGGATCAAAGAAGATGTGGGAACATACTACATCCAACTCTTCGACTCTACCCTCGCCAACTGGGTAGGACAGCAACCGGGTGTCTGCTCCATGGCACGCACGTGCGGACATGCCGGAGTCATGGAGTTCAACGGTGATGTATATGCATGCGACCACTTTGTCTTCCCCGAATACAAGTTGGGCAACATTTACCAGCAAACCCTGGTAGAAATGATGTACAGTGAACGCCAACAGCGCTTCGGACAAAACAAATACGACTCTTTGCCACGCCAATGCAAAGAATGCGAATGGCTATTTGCCTGCAACGGCGACTGCCCCAAGAACCGCTTTGCCCGCACAGCCGACGGCGAACCCGGACTGAACTACCTCTGCAAAGGCTACCACCAGTTCTTCAGCCACGTAGCACCTTACATGGATTATATGAAAAAAGAGCTGATGGCCAAACGTGCGCCGGCCAACGTGATGCAAGCGATCCGCGAAGGCAAGTTCAACTGACCGAGGCAAAACAAGTAAAACCTAATCCCCAATAATATAAATATTTATGAGAATCAAAAAGTATCTTGTTGCGGCCCTAACCGCAGCATTCACCTTCTCGGCACAGGCCGACGAAGGCATGTGGCTGCTTCAGCTTATCAAGCAGCAGAATTCCATTGAAATGATGAAGAAACAGGGTCTGAAGTTAGAGGCCGACGACCTGTACAATCCCAATGGCGTTTCGCTGAAAGATGCTGTCGGCATCTTTGGTGGAGGGTGCACCGGCGAAATCATCTCGCCCGAAGGCCTCATCCTGACCAACCACCACTGCGGATACGCCTCCATCCAGCAACATTCCAGCGTTGAGCATGACTACCTGACTGATGGCTTTTGGGCAAAAAGTCGCGCAGAAGAGCTTCCCACTCCGGGGCTGAAATTCCGTTTCGTACATCGCATCGTTGACATTACCGACCTGGTAAATGCTAAGATCAAAGCCGGCGAAACAGACGAATACAAAGCCATGACCCGACCCTTCCTGAACAAACTGGCCAAAGAAGAACTGGAGAAGAGCGACCTGAAAGGCAAACCGGGCATCGAGCCCCTTGCACTGCCCTTCTATGCCGGAAACAAATACTACTTAATTTATTATAAGGTATATACCGATGTACGTATGGTTGCAGCTCCTCCTTCGAGCATCGGTAAGTTTGGAGGCGAAACAGACAACTGGATGTGGCCGCGCCACACGGGCGACTTCTCCATGTTCCGCATTTATGCCGACAAGAACGGTGAACCGGCCGAGTATAGCAAAGACAACGTACCTCTGAAGACTCCCAAGTATCTCAGCATCTCGCTCAAAGGGCTGAACGAAGGGGACTATGCCATGATCATGGGATTTCCCGGCAGTACCAACCGTTACCTTACCCAAAGCGAAGTACGTCAACGCATGACTGCCATCAACCAGGCCATGATCGACATGCGTACCGTTTATCTTGACGTGCTGAAGAAGTACATGCGTCAGAGCGACAAGACCCGCATACAGTATGCCAACAAGTTTGCAGGCAGCAGCAATTACTGGAAGAATTCCATCGGTATGAACAAAGCCATCGTGGACAACGACGTACTGGCCACCAAAGCCGAGCAGGAACGTAAGTTTGCCGACTTCGCCAAAGGCAAACCCGAATACGAAGGAGTGGTTGAGAAGATTGATGCTTTGGTAGAGAATATGACACCCTCTCTGCGCCGCCTGGAATACATCGGTGAAGCCTTAAGCGGAGCTATCGAATTCGGCTGCCCGCCTGCCTTGATGGACAAAATGAAAGAAGCCATCGAAACCAAGAACGACTCTTTGCTGCAGGCTACCAAGGAACAGTTCGAAAAGGTATATAACGACATCTACAACAAGGACTACGACCAGCAGGTAGATCGCGCCGTGGCCAAAGCCATCTTGCCGGCTTTGGCAAGTGCACTGACACCTGAAGAATTACCGGCCTTCTACCAGACTATTGAAAAAGAGTACAAAGGCGACTACAACGCTTACGTGGACGACCTCTTCGATACCTCCATCATGGGTAGTCGTGCCAACTTCGACAAATTCATGAAGAAGCCTACCGTAAAAGCCATCGACCGCGACCTCGCTACAGCTTACAGCCGTGCCAAGCTTGATAAGCAGAAAGAAGCTGCTGCCGAATACAACCAGTACGCACAGGAACTCAGCCTGCTCCACAAAGCCTACATCCGTGGTCTGAACGAAATGAAACTTCCCGTACCTTCTTATCCTGATGCCAACTTCACCATCCGTCTGACTTACGGTAATGTGAAGTCGTACAATCCGAAGGACGGCGTACACTACAAGTACTTTACTACCACCGACGGTATTTTAGAGAAGGAAGATCCAGAAAATCCGGAATTCGTAGTTCCTGCCAAACTGAAAGAACTCATCCAGAAGAAGGACTTCGGCCGCTATGCCATGGCCGACGGCACCATGCCTGTCTGCTTCCTGACGACGAACGACATCACTGGCGGTAACTCCGGCTCGCCCGTCATCGACGGCGAAGGCCACCTCATCGGTTGTGCCTTCGACGGCAACTGGGAATCGCTGAGCGGCGACATCAACTTCGACAACAACCTGCAACGTTGCATCGCCCTCGACATCCGTTACGTGCTCTTCATCCTCGAAAAGCTGGGCGGCTGCAGCCACCTCATCAACGAGATGACCATCGTAGAGTAATAAAATAAAAGGCACGGATTACACGGACAATCACGGAGATAGAAACGACCGTGAACCTTCCGCGAAATCCGTGCCTGTTTTTTCACCTTAAGCTCCATTCATTATGAAAAGACTGTTATTTGCGGCAGCCCTGTCTGCCTTGACACTCCCCGCGCTGGCCGACGAAGGCATGTGGATGCTGACCGACCTGAAGCGGCAGAACGAAGTAGCCATGCAGGAACTGGGCCTGCTCATCCCAGCCGACTCCATCTACAATCCTGATGGGATTGCCTTGAAAGACGCCGTCGTCCACTTCGGCGGAGGCTGCACGGGCGAAGTCATTTCGGCCGAAGGCCTCGTACTGACCAACCATCATTGCGGTTACGGTGCCATCCAGCAGCACTCCAGCGTCGAGCATGACTACCTGACCAATGGCTTCTGGGCCATGAACCGCCAGGAAGAACTGCCCTGCGAAGGCCTTACCATCACCTTTATCGACCGCATACTGGACGTGACGGACTACGTGCAGCAACAGCTGAAGAAAGATCCCGATCCGCAAGGCACCAACTACCTTTCGCCCAAGTACCTGGCTCAGGTATGCGAACGCTTCCTCCGAGACCAGAACATCACCTTAGGCAAAGGCGGCAAAGCCGAACTGAAAGCCTTCTACGGCGGCAACCGCCACTACCTGTTTCTGAAAACCGTCTATAGCGACATCCGCATGGTAGGTGCGCCGCCTTCGAGCATTGGCAAGTTCGGTGCCGACACCGACAACTGGATGTGGCCACGCCACACGGGCGACTTCTCCCTGTTCCGCATCTATGCTGACCGTGACGGACAACCGGCAGCCTACAACCCCGACAACCAGCCCTTGCATGTCAAGAAACACCTCCGCATCAGTCTGGCCGGATACAAGGAAGGCGACTTCGCCTTCGTCATGGGTTTCCCCGGACGTAACTGGCGCTACATGATAGCCGACGAGGTCGAAGAGCGGATGCAGACCACCAACTTCATGCGCCATCACGTGCGCGATGCCCGCCAGCGTGTCCTCATGGAACAGATGTTGAAGGACGATGCCGTTCGCATCCACTATGCCAGCAAGTATGCTTCCAGCGCCAACTACTGGAAGAATGCCATCGGCATGAACGAGGGTCTGGTCCGTCTGCACGTGCTCGACACCAAACGCGCCCAGCAGGAAGCTCTCTTGGCACGCGGACGTCAGTTGGGTGACACGGCCTATCAGGCCGCCTTCGACCGCATCCGGGCCATTGTGAAACAACGCCGTCCGGCCCTCTATCACCAGCAGGCCATTCAGGAAGCACTGATCACCGCACTCGACTTTATGCGCATCCCCAACACAGCTTCCCTTACGACTGCTCTGAAGAACAAGGATAAAGCCGCCATCCAGTCTGCTACCGACAGTCTGAAGAAAGCAGCCGACAAATATTTTGCCTCCATCCCCTACCCCGAAGTCGAGAAACTGGTTGGCAAGGAAATGCTGCGCACATATGCCCGGTACATTCCCGAAGAGCAGCGCATCGGCATCTTTAAGGTCATCGACCGCCGGTTCAAGGGAGATACGGATGCTTTCATCGACGCCTGCTTCAAGTATTCCATCTTCGGCAGCCGCGAAAACTTCGACAAGTTTATCCGCAAGCCCAAACTCTACAAGCTGACGGGTGACTGGATGATACTCTTCAAATACTCCATCACCGACGGCCTGCTACAGACAGCCATTGCCATGATGGATGCCAACCGCGACTATAACGACGCCCACAAGACCTGGGTAAAAGGCATGATGGACATGCGACAGGCTGACGGACAACCCATCTACCCCGATGCCAACTCCACCCTGCGACTGACCTACGGAAAGGTGGCTTCATACGAACCGGCCGACGGAACAGTATATGACTACTACACCACTTTAGACGGTGTGATGCAAAAGGAAGATCCGACAAACTGGGAATTCGTTGTACCTGACAAGCTGAAGCAACTCTGGCGTACCAGGGACTTCGGCCGCTATGCCCTGCCCGACGGACGTATGCCAGTCTGCTTCATCGTCGATACCGATAACACGGGCGGCAACTCGGGCAGCCCCGTATTCAATGCCAAAGGTGAACTCATAGGCACTGCTTTCGACCGCAATTACGAAGGTTTGACAGGCGACATCGCTTTCCGACCCTCGTCACAGCGTGCCGCCTGTGTGGACATTCGCTACACGCTTTTCATCATCGAAAAATATGCAGGAGCTTCTCACCTCATCGACGAGCTTGACATCGCCAAATAATCGGCCGAAAGAACAAAAACGGCACACTGTTTGTTAGAAACATCAAGAACTATTTATTCAATATCATTATGGAAAACTTTGAAAACTTGATTAACAGCGCAACAGTTCCCGTACTCGTTGACTTCTATGCCACCTGGTGCGGTCCCTGTAAAATGATGCACCCCATATTGGAAAATGTAAAAAGCCACGTGGGCGACAAAGCTCGCATCGTGAAAATAGATGTAGATGAACAACAGGCACTGGCCATGCAATACCGCATACAGGCCGTCCCCACCCTGATGCTCTTTAAGGACGGGAAGCTGGTTTGGAGACAGTCCGGTGTAGTACAAAGCAACGAGCTTGTCAGCCTGATTGAAAAGTATGTATAATGGAAAGTTATGAGCTACAAGCTACGAGTGACAAGTGTATTATGAGGGTATAAATCACTACTTATAGCTCATTACGCGTAGCTTGTAGCTCGTAGCTCATTACTCATCACTAACAAAAATATGAAGAAACTATTGCTAACACTGGCTCTCGTAGCCACCACACTTCTGGGCTATGCCCAAGATGTCGTAGTGATGAACAAAGCCATGTTCATCGACAAGGTTTTCGACTATCAGAACGAAAAAGAATGGAAATACAAAGGCGACAAACCCGCCATCATCGATCTTTATGCCGACTGGTGCGGTCCGTGCCGCAAGGTTGCTCCTATCATGAAAGAACTCGCCAAAGAATACGAAGGCAAAATCACAATCTACAAGGTCAATGTAGATAAGGAGAAAGAACTTGCCGCTTTATTCAATGCAACAAGCATTCCTCTCTTTGTGCTCATTCCGATGGACGAAAAGCCTCAATTGTTCAGCGGGGCTGCCGACAAGGCGACCTACAAGAAAGCCATTGACGACTTTCTGCTGAAAAGTAAATAACTCCGGAACCGCAAGCGAATAAAATTTATCGCTGAACCGGAACCGAACTATTGTGCTAAACAATCGGCACCTCTGCCCACTGTCCCGCACGCAATTGCATCACAGACGTAAAACCTGCATTCCGCAAAGCTCGGAAAGCCTCGGGCATACCGTTACTGATGCGCTCGGGATAGTGGGCATCGCTGTTTACCTGAACGCGGATTCCCAATTCGCGAAGCAAAGGAAAGTAACGTTCGTCGGGATAGAAAACGCCCAGTTCTCCATAAGCCTTCGTATTGATTTCCACTTGATATCCCCGACGGGCTATTTCAGCCAGATAATCGCATACTAAACGGTCGTACCAAGGTTCGTCCACAATGCCGGGACGGCAAAAAGAAGCATTGTAGTGCACCTTGTCGGCATGCCCCACAATGTCGAAACCACCCAACTCCACCATCCTCCACGAACGCTCGTAATACTGGCGCACTACCTGCTCCACATCCCCGTGAAAATGCTCGTCAACCATCTGCCGGAACTTTGCAGCGGGCAGGTCAGCATCTACCACCTTGCCGGCTTCATCATACAACAGATGAACCGACCCGATGCGATAATCTAACGGCAGACACCGGAAGCATTCGGCTGCCGGATTGCTCTCCTCGTTCAGATAGTCTATCTCCAACCCGATATACAGTTCAATCCGTCCGGCATACTTCTGTTTCAACCGCCGGAATTCGGCGAAATAGTCCTCCATGCGATCCCACTCCATCGTCCATGCCGTAGGGAACGGAAGGGGTGCGTGGGAAGAAAAACCATAAGAAGTAAAACCACGGCTCAGAGCAAAACGCACAAAATCTTCCATGCCGGCACGGCCGTCACAGTAGAGGGAATGGCTGTGGTAGTTGGAGACCTCACCCCCCTGCCCCCCTCTCCCGAAGAGAGGGGGTAGTGGATGAGACGAAGTATCGGTTGTTGGTAGCATATCTATTCTATCTGATTATCTTTAATTATTCATTCAGAAAAAGGAAAAAGTAACTCCTCCCCCTCTCCTTGGGAGAGGGGCCGGGGGTGAGGTCTGAGAGGCTTTTATTCCAACTCACTCAGCTCTAACCACCGCATCGTCTTCTCGTCAATCAAATCCGTCAGCTGCGGCAAACGTTTCGACTTCTCCGTCAGTTCTTCCACCGACAGCGTCCCGCTGCACAACGCCTCTTCGATGCTTTTCTTTTCAGCCTCCAAAGTGGCTATCTCCTGTTCCAGCTGTTCGAACTCGCGACGTTCCTTATACGTCATGCGGCGTTTGTCGTTCAGGCGTACCTTGGCGGTCTTCGCCTCCTGTGGCTTGACGGCTGCCTGCTGCTCTTTATCGTGACGCGCCTTTGCCTCCTTCCATTCCCGATATTGGGTATAGTTACCGGGGAAATCGCGGATATCGCCTCCGCCGTTGAACACCAGCAGATGATCTACCACCTTATCCATAAAGTAACGGTCGTGGCTCACGACAATGACGCATCCCTTGAAATTTTGCAAATACTCTTCGAGCACCTGCAGGGTGACGATGTCCAGATCGTTCGTCGGCTCGTCGAGCACCAGGAAGTTCGGATTGCGCATCAGCACCGTACAGAGGTAAAGCCGCCGGCGTTCCCCGCCGCTCAGTTTATAGACGTAGCTGTGCTGAGTTTCGGGGGTAAAGAGGAAGTGTTGCAGAAACTGCGAAGCCGTAAGCCGCTTGCCGTTGCCCAGTTCGATGACCTCGGCAATGTCGCGGACCACGTCAATCACCTTCATCTGTTCGTCAAACTGAAGTCCATCCTGCGAATAGTAACCGAAGCGCACCGTCTCGCCAATGTCCAGTGTACCGCTGTCGGGCTTCACCAGTTCCATCAGTATCTTGATAAAGGTCGATTTTCCGGTACCGTTGTTGCCGACAATGCCCATCTTCTCATAGCGGGCAAAGATATAAGAGAAATCGTCCAGTATCTTCAGGTCGCCAAAAGATTTGCTCAGGTGGTCGGCCTCGAAAATCTTGTTGCCGATGTACGAAGCCTTCACATCAAGTTTGACGTTGGCATCGTAGAAGCGCTGTTTGGCCACCTTCTCCAATTCATAGAAAGCATCCTCGCGGTAGCGTGCCTTGTGACCGCGTGCCTGCGGCATACGGCGCATCCACTCCAGCTCGGTACGATACAGGTTGTTGGCACGTTCTATTTCCACCGTCTTGGCATCGATCCGTTCCTGACGCTTCTCCAGATAGTAGCTGTAGTTTCCTTTGTACGAATAGATCGTGCGGTTGTCTATTTCGATGATCTCGGAACATACCCGGTCGAGGAAGTAACGATCGTGGGTCACCATCAGCAGGGTCAGGTTCGTGCGGCGCAGATACTCTTCCAGCCACTCGGTCATGTCAAGGTCGAGGTGGTTGGTGGGCTCGTCCAGAATCAGCAGATCGGGTTCGGTAATCAGTGTGTTGGCCAATGCCACCCGTTTCAGCTGTCCGCCCGAAAGGTGTTTCACCTGCTGGTCGAAGTCGCGTATCTTCAACTGCGAAAGTATCTGTTTGGCTTTCTGCTCGTAGTCCCAGGCCTTCTCCTGATCCATGCGGAGCAGGAGCTCGTCCATGCCGGGATGACCTTCGGTTGCCATGCACCGTTCGTATTCCTTTATCAGATCCACGGTGCTGTTGCCGTGATGGAAGCAGGCTTCGAGCACCGTCAGCTCTTCGGGATAATGCGGACTTTGCTCTAAATAGCCCACACGAAGATCCCGACGGAACGAGATCTTCCCTTCATCGTAGCCTTCCTTGCCCGACAGGATATTCAGTAACGTGGACTTCCCGCTTCCGTTCTTGGCTATCAGCCCCACGCGCTGCCCTTCGGCCAGACCGAAGGATATATTTTCAAATAAGACCAAATCACCGAACGACTTGGTCAGGTTTTCTACTTGTAATATTGAAGACATTATTAAAAAATGAAGAATAAAAAATGAAGAATGAATTAACCGTTATTACAGTAGGCTTCGGCCAGGTTGACTTTCTCGCCCGCCTTTACCTTGCTCCATGTCAGCTTCATAGGGTCAATCCACTGCCCTGTAAGGGTGTTGAGCAATACGGGGACTTCACGGTTGCCGTCGATCAGCGTCCGACACTCCATTCCGTCTTCCTCGTTTGCCATAATGACGCAAAGGGTGATGCCCATGGCCAGCCAATGGTCTTTCTTCTTAGGTGCTATCACACCGCGGTCCACCACCTGCTGCATGTTTTCCACATCGGCTTCCACTCCCTGGAAGTCTTTCTTCAGCAAGTCTTTCACCGTGTTCGACACCCACTCGTAGGCTTCGTTGATCTGGCAGATTTCCGATACGCGCACAGGTATCAGTTCGGCCGGATATTTCACACCCGGCTTCCGCACCTGCAGCGAGGCTATCACCTGCTCGGCTTCGGTCACCGGTTGACCTTTGCGCACGGTAAACGAACATTCGAATGCCACATCGTCGATACCCGTTATCCAGATGTGTGAAGTGTAATGCTCGCCTTCTTCTTCGAACGCCTCCCGGCTGTAGGCGCAATCCAGCGTTCCCACCTTGACGGGGCGTGCCGCAGGATTCTCTTTCAATTCCTGCCTGACGGACTCGCGTCCGTAATCGTTCTGCCCCCGATAGGCCGAGATGCGGAAGTTTCCCGTCCATTCCTCGGGATTATAAAAGAGGAACGAACCTTCGCCGTCCTCAAATTCGTTCCACGTTGCCGGATATTGCATGGAGAACCACGCTCCCGGCGAAATATACTTTTTCTGTTGTTCCATCATGTGATTCCATTCTGACTTGGTTGGGCAAAGGTAACATTCCCGCGGCTCATTTGCAAGCGAAGCCTGCAAAAAGCGGTTTACCGACCGATGGGCTGTATCTTCCGCCGGACATCCTTCGATATTTCCAGAAACATGTAGTTCAGCTTGTCCGAGTGAATCCCCTCCTCGTACTGTTTATACTTGCGGTTGGCATACTCTTTCGACTTGTCGAAGGTGATGCGCGACATCTGGTTCTGCGTCTTGCCCACCATGGTCGAATCGAGGCGTTCGTCGGGGAAGAAGTCGTCCAGATCGACATCGCCAATCATCGTTGTCTCCAGAAAATCCATATTCTTATGACCGTTGTCGGTATAGTAGCCTACAAACATGTGTCCGGGAATGCGCACCAATATAGGTTCGATGTTGATGGCACGCAACAACGAAGCAAACAGCACACTGCCGTCCACACAATTGATTTGCGAAGAGTTCAGAGCATCGTCGAAAGTACGTACCCGCTGCGAGAAGACGACATTGCTCGACAGGCTGGTGTTCGACACCGAGCTGTAACGGAAATTACGTTTCTGCAAGATGTTCCACAAGGCATAAACCTGCTTGTCCACCGACTCGGCCGTACCACCCTGATACCCCAGAAAACGGTTGACGATACGTGTGTTGAGTGCCTCGCGCAACAGCTTGTCTATCATCGGATTCTCTTCGTTGACGTAAGCCGCAAAAAACACACCGGTATCATGAAATTTGTTTCCATCGGTCACATAGCCCAACAGACATTCGTTGATGCTGCGCACCGAAAAGGTACGTACCCGCTGTCCCATCTCTTTGCCGTTGAGTTCGACTGTCACTGCCACACTGATGGGTTCGGCCTGCTTGTTATCTTTCAGTGCTTCATAGTTCCAGATTATATCGGGATAGATGGTGTATTCTGTCCGCGGTTTGGCCAGCACAAACTCCGATACCGAAAGCGAAAAGAAAGGAGTTTCGGCTACCTCGATACGCACACGGCTGTATGCTTTTCCCGAACGTACCTTGATACTGATGCACGACTTCGGATTGCCCACATAGAGCGAGTCGGAAGGCACAATGACCTGCGCATCGGTTGTAGCCACGGACAAAATGCTCGAAGGAAAGATGTTTCCCCCCAGCTCGTCGGTAATCTCAAACCCCGAACGGAAAGAAGAGGTGTTCAGCCATACCGAACCGATCACCACAAGCACCAACACCACTATTACCGACGGCAGCCACCACCGACGGCGCTGCTCCTTGTTCCAATTGACAACAGGAAATGATTTCATTTCTTCAGCATTGATTAAAAAAATTAAGTTTCGTATGTAATACTTCCTTGGAAGTTATGAAGTTACAGAAGTTATCACTCCGCTTTGCTCTGTTAGAAGCTAAAGCCGATAGTTTCGTAATAGTAAAGGGTAATGATTAATGAGTCGTAGAAATTCTTCATTCTTCATTTTCTCGTCTATTGGTCTTTAACTTCTAAGAGGGTGTGTCAAATTAGGAAACTGCTTTCCTTTAGGCACGGATTACACGGAATTTCGCGGATGATTATTCTTCTTTCTCGGTGTTTTTCCGTGTAATCCGTGCCTAAAAATAACAAGATGTCAGTTACTTTTAGTTTTGACACACCCTTGATAACTTCTTCTAACTTCTTTAACTCCTGCAAGTTTTGCACTTGCAAAACTTGAGTTAAAAATTAAATCAGAAAATCCGAAGCTTCGGTCTGACATTGTCGGGACTCCTCAATCTTTATCAGAGAGCTCCAAACGTCTGACAAAAATAACACTTTCTGATATTCATTATTCATTTGATGGACAAAAAAAGAACAGTTGAATGCATAGGGATGTTTCGACTCCGCTTCTATCCCGCTCAATATGACGAAATGAAAGTGTTTTTTCATTTTGCGGCACTATAAATTTGATTTTTTAAACATTATCCTTAATTTTGCTTCGTTAATCTTAGAAACATTTACCATCTTCCTTCCTCACAGAGAGAGTACGGAGAGTTTCATGGAGGAAGTAAGAAGCTCTAATTATTCATAAACAGAGATACACGATGAAAACCAATTTTCGATTTTCTTTTCATCGGACTTTCGCCTTTCCGGC